>JAURZS010000111.1 GCA_030653255.1 Burkholderiaceae bacterium | reverse complement strand
GCGGCGGTGCATGGCGCGGCCATCGGCCTGGGCGTGACGCAATTGCTGCCGATGGACATCCGCATGGGATCGAGCGCCTCGACCTACTCGCTGCCTTTTCTGGCGCTGGGCTTCATGCCGGAGCTGGGCGCCACGGCCTTGCTGGCACGGCTGGTGGGCCATGGCCGCGCCCGCGACCTGTGCCTGAGCGCGGCCAAGCTCGATGCGGCCGAGGCTGAGCGTATCGGTCTCATCACCCGCGTGCATGCGCCCGAGGTCCTGCTCGACGAGGCGCTGGCCCTGGGCGAGCGGATCGCGGGTTTTCCGCAGTTGCAGGTCCGCCTGACGCGTCAGATGTTGCAGGACAACGCCATGGAAGCGGACATCAACCAGGTGCTGACACGGGAGTCCGATGCTTTCGTGCAGATGCGGCGCGCGCTGAAGGCGCAGGCCGCTGCCTCATCCCCAAAGACCCCCAAGGATCGCCCCGGCGATTGAAGAGACAAGCATGAATCAAAAATGGCAGATCACTTCCCATCGCAGCTTCAAGCTGGCCGGCTTCGGCCAGTCGCTGGTGGAGAGCCAAAGTCCCGTGCCCGCGCCCACGGGCACGCAAGTCCTGCTGCGCGTGCTGGCCTGCGGCGTGTGCCACAGCGATCTGCACGTGGCCGATGGTTATTTCACGCTGGGCGGCGGCAAGCGCATGGACCTGGGCCGGGGCATTGCGCTGCCGCGCACGCTGGGCCATGAAGTGTCGGGTGAGGTCGTGGCGGTGGGCGATCAGGTCAGCGATGTCGCGGTGGGCGAGCGCCGTGTGCTCTATCCGTGGATCGGCTGCGGAGAGTGCGCGATGTGCGCGGCCGGACAGGAGCAACTGTGCTCCCAGCCCCGGCACCATGGCACGACCACCGATGGCGGTTTCAGCAATCTGGTGCTGGTGCCGCATTCGCGCTATCTGCTGCCCTATGGCGCCCTGAGCGAAGGCTATGCCGCGACGCTGGCGTGCTCGGGCCTGACGGCCTATAGCGCGTTGCGCAAGGCAGGCCCGTTGGCCAGGACCGATCCCTTGCTGATCATCGGCGCCGGCGGCGTGGGTCTGGCCGCGGTTTACATTGCGCGGGCGCTCTATGGGGTCGCCCCCATCGTTGCAGACATCGATCCGAAGAAGCGCCAGGGCGCTCTGGAAGCAGGCGCTGCCGAAGCGGTAGACCCCGCAGACCCCGATGTGCGCAAGCGGCTGCTGAAGCAGACGGGCGGCGTTGCCGCCGCGATCGACTTCGTGGGCGCGCAGTCCACGGCCGAGTTTGGCCTGTCCGTGCTGCGCAAGGGCGGCCGTCTGGTGATGGTGGGTCTGTTTGGCGGCGCGGTGGAAATTGCCTTGCCCACCTTGCCGCTGCGATCGATCAGCATCCTGGGCTCCTATGTCGGCAGCCTCGGCGAGATGGCCGAGCTCATGGCGCTGGCGCGCGAGGGCCGTCTGACCCCCATGCAGATCGAGACGCGCCCCTTGTCCAGCGCCCAGGCCACGCTGGACGATCTGCGCGAAGGCCGCATCCAGGGCCGCGCCGTATTGACGCCCAACGAAGCCGCTCCGGCTTGAGTGCCGGCTGGCCCCCCATTTGTCCATCCCACTGTTCATGACCTATCCCTCCATTTACCTTCATATCGGCGGCGCCTGGCGTGCGGGCTCGCTGCCGCAGACCCAGTGCGTCATCAATCCGGCCACCGGCGCCACCATTGCGGAATATCCGCTGGCCTCTGCGGACGATCTGGATGCCGCAGTAGCGTCGGCCGTCAAGGGGCTGGCCGTCTGGCGTCGTGTCGCGCCGGCCGAACGTTGCCGCCTGATGCGCAAGGCTGCGGAGCTGCTGCGCACGCGCGCGGATGAGATCGCCGCGCTCATCACCGCGGAGCAGGGCAAGCGCCTGTCCGAAGCGCGGCTGGAGGTGCTCAGCGGCGCCGACGTGATCGAATGGTTTGCCGAGGAGGGGCGCCGCTGCTATGGGCGTGTCATTCCCTCGCGCGGGCCGGACAGCACATGCACGGCCCTGCGCGAGCCGGTCGGGGTGGTGGCGGCCTTCACCCCCTGGAACTTTCCCATCAACCAGGCTTTGCGCAAGATTGCAGCGGCGCTTGCAGCGGGCTGCTCCATTGTGGTCAAGGGGCCGGAGGAGGCGCCCGCCAGCGTGGCCGCGCTGGTGCGGGTGTTCTTGGATGCGGGCATTCCTGCCGACGCGCTCAACCTGGTCTACGGCGTGCCGGCGGATGTTTCCGCGCGCCTGATCGCGCACCCCGATGTGCGCAAGGTTTCATTCACCGGCTCTACATCAGTGGGCAAGCAGCTGGCCGCGCTGGCCGGCGCGCACATGAAGCGCGTGAGCATGGAGCTCGGCGGCCATGCGCCGGTGATCGTCTGCGACGATGCCGACATCGCGCTGGCCGTCAAGCTCCTGTCGGTGCAGAAATTCTGGAATGCGGGCCAGGCCTGCATCTCGCCCACGCGGCTGCTGGTGCAAGAGGGTGTCTATGACAGCTTCATCGAGCAGTTCATTGCGGCCGCGCGCGGCGTTCGCACCGGCGACGGCATGCTCAAAGAGACGCGCATGGGCCCCCTGGCCAATGTGCGGCGGCTGCAGGCCATGCGCTCATTCGTCGATGATGCCGTGGGTCGGGGCGCACGGCTTGAGCTGGGCGGACAGCGCATTGGCGAACAAGGCTATTTTTTCGAGCCCACGGTGTTGTCGGGCGTGCCGGTCACGGCCCGCCTGTGGAACGAGGAGCCCTTCGGCCCGATTGCGTCCATCGCGCCCTTCAAGGATCTAGATGAGGCTGTGGCCGAAGCCAATCGCCTGCCCTACGGACTGGCCGCGTATGCCTTCACCCGCTCGGCCAAGGCGGCGCACCGCATCGGCCAGGACGTTGAGGCTGGCATGGTCGCCATCAACAGCATCAATGTGGGGATGCCCGAGATGCCCTTCGGCGGCATCAAGGACTCGGGCTACGGGTCGGAAGGCGGCACCGAGGCGCTCGACTCCTATCTGAACACCAAGCTGATCTCCCACACCCTGACATGAGCGCAGCGACGACTCCTGCAATCGAGACCGCGGCGCCGGCAATAAAGAACCGCGTCACCGATCTGCTCGGTATCCGCTACCCCATCGTGCAGGGCGGCATGCAGTGGGTGGGCCGTGCCGAGCTGGCCTCGGCCGTGTCCAATGCCGGCGGCCTGGGCGTTCTCACGGCCCTGACACAGCCCACGCCCGAGGCGCTGGCGGCAGAGATTGCGCGCTGCCGCGGAATGACCGATCAGCCCTTCGGCGTCAATCTCACCATCTTGCCCACGGCCTCGCCGCCGCCTTATGCCGCTTATCTGGACGCCATCATCGACAGCGGCGTCAAGGTGCTGGAGACGGCCGGCAACAGCCCGGCGGAATTCGTGAGCCGGGCCAAGTCGGCGGGTGTGCGCATCATCCACAAGTGCACCTCGGTGCGCCACGCGCTTTCGGCCGAACGCAACGGCGTGGATGTCATCTCCATCGATGGCAACGAATGCGCCGGACACCCCGGAGAGGACGGCGTGGGCGGTCTGGTGCTGATTCCCGCGGCCACGGCGGTGCTGAAAATCCCGGTCATTGCCTCCGGGGGTATCGCCGATGGGCGCGGCCTGGCGGCGGCGCTCGTGCTGGGCGCGGAGGGCGTGAACATGGGAACGCGCTTTTGCGTCACGCGCGAGGCGCCGATCCATGAACGGGTCAAGCAGGCCCTGATTGACGCGACCGAGCGCGACACGGTGCTGATTCTGAGCACGCTGCGCAATTCGGGGCGCGTGCTGCGCAACGCCGTTTCGCAGCAGGTGCTGGCCATCGAGCGCCGTCCGGGCGGCTGTGAATTCAAGGACGTGCACCCCCTGGTGGCCGGTGCGCGCGGCCGCGCCACGCTGGAAGGGGGCGATACCGAAGCCGGCCTGATCTGGGGCGGTCAGACGGTGGGGCTGATCCAGGACATTCCGAGCTGTGAAGAGTTGCTGCAGCGCATGGTGCGCGAGTGCCAGAGCATGCTGTCGCGTGCGCGCGGCATGCTTGCCCATTGACACGCGGGCCTCGGCATTGAACAGGACCATCGGAAAATGAGCTTGATAATTGAGCCATTTGACCTTCGCGATCAACGCGACGGCGATGCGCATCGAAAGCCCTGAGCCATGTCCACGTTTCAAATTTCCCAGATCCGGCAACCCAAGACCGCCGAAATCGTCGCCAGCAAAATCCGCAAAGGCATTCTCATGGGCGAACTCAAGCCCGGCGACAAGCTGCCCTCCGAGGCCCAGTTGATGGCGCGCTTCGAGACTTCGCGCCCCACGCTGCGCGAGGCGCTGCGCATTCTCGAATTCCAGAGCCTGATCACCATTGCGCGCGGCGCCAAAGGCGGCGCACAGGTCAAGCAGGTCGATGCGCAAGTGCTCACGCAGGCCACCGGCCTGCTGCTGCAGGCGAGAAGCGCCACCCTGGGTGATGTGTACCAGGCGCGCGCCATGATCGAGCCGCCTGCGGCCCGCCTTGCCGCAGAGACCCGCCCCGAGCTGGCAGCCCGCGCATTGCAGGCGCAGCTGGAGCGCGAACGTGCGGTGGCCGACGACGAGCGCGCCCGCGCCCACGAGGTGGCGGCTTTCCACCGCATCCTGCTGGAGCAATGCGGCAATGTGGCGCTGGCCGTGGTGGGGCAGTCGCTGCACGACGTGGTGAATCGGCATCTGGAACTCGCCTATCGGCAGAACCCGGTGCCTGGCGCGGATGAACGGGATCGGCAGGTGCGCTTCGGCCTGAAGTCGCAGGAGCGGCTGATCGCGCTGATCTCCGCCGGGGCCGGGCTGGAAGCCGAGGCGCACTGGGTGAGGCATATGAAGGCGGCCGGCGAGTACTGGCTGCAAGGACTGGCGGGCACGGCGGTCATCGACATCCTCGACTGAGCCCGCCGAGGGTCGAGGGATTCAACGAAAGAAGTGACATGAAACGACGACAGATTTCCGCGGCTTTGGGCGCGTTTGCCTTCGCAGGCCCCATTGCCTTTGCGCAGCAAGGCGGCGAGGCCTGGCTGCCCAGCCGGCCGTTGAAGCTGGTGGTGCCCTGGGGCGCCGGCGGCATCAACGATTCGCTGGCGCGCCTGGCGGCCGACCGCATGGCGCCGGTTCTGAAGCAGGCTATCGCCATCGACAACCGCAGTGGCGCCAACGGACAGATCGGCACCTCCGCAGTGCTACAGGCGCCCGCCGACGGCCATACGCTGCTGCTGATCACATCCGGCCAGCATGTGCTGTCGGTGGCGCTGGGTGTCAAGCTGCCTTATCACCCGCTCAATGACCTCGCGCCGCTGGCGCAGATCGGCGAGTTCCCGGTGGTGATCGTCGTTCGCAAGGATCTGCCGGCGTCGAACCTGCAGGAGCTGCTGGCCCTGGCGCGCAGCAAGCCGGGCAAGCTCAATGTCGGCGTGAGCGGACTGGGCGCGATCTCCCACCTGACGGCCGAGCGGCTGATGGGCGAGACCGGAACGTCCATGACGGTGGTCAACTACCGCGGCGAGGCGCAGACCATCAATGCCATGCTGGCCGGCGAGGTCGATGTCGGCATCATTGCCAATGCCGCGCCTTACGTGCGTGGCAGGCAGATGAAGGCCATTGCGTCCACCGGCGCGACACGCTGGTCCAAGTTGTCCGAGGTGCCCACGCTGATCGAACTCGGCCTGCCAGGCTTCACCGCCGTCGGCTGGGCGGGGCTTGCCGTATCCGCAAAGACGCCGCCTGCCGTGCTTGATGCCTTGCGCCGGGCGGCGCGCGGCGCGCTCGACAGCGAAGAGGTGCGCGCGAACATGCGTGAGCGCGGCGTGGAGCCCTCTTCGCGCACCGGCGTCGAGCTGGCGGCGCTGATGCGTGGCGACGCCGACCGTTACAGCGCGCTGGTGCAGAGCCGGAACATCAAGCTCGACAGCAATTGAAGGGATGGCCCCGATGAAGACGCAGCAAGCGCTCAGCGGCATCCGTGTGCTGGACCTCAGCCGCATGATTGCGGCGCCCTGGTGCACGCAACTGCTCGGCGATCTGGGCGCGGAGGTCATCAAGGTCGAGCGCCCCGGCTCGGGCGACGACATGCGCGGCTATGGACCGCCGTACCTGAAGGCGCGCGACGGCAGCGATGACGATTCGCCCTATCATTTGTCCGTCAACCGCAACAAGCGCTCGATCACGGTGGACCTGGCCACCCCTGAGGGTGCGGCCCTGATCCTCGACCTGGCCCGGATCAGCGACGTGCTGATCGAGAACTACAAGGTCGGCGACCTCAAACGCTACGGTCTGGACTATGCGTCGGTGAAGGCGGTCAATCCGGACATCGTCTATTGCTCGGTGACCGGATTCGGGCAGACCGGCCCCGACGCGCAGCGCCCGGGCCTGGACACATTGTTCCAGGCGACCTCGGGCCTCATGAGCATGACCGGCGAGGCCGACGGCGCGCCGCAGAAGGTGGGCATTCCCGTGAGCGACTTCATCGGCGGCATGTACGCCGCGGTGGCGGTGCAGGCCGCTTTGCGGCACCGGGAAGTCAACGGCGGAGGCGGCCAGCACATCGACATCAGTCTTCTGGAATGCACCATGGCCGCGCTGGGGGCGCGTGCCCAGAGTTATCTGCTGTCGGGCAAGGTGCCGCAGCGGCGGGGCTCGTCCACGCCGGCCAACGAGCCGGCAGGCCTGTATGCCTGCGCCGACGGTGATCTGGTCCTGTCGGCGGGCTCGGATGCGCAGTTCACGCGCCTGGCAAAACTGCTGGGACGCGAGGATTGGCTGACCGATCCCCGGTACCACACGCGCTCTGTGCGCAATGTCAACCGGCTGGCCCTCAACGAGGAGCTATTGGCCATCCTGGCCACGGGCACGCGCGCGCAGTGGCTTCAGCGGTTCACGCAGGCCAATGTGATGTGTGCACCCATCAACAATTTGGCCGAGGCCTACCAGGAGCCGCAGATCCAGGCCCGCAAGGTGCTGGTGGAAGTCGAGCATCCCCGCGCCGGCCCCATCCCTCTCATTGCCAATCCGATTCGTCTGTCGGGCACGCCCATTCCCGTGCCCACCGTGCCTCCGGACCTGGGCCAGCACACGGAGCAGGTGCTGACCTCTGTGCTGGGCAAGAGCGCGCAGGAGATCGAAACATTGCGCGCCAGGGGCGCCATCTGATGCGGGCGTGAAGCGGGTGCCTGCAAGGAATCATTGCTCATGAACCTGAATATCGGGGCCGGATATGAGGCCTTCCGCGACGAGGTGCGGCGCTTTCTGGCCGCGAACTGGCAGGCCGGCACCAGGGCGAATCCGCAGGAGATCAGAGCCTTTCGCGGCAAGGCCATCGCAGCGGGGCTGCTGTATCGCCACATTCCCGTGGCGTACGGCGGCGCCGGCGGCGGCTACGACTCGATCAAGGCCATGCTGGTGCAGCAGGAGTTCGAGCGCGTGGGCGCACCCGGCGAGATCACGGGCATCGGCCCGCGCATGCTCGCGCCCACGCTGGTGGCGCGCGGACAGGCCTGGCAGAAGGAGCGCTTCATCGCCCCCACGCTGCTGGGCGACTACGTCTGGTGTCAGGGCTACAGCGAGCCGGGCTCGGGCTCCGACCTGGCCTCTCTTTCCACGCGCGCCGTGCTGGACGGCGATCACTGGCTGATCAACGGACAGAAGATCTGGACCTCGCACGCGCACTACGCCCACTACATGTTCGTGCTGGTGCGCACCGAGCCCGATGCGCCGCGCCATCAGGGCATTTCCTATCTGCTGCTGGACATGAAGACGCCGGGCATCACCGTGCGCCCGCTGCGCCAGATGCAGGGTGCCTCGGGCTTCAATGAAGTGTTCTTCGACAACGTGCGAACGCCGGCCGACTGGATCGTGGGCCAGCGCGGTGAAGGCTGGTCGGTGGCCCGGACCACGCTGAGTTTCGAGCGCGCCAGCATCAACGCTCCCGAGATGATGAGCGCGCTGTTCGACAAGCTCAAGGCGCTGGCCGCGTCGACCGTGCGCGACGGCTCGCCTTTGCTGGCGCAGGCGCATTTCCAGCAGGCTTTCGCCGCGCTGGAGGCGCATGTGCTGTCGCATCGCTTTTCCGTGACGCGGCAGCGCTCCATGGATGCGGTCGGCCAGTCGCCGGGCCTGGCCACTTTGTGCAACAAGCTCTACGGCACCGACATCGGACTGCGCATCGCCGAGCTCGCGCAGGAGGTCATTGGCGACGGCGGGCTGATGATGCCGGGCGAGGGCGTGACCTCGGACAATCTCGACTGGCCGTTCTGGATCATGCGCTCGCTGGGCGTCACCATCGCGGGTGGCACTTCGAACGTGCAGCGCAACATCATTGCAGAGCGCGGCCTCGGCCTGCCGCGGCAGGCGGGGGGGACGGCATGAACTTTCATCTCTCCGATGAACAGGTCGCGCTGCAGGATGCCGTGCAGCGCCATGCGCGCGAGTCGCTCGACGGCGGTCTTCGCCGCGCGGTCTTTGAAGGCGCGGACGGCTTTGATGCCAGCTACTGGCGCGGCTTGATGGACCTGGGTGTGGGCGGCATCACCATCGATGAAGCCCATGGCGGCATGGGCCTGGGGCTGGTGGACCTGGCGCTGGTGGCGGAAGTTCTGGGCTACGAGGCGGCGCCCGGGCCTTTTCTCGGTCATGTGCTGGCTGCGCGCGCCATCCAGGCCGCCGGCTCGGCTGCGCAGAAGGCCCGGTGGCTGCCCTTGCTGGCCACCGGGCAGGCTGTGGGCACTGTTGCGCTGGGCGAACCCGGCGATCGCTGGACCCCGTCCGAATGGGGCGTGGCGGTGCGCGAGGGCTGGCTGAGCGGGATGAAATCCCCGGTGCCGTACCCGGCGCTCTGCGACGTGATGGTGGTCGGCGTCCAGGGCGGCGGCCTGATGCTGGTGGAGCCGAAGAAATCTGCGGTCGCGTTGGCGGCCCTGGACGGTGTGGACCGCACGCGCCGCCTGGGCACGGTGCGCTTCGGCAGCACTGCCGCCGAGCCGCTCGGCTCCGGCGCGGCGGCCGCAGCGGATCTTCTGGACGACTGCTGCGTGCTGCTGGCGGCCGACGCTTTTGGCGGAGCCAGCCGCGTGCTGCAGATGACGGTGGACTACGTCAAGACCCGCACGCAGTTTGGCGTCGCCATTGGCTCATTCCAGGGCGTCAAGCACCGCCTGGCAAACGCGGCCTGCGAAGTCGAGCCGGCGCGCGGCCTCTACTGGTATGCCGCCCTGGCGCAGGACCAGCGCCAGCCGGACCGCTCGCGCATTGCGTCGCTGGCGAAGGCCCATCTGGCCGATCGCTTCAATGCGACCGCCCGCACCGCAGTGGAACTGCATGGTGGAATTGGCTTCACCTGGGAGTTTGATCTGCAGATATGGGTCAAGCGCGCCATGTTCGACTTCGCGTTTGCCGCAACCCCCATGCGCCACCGCAGCCGGGCCATGCAGGCCGAGGCCGCGGCCTGACCCCACACCGACTCTTTGACCGACAGACAGATATGCAAGACAAGACTGAACAGCATCAGGAAATCCGGGAAGCCGTGCGCGCACTCTGCGCGCAGTTTCCCGACGAATACCACCGCCAGATCGACGAGCAGCGCGCTTACCCCGAGGCCTTTGTGGATGCGCTCACCAAGGCCGGCTGGCTGGCCGCGCTGATTCCGCAGGATTACGGCGGCTCCGGCCTGGGCCTGACCGAGGCCTCCGTCATCATGGAAGAGATCAACCGCAGTGGCGGCAACTCGGGCGCATGTCATGGCCAGATGTACAACATGGGCACGTTGCTGCGCCATGGCTCCCGGGCGCAGAAGGAGCTTTATTTGCCCCGGATCGCCAGCGGAGAGTGGCGTCTGCAGTCCATGGGGGTGACCGAGCCCACGACCGGCACCGACACCACCCGGATCAAGACCACGGCGGTTAAGAAAGGCGACCGTTACGTCATCAATGGCCAGAAGGTCTGGATTTCGCGCGTGCAGCATTCGGACTGGATGATTCTGCTGGCCCGCACCACGCCGCTGGCCGATGTCCGGAAAAAATCCGAAGGCATGTCGATCTTCATGGTCGATCTGCGCCAGGCCGAGAAGACGGGCATGACGGTGCGGCCCATCCGCAACATGGTGAACCACGAGACCAATGAGCTGTTCTTCGAAAACCTGGAGATACCCGCCGAGAACCTGATCGGCGAGGAAGGCCAGGGCTTCAAGTACATCCTGGACGGCCTGAATGCCGAACGCACGCTGATTGCCGCGGAATGCATCGGCGACGGCTACTGGTTCATCGACCGGGTCACGAAGTACGTCAAAGACCGTGTGGTCTTTGGCCGCCCCATCGGCCAGAACCAGGGTGTGCAGTTCCCCATCGCGGAGACTTTCATCGAAGTGGAGGCGGCCAGCCTCATGCGCTTCAAGGCCTGCGCCTTGTTCGATGCGCACCAGCCCTGCGGCGCCGAAGCCAATATGGCCAAGTACCTCGCAGCCAAGGCCAGCTGGGAGGCGGCCAACGCCTGCATCCAATACCACGGCGGATTCGGCTTTGCCTGTGAATACGACATCGAGCGCAAATTCCGCGAAACACGCCTGTACCAGGTGGCGCCGATTTCAACCAACCTCATCCTGTCGTATGTCGCCGAGCACGTGCTGGGCATGCCGCGCTCGTTCTGAGGCCCTGCTGCGCGCCATGACACGTTGTTCAATCCGGAGCCTGCGATGAACTTGTCCGCCCGCCTTCGCTCCCGGCTCTCGTTGCCGGTGTTCTGCTCGCCCATGTTCAGCGTGACCGGTCCGGCCCTGGTGCGCGAGGCCTGCAAGGCGGGCATTGTTGCCGGCCTGCCGCGCCAGAACGCGGCCGACCTGGCCCAGTTTGATGACTGGCTGCGCACCATACGCGCCGATCTGACGGCGTTCTCACAAGCCCGGCCGGCGGCGCCGGTGGGGCCTGTGGCAGTGAACCTGAGCACCCGCCTGGATGCGGCGGCGCTGGAGGCCAATCTCGATGTGTGCCAGCGCCACGGCGTGGAGATCATCGTCAGCGCCGCCGGCGACCCGACGGAGCTCATCCGGCGCGTGCATGCGCGGGGCTTGCCGGTGTTCCATGACGTCACCAGCATGCGCTTTGCCCAAAAGGCGATGGACGCCGGCGCAGATGGCCTGATCTGCATCGGCGCCGGCGGCGGTGGCCACTCCGGCACCATCAGCCACCTGGCCCTGGTGCCGCGCATTCGCGCGATCTTCGACGGCGTGATCGTCATGGCCGGCGCCCTGTCCTGCGGCGCTGCCGTGCGTGCCGCCGAGATCCTCGGCGCGGATCTGGCCTACATGGGAACGCGTTTCATCGCCACCCAGGAGTCCGATGCGGCGCAGGGCTACAAGCAGATGCTGGTCGAGCAAGGTTCGGCCAGCCTTTTGTACACCAACGCCATCTCCGGCGTGCCGGCCAACTGGCTGGTGCCGTCCCTGCAGGCGCGGGGGCTGGAGCCGGACCGGCTGCCCCAGCCGCAAGGCAAAGGCCTGGGCCACAGTCACCTGCCGCAGGCGGCCCGGCCCTGGAAGGACCTGTGGAGCGCGGGCCAGGGCATCGATCTGATCGACGATGTTCCCGCTGTGGCCGAACTGGTCAGCCGGCTGCGGCGCGAATACATCGCGGCCTGCGCGACGCCCGACATGGCGCAGGCGGCGCGGCTGGCAGAGGAAGCGCTGCGGGCCGCGCGGTAGACACCGCGCCTAGCCGTAATTCATGGTGGAGATCATCTCCAGCAATTGCGGCCCCACTTCTTTTTCAAGCTGTCCCGGCTTGACGACGTGGGCGCCCAGAACGCAGTTGAAGACATAGAGTTCTCCGCGCGCGTCGTGCCGGTAGGGCGCCCCCACCGTACAGACATCCGGGCGGTACCCGCCGTAGGAATAGCAGAATCCCAGCGTGCGCCAGATCTCGATCATTTCCATCGCGCGGGCGTAGTATTTCCTCCAGTCGTCCGGCGTCTTGACCTTGATCTCGTTGAGCAGTGTCTTGCGTTGCTCCGGCGTACAGCCGGCGAGGTAGGCGCGACCAATGGAGGTGGCGATGATGGGGTGCGACATGCCGATGTCCGAATAGCGCTGCGCCTGCACCGAGCGGCTGCGGCTGGTCTCGACATAGACGATGGACAGGCGGTCGCGCATGCCCAGCGACACCGAACCGCCCAGCTTGTCGGCCAGCCTGCGCATGGGGAAGCGCACCACCTGGCGCAACGAGATGTTGGCCAGCAGCGGGTAGGACAGCGTCAGAACGGCCGTGCTCAGCCGGTATTTTCCCGTGTCGCGGTCGGGCATCAAATAGCCCAGCTGCGTGAGCGTGTAGGTGAAGCGGGAGACGGTCGGCTTGGACAGGCCGCTCAGGTCGGACAGCTCGCGGTTGCCCAGCACCGGGCACTCGGGTGTGAAGCAGCGCAGCAGCTGCAGGCCGCGGGCCAATGTGGAGGCGAATTGCCGGTCTCCGATTTTGATGTCCATGGGTCAGCATATCAAAACGCTGTTCTGCATGTCAAAACATGTCTGGTCGCGTGCCTCGCCTCGCTCTAGCATCCCTGCGAACCAAAGGAGACAAGGATGAGCCGCGTGCAAACCTTTTTTGCCGCACTTCTGTGCGCAACCGCCATCGTGTCGACGCCGCTGGCGTCGGCGACGGATTTCCCCG
Organism: Burkholderiaceae bacterium; assembly: GCA_030653255.1. Classification (GTDB taxonomy): domain Bacteria; phylum Pseudomonadota; class Gammaproteobacteria; order Burkholderiales; family Burkholderiaceae_C; genus JAURZS01. The sequence continues at coordinate 42,844 of JAURZS010000111.1, read as the reverse complement.
TCAAGCCGATTCGCATCATCGTGCCCTTCGGGCCGGGCGGCATCACGGATGTCATCGCGCGCCAGGTCGCCAAAGGGCTGGCCGACAAGCTGGGCCAGCAGGTGATCATCGACAACAAGCCGAGCGCCGGCCATATCGTGGCGATGCAAACGGTGGCGCAGGCTCCCCCCGACGGGTACACGCTGCTGCTGGGCTCGAACACCGGCCTGACCGTCGCGCCCCATCTGTACAAGAATCTGAACTTCGACATCGCCAGCCTGCTGCCGATTTCGCCGATCAATACAGCGCCGACGGTACTGGTGGCGCGGCCTGATTTCCCCGGAAGCTCGCTGGCCGACCTGGTGAGACTTGCCAAGGCCAGACCGGGCACTTTGAACTATGGGTCCTTCGGCGTGGGCTCCAGCGCACACCTGGGCATGGAGATCTTCAAGAAAGACATGGGCATCGAGGTCACGCATGTGCCGTACAGAGGCGATGCGCCGGTCTACCTGGCGCTGATGGGCAAGCAGGTGGATGTCGCGTTCATCACTTTGTTCAGTGCGCAGCAGCGCATCCGCTCGGGTGAGGTGAAGGCGCTGGGGGTATTGCAGGCTGACCGCATTCCCGCCTTCCCCAATATTCAGACCACGGTGGAGGCAGGATCCAGGAACTCCGATTTGCCGGTGTGGATTGCCTTCTTCGCCACGCCAGGCACTCCGCGCGATGTGTTGAAGAAACTGGAAGACAGCACGCGCTCCGTGGTGTCGGCACCGGAGTTCGCAGAATTCCTGCGCAGCCGCGGCGCCGAGCCCTGGCTGATCACCAATGCCCAGCTCATGCAGTTCATCCAGTCGCAGAGCGCCAAGATCGCCCCCATGGTGCAGGCCATCGGGCTCAAGGCTGAGTGATGAGCGGTGGGATGCGGGTCATCATTGCCGGCTGCGGAATCGGTGGAGCTGCACTGGCGTTGGCACTGCAACGGCTGGACATTGACTGCCTGGTGCTGGAGCAAGCCGGTTCACTGAAGGAAGTGGGCGCGGGCGTGCAGCTGAGCCCCAACGGCGTTGCGGTGCTGAAGGCGCTGGGCGTGCACGATGCGCTGGCGAAGGTGGCGTTCCAGCCGCGTGAGCTGCTTTACCGGGACTGGCAGACGGGCGAAGTGCTGATGAGCAGCCCGCTGATGCCGCAGATAGCCGAGCATTTCGGCGCGCCGTACTACCACGCGCACCGCGCCGATCTGCTGGCCGTGCTGACGGACAGTCTCTTGCCAGGCCGCGTCTCGCTGGGGCGCAAACTCATTTCTGTTGAACAAAAAGGCGAGCGGGTCATCGCGCATCTGGCCGACGGCTCGACCGAGGAAGGCGATGTACTGGTCGGCGCCGATGGCATCCACTCACTGGTTCGCGGCCAGCTCTTTCAGGCCGACGCGCCGCTGTCCTCAGGCTGTGTGGCATGGCGCGGCATGGTCGACGCCCGGGACGCGGCGCATCTGGGCATCAGCCCATCGGCCCATATCTGGATGGGGCCGGGTCACAGCGTGGTCGTCTATTACGTCAGCGGCGGGCGGAAAATCAACTGGATCTGCATCGGCAGCTCGCCGGCCAACAGGAAGGAATCCTGGTCGGCGACGGCCACCGTGGACGAGGTGCTGCAGGAGTACAAAGGCTGGAACTCGGAAGTGCACGATCTGGTCAAACTGACCCCCAGTCTTTTCGTCACGGCCCTGTATGACCGCGAGCCGCTGAATCGCTGGGTGAATGGCCGCGTGGTGCTGATGGGCGATGCGGCGCATGCCATGCTGCCCTACCACGCGCAAGGTGCCGTGCAGAGCATGGAAGATGCCTGGGTGCTGGCACGCGTTCTCCAGATGTCTGGAGGAAAGATCGACGCGGCGCTGGACAGATACCAGCAGTTGCGCCTGGACCGCGCCACGCGCGTGCAGACGCAGTCACGCATCGCCGAGAAGCGGTTCCACATGAGCGAACCGACCGAAGTGGCGCGGCGCAACGCGCGCTTGCGCGAATACGACGCCAAGTTCAAAGGCAGCTACCTGCCTCAGCAGGAATGGCTGTTCGGCTACGACGCCGAACTGGCTGCGCGCGGCGAGGATGACGCGTGGCGCGCCTTGCGCGCCTGGTAGCGTCAGGCACTGGGGCGCGTAACCATGTCGCTTGAACAACTGGACGCCATCAAGGCGGGCTTTCGCGAACTGTATGCGGGCTGGAGCGCGGGCGTGGGCATCGCCCAGATGCGAAGCGAATGGGATGCGTTTCTGACCCTCACACGCATCGACGCCGCAGCACAGGATGTGGATGCCGATGGTGTGCGCTGCCGCTGGATCCGCGCGAGGGCGGCGCGTGAAGACCGCACCATCCTGTACTTGCACGGTGGCGGTTACCAGATCGGTTCCACCGACTCCCATTTCAATGCGATGGCAGCGCTGTCGCTCGATACGGGCTGCCGCGTTCTCGGCGTCGATTATCGAATGGCACCCGAGCATAAATTCCCGGCGGCCGTGGACGACGCGTTCACGGCCTGGCGCTGGCTGACGCAGCAAGGGGTGGACGCGAAGCACATCGCCCTGTGCGGCGACTCTGCCGGTGGCGGGCTGATCATCGCTCTGATGACCCTGTTGCGTGAACGCTCTATGACGCAGCCGGCGGCGGCGGTGGCCATGTCGCCCTGGGTTGATATGGAAGCGACCGATGCGTCCTTCAGCCACAACGCGCAACGCGACCCGGTCACGCAGCGCCAGAACCTGCTGCTGATGGCGCGCGCCTATCTGGGGCGGGCAGGCAATCCGCGCGATCCGCTGGCTTCACCCGTTCACGCCAACCTGGCAGGGCTGCCGCCGCTGCTGGTGCAGGTCGGCAGCGGTGAAGTCCTGCATGGCGACGCCGTGCAACTGACGCAGCGCGCCATCGCGCAAGGTGTGGATGCGCGCCTGACAGTCTGGCCGGACATGATCCATACCTTCCAGCTTTTCGCGGGACGGCTCGATGAAGCGGATCAGGCATTGCGGGAAGCCGCGGACTTTCTACGCAAGAAAATGAACATGGGAACTCGACAATGAATCAGGCACTCGGTCACATCAAGGTGCTGGACCTCACGCGCGTACTGGCGGGCCCTTGGGCGACGCAGATCCTGGCGGACATGGGCGCACAGGTGATCAAGATTGAGCGGCCGGGCGCGGGCGATGACCTTCGCGGCTGGGGGCCGCCGTTCCTGAAAGACGCGCAGGGCAAGCCGACGCGCGACGCGGCCTATTTCCTGAGCGCCAACCGCGGCAAAAAGTCAGTGACGCTGGACATCGCGACACCCGAGGGCCAGGAGATCGTGCGGGAGCTGGCGAAGAGCGCCGACGTTGTGGTGGAGAACTACAAGGTCGGAACGCTGGCGCGCTACGGCCTGGGTCCCGACGAGCTGCGCGCGATCAACCCGCGGCTGGTGTATTGCTCGGTGACGGGCTTTGGCCAGTCCGGGCCCTACGCCCCTTTGCCTGGCTATGACTACATCTTCCAGGGCATGGGCGGGCTGATGAGCATCACCGGCTTGCCAGATGGCGAGCCGGGCGGCGGGCCGCTGAAGACGGGCATTCCGATCACCGACATCGTCACCGGCATCTATGCGTCCACCGCCATCGTCGCGGCGCTGGAGCATCGCAACGTCAGCGGCAAAGGCCAGTACATCGACATCGCGCTGCTGGACTGCCTGGTCAACGTGACGGGATGCGCGGTCATGAATTACTTTCTCTCGGAAAAACTGCCCCAGCGGCTGGGCAACAGTCACTCCAACATGGTTCCCTACCAGGTGTTCCGTTGCAAGGAGGGGGAGATCATCGTTGCCATCGGCAACGACACGCAGTACGCCACTTTCTGCAAATTGATCGGCCGTCCGGAACTGGCCACCGATCCGCTGTTCGTCACTTCGGCCCAGCGCAGCATCAACCGCGAACTGCTCATTCCGCAGGTGGCGCAGGCCATGCTGGCGCGTCCCATGGGCGAGTGGGTGCACATGATGGAGGCGGCCAACGTGCCTTGCGGCCCGATCAACAATCTGCAGCAGGTGTTCGACGACCCGCAGGTCCGGCACCGGCAACTCAAGGTTTCGCTGCCGCACGGCTCGGGCGTGGATGCGCCGGGCGTGGCCAATCCCATCCGCTTTTCCGATACGCCCATTGCCTACGGCCGCGCCTCGCCGATGCTGGGTGAGCACACCGAAGAGGTTCTGCGAGGCGCGTTGGGGCTGTCCGCAGAGCGTGTGGCGCAGCTGCGTGACCGGGGCGTGGTTTAGTCCGGCCGGGCTTGCGTGTCTGCCTCGGAGTGTGCGGGCATTGGCCCCATACACGGGATTTCACCAATAGGGCTCAGGGGCCGAATGGATACTATCCGGTAGGTCAATGGTCGGCGGCATTCAGCCGGCTCAATTCAAGGAGACCTTTCTCATGCAGAAGTTACTGCGCCTGTTCATCATGGCTTCACTGATCGGCGCGACTGCGCCGGCGATGTCGCAAAACTATCCTGTGCGCCCGATCACCATGGTCGTGCCCGCTGCGCCTGGCGGCCTGACGGACGTGTTCGTGCAACTGCTGGGTGAGCAGGTGCGCAAGGACCTGGGGCAACCCCTGGTGATGGAGCATCGGGGCGGCGCAGGCGGCATCGTCGCCAGCAAGCATGTGGCGCAGTCGGCGCCCGATGGCTACACATTTCTCATGGGCAATGTCGGCAATCTGGCGATCAACTCCGGACTCGATCCCAACTTGAGCTACGACGTCGCCCGGGATTTCGTGCCGGTGGCGTATGTGGTCCTGTTCCACAATGTGCTGGTGGTCCATCCTTCGGTGCCTGCGCAGAATGTGCAGCAGCTGATCGCGCTGGCCAAGCAGCAGCCGGGCAAAATGGGCTATGCCTCGGCGGGCGTCGGGCAGTCGCACCATCTGTCGGGTGAGCTGTTCAAGCAGGCGGTGGGGATCGACATCATTCATGTGCCCTACAAGGGCGCCGCACCCGCGATGGTCGACCTGACAGGCGGCCATGTGCCGATGATGTTTGCCAACATCCCCCTGGCGATCAAGCACATTGAAGCGGGCTCCTTGCGTCCTCTGGCGGTGACAGGTGCCAAGCGCAGCGAATCGCTGCCCAATGTCCCGACCATGGAAGAGGCTGGCGTCAAGGGTTACAACGTCTACTCCTGGCTCGGCATCGTGGCGCCGGCGGGAACACCGCAGCCGATCGTGAACCGCATGAACGAGATCATGGCCAAGGTGATGCAGTCCGAAGCAGGCAAGGCACAGCTCAAAAAGATCAATGCCGAACCGGCGTTCGGCACGCCTGCCGAGTTCGGTGCCTTCATGGCCTCGGAGCAGCGCAAGTGGCGCGAGGTGATCCGCAAGGGCAACATCAAGGCGCAATAGTTTTTGCGACCGGGCGACGGTTCCCATTCATGACTTCATTCACTCCCCTTGGGCTTCGATGTCCGGCGCACTGAAGGGCATGCGGGTGCTGGACCTGTCCGCTGTGGTGATGGCGCCGCTGGCCGCGCGCATTCTGGGCGACATGGGCGCAGATGTGATCAAGGTGGAGTCCCCCGAGGGAGACAGCGTGCGCAAGATCGGACCCATGCGCAACCCCGGAATGGGGCCGATGTATCTGCACGTCAATCGCAACAAGCGCAGCATTGCGCTGGACCTGAAGAGCTCCGATGGCAAGGCCGCGCTGCACCGCCTGATCAAGGATGCGGATGTTCTGCTCTACAACATCCGGCCGCAAGCCATGGCGCGCCTGGGTCTGGCTTATGAGGCATGCAGGGCGATCAATCCCGGCCTGATTTATGTGAGCGCTTGCGGCTTTGGCGAGCGCGGCCCCTATGCCGGCCGGCCCGCATTCGATGACCTGATCCAGGGCCTGTGCGCAATGCCCAGTCTGTTTGCGCGTTCATCGCAAGGCGTGCCGCGCTACATTCCCTTGTCGATGGTGGACCGCTACATGGGGCAGGCCGTAGCCAGCGCGGTGCTGGGCGCCTATGTGCACAAGCTGAACACGGGCGAGGGCCAGCAGATCGAGGTGCCGATGTTCGAGACCATGGCCGAGTGCGTGCTGTCCGATCACTCGGCTGGCGAGACCTTCGAGCCGGCGCTGGGGCCGCCGGGCTATCCCCGTTATCTGGCGCTGGAGCGCCACCCTTACGAGACACGCGACGGACACATCTGCCTGGCCATGTACACGGACCAGCACTGGAAGAATTTTTTCGAGCTGATCGGAAGCGATCTGTTTGATACGGACCCGAGGTTCAACAACCTGACGAGCCGGACGGCCCATGCAAGCTCGATCCACCAGTTCCTGGAGCAGCAGCTGCGCCACCGCAGCACGGCCGAATGGCTGCGGGCCTTCGAGCAGGCCGATATCCCGTCCAACCGCCTGCACTCGCTGGAGAGCTTGGCCGAGGACGAACATTTGCAGGCGGTGGGTTTCTTCGACCACTCGGAGCATCCCAGCGAAGGCAGGCTGCGCACGATCAACCCCGCAGCCCGGTGGTCAGGCACGCCGCTGACAGTGCGCCGCCACGCGCCCCGAACCGGCGAGCACACGCGGGAGGTTCTGCGTGAACTGGGCTATGACGAGGCCGCCATCAGCGCCATGCTGGCGGCTGGCAGCGCGGTCGAGCCGCAGGCCTGATTGCAGGGCTCGATGCGGCCATTACGGTGGCATCAGAACGTGAGCTTGTTCGTCGCTGCCACGGCCTTCCAGCGCGCAATGTCTTCCTTGATGAACTGCGTGAGTTCGGCGGGCGAGCTGACGGCGATCTCCTGCCCGAGGGACTCGAACTTTTTCCGGGCTTCAGGGGACTCGAATGTCTTGCGCACCGCGGCATTGAGCCGCTCGATCACCGCGTCGGGGGTGCCGGGCGGCGCGAACAGTCCGTTCCAGGCCACCGCATCGAATCCGGGGGACACGGTCTCGGCCACAGTGGGAACCTGAGGCAGCGCCGGCGCACGTTTCAGGCCTGTGACGGCGATGGCCCGCACGTCGCCGCTCTTGATGAAGGGCGTGGGTGCAAGCAGATCGGTGACACCGATCTGCACATGGCCCACGCGAACGTCGGCCACCGCCGGAGCGCTGCTCAGATAGGGGACGATGGTCAAGGACAGGCCCAATTTGGCCTTCAGTAGTTCGGCGGCAAAGCGGCCGGACGTGGCCGGGCCGCCGGTGGCGATCGGAGTGCCGGGATTGGCCTTCAGATAGGCCACCAGCTCCTGCATGGTGTGGATCGGCAGGGAGCGCGAGACGAAAAGAACGTTCGGCACGCGCGTGACCAGAGCCACCGGGGCGAAGGCCGTGAGTGGGTCGTAGGTCTTGGCAAAGACGACGGTATTGACCGAGTGGCTGGCCGATGTGCCCATGACCAGGGTGTAGCCGTCGGGTGCCGACCGCGACACCATGTCGGAGCCGGTCGTGCCGCTCGCGCCGGTCCGGTTCTCTATGGCCACCGCCTGCCCCAGGGTCTTGAACATGGTCTCTCCGACCGCACGCGCCAGGCTGTCGGCCGCGCCGCCAGGCGCATAGGGCACGACGATCTTGATAGGTCGGGTCGGGAAATCCTGTGCGAGGCTGGGGGCCATGCCGCCAAGCAATCCGAAGGCCGCACAAAGCCCCAGCCTGAGAAACCTAGAAATCATTTTGTACTCCGTTTTGTGGCCGACGACGACGCGACCGGGATCTGGCAGATATTAACAGTTAATGGTCTTACCAAGTTGCCGTGTTTTCCTGGAGCAACTGGCCGCGCGTTCGGCCCAGAGGCCCGGCGCCGGCACAATGGCGTGCATGATGAAGTGCATACAGATCGATCGCTACGGCGGGCCCGAAGTCATGGTTCACCGCGAGCTGCCCGTCCCGGAGCCCGCAGCGGGCGAAGTCCTGGTCAGGGTGTGCCACTCGGGCGTCAATTTCATGGACGTGCATACCCGCCAGGGAAAGTACCGTGATTCGAGAACCTATCCCGTGCGCCTGCCCTGCACGCTGGGCATGGAGGGCGCAGGTACGGTGCAGGGCGTGGGTGAAGGCGTCGCGGGCTTTCAGTCGGGGGATCGCGTGGCCTGGTGCATCTCCTGGGGCAGCTATGCCGAGTACGCGGTCGTGCCGGCGCGCCTGCTCGCGAAAGTGCCCGATGCGCTGCCGCTGGAGATGGCCGCCGCGTCGATGTTTCATGGCTGCACCGCCCATTACCTTGTCAACGATGTCGGGCAACTGGGCCCGGGGCGAAGCTGCCTGATCCATGCCGCCACGGGTGGCGTGGGCCGGCTGATGGTGCAGATGGCACAACGCGCGGGCGCGCGCGTGTTCGCCACCACCAGCTCGCCCGAGCGTGCGGCCCTGCTGCGCGAAGGCGGCGTGCGTGATGTGCTGCTGTACGAAAACGGGCGCTTCGCCGATGCGGTGCGCGAGGCCACGCAAGGCGCGGGCGTCGACGTGGTGTTTGACGCGATTGGGCGCGACACCTTGCGCGACAGTTTCCGCGCCACGCGACGGCGCGGGCTGGTGGTCAATTTCGGTTCGGTGTCCGGCTCGCTGAAGGATCTGGACCCGATCGAGCTGGGCGAGGCCGGCTCGCTGTACCTGACGCGGCCGCGCCTCGCGGATCATCTGCAGGATGGCTCCGTGGTGCAGTCGCGCGCCGACGCGGTGTTCGGCGGGCTGTGCGAAGGCTGGCTGCAGGTCGACATTGCACAACGCTATACGCTGGACACGGTGCATCTGGGACTGGAGGCGCTGGAGCATCGAAAGATGGTGGGCAAGCCCATGCTGAGCATGACGCCCCTGCTCTAGGCGCTGCAGGCCAGCGGGCTCAGCGCGGACGCCGCCACGAAGGCGACACCTGGGAGTGCCACGATCTGCCAGCGCGAAGACCCGGTCTTGTCCTACAGCGCATCAGGTCCCGACACCGTATTGTGGACATATGTCCTTTCAAAGGTGACTCCCATGACAACCCAGAAATTCAAAACCCGGCTGATGCTGTGCCTTTTCACGGCGGGTCTGCTTGCGGCCACCGGGGCCATGGCCCAGCGGCCCGACGGCGCCGGACAAGGTCGCAACAACGGCAAGGGACAGCAGGACGAGAACCGGGGCAAGCCGGACCGTGGCGACAAGCGGGACCGCGACGATGGCCCCGGACGCGACAAGGCGCGCGGCAAGCACTTCGAGGACTCGCAGCGCAACGGCGTGCGCAGCTACTACGAAACGACTTACCGCGATGGCCGCTGCCCCCCGGGCCTGGCCAAGACGAACAACGGCTGCATGCCCCCGGGCCAGGCGCGCAAGTGGTCGGTCGGTCGCCAGCTTCCGCGCGAGGTCGTCTACTACAGCCTGCCGCAGCCCGTGCTCGTCCAGCTCGGCCCGCCGCCGTCCGGCCACCGCTATGTGCGGGTGGACTCCGACATCCTGATGATCACCATCGGCACCGGCATGGTGATCGACGCCATCGAGAACCTGGGCCGCAGGTAAGTCGAGCAGGGCATGGGGTAGAGTTGGCGGTTTCTCCGCCGCCATGCCGATTCTTGTGTCTTTGCCCGATCAGCGCGCCCTCTCACAGAGGGCGCTTTGGGGTATGCGCGTCGTTGCGCTGGCACTGATTCTGTCGCTGTCGCCTCTGGCCTCGTGGGCCTGGGGCAATCTCGGCCATCAGGTGGTGGCCAGGATTGCCCAGGCGCAGCTCAGCCCGAAGGCCTTGACAGGCGTGAACCGGCTGCTCGCACTGGAGCCGGGCGCCACGCTCGCATCGGTTTCGACCTGGGCCGACGAGCACCGGGGTGCCGGCACAGCGCGCTGGCACTACGTGAATCTGCCGAAAGACAGTTGCAGCTACGACGCGGCCCGCGATTGCCCCGGCGGCCAATGCGTGGTCGGGGCCATCCATGCGCAACTCGGGATTCTGTCGTCCGATGCTCCCGATGCAGCCCGTTTGCTGGCCTTGAAATATGTGGTGCATCTGTTCGCCGACGTGCATCAGCCGCTGCATGCGGGGCATGCCGAGGATCGCGGCGGCAATCAGTACCAGATCCAGGTGCACGGGCGCGGCAGCAACCTGCACGCCTATTGGGACAGCGGCCTGATTCTTGAAAGCGCCGCAGATGCCGAAACGCTGTTGGCCCGCTTGCGCTCCGATGTGGCGTCGGTGGCCGCATCGCCTGCAGCGGCGGTGACGGACCCCGCTGCCGTGGCCCGCGAGTCGTGCCAGATCGTGGCGGCTCAGGGCTTTTATCCGCCGCGCAAGCTTCCACCAGCGTATGTCGAGTCCTACCAGCCCGTGATGCAGCAGCGCCTGGCGCTGGCCGGCGTCAGGTTGGCGGCCGCCTTGAATGCCGCCTTCAGGTAGCGCGATCTCCTGCTCAGATCGTCAGCAGCATGGCGGCCACTGTGGCTCCCATGGCCAGCGTGGCGATCCAGCCGACCCAGCGCAACCAACCGCCGATGACATACCGGCCCATGATGCGGGAGCTTCGGGCCAGGATCATCATCACCGCCATGATGGGCACGGCGATCACGCCGTTCAGCACGGCCGCCCAGAACAGTTCCTTGACCGGGTCCACGGGTAAAAAGCACAGGAGCACGCCGCCGATGGTGGCCGCGCCGATCACGGCATAGAAGCCGCGCCCTTCGTTGTGGTCCAGGCGCAGGCTCAGACTGCCCCTCCAGCCTGCCGCCTCGGCCACGGCATAGGCAGCCGAACCCGCAAGCACAGGCACGGCCAGCATGCCCGTGCCGATGATGCCGATGCTGAACAGCAAAAAGGTGAGGTCACCTGCCAAGGGCCGCAGGGCTTCCGCCGCCTGTGCGGAGGTCTGGATGTCCGTGACGCCGGCCGTATGCAGCGTGGCGGCGGTGCTCAGGATGATGAAGAAGGCGATGAGGTTGGAGAAGGTCATGCCCACGAGGGTGTCGTTGCGGATGCGGCGCAGGTTCTGACGCGTTTCTTCGGCGTCGGGCGGCGGGCCGTCGGCGTCCTCCATCTCCTGCGCGGCCTGCCAGAAGAACAGATAGGGGCTGATGGTGGTGCCGAAGATGGCCACCACCATCAACAGTGCATCGTGGCGGCTGACAGTGAGTGGCAGGTGGGGGTTGACCAGATCCCTGGCGATCTGCCACCAGTCGAGCCGCACGGAAAAAACCACTGCCACGTAGGCCAGCAAGGCCAGGGTCAGCCATTTCAGCCAACGCACGTAGGTCTTGTAGGGAATGAAGACCTGCAGCACCACGCAGATCAGGCCGAAGGTCACTGCATACACCTGGGCCGGCCCGCCCACCAGCAGGCGCAGGGCCTCGGCCATGGCGGCAATGTCGGCCGCGATGTTCAGGGTGTTGGCCACCAGCAGCATCCCGACGACGGCGTGGAGCACCCAGCGCGGGAAAAAGGTCTTGATGTTGGCGCTCAGCCCGCGGCGCGTGACATGGCCTATGTGGGCGCTCACCATCTGTATCGCCACCATCAGGGGCAGGGTGAACACCACGGTCCATAGCATCGCATTGCCGAACTGGGCGCCGGCCTGTGAATAAGTGGCGATGCCGCTGGGGTCGTCGTCGGCCGCGCCTGTGATCAGGCCGGGGCCCAGCTGGCGCAGGCCGGCAGGGACCGTGGTTTCGCGCCTTGGTTCAGGGGGCGCATTCATTCGACTAGAGTCCGCCGATGCTGCCGAACCATTTGCCGACCGCAGCAGTGATGGCCATGGCCATCACGCCCCAGAAGGTGACGCGCCAGGCGCCGTAGACGACATTCGCGCCGCCGGCTTTCGCCGCCAGCGCACCCAGCATCGCCAGGAACACCAGGCTGGTGCCGCCGACCCACAGCGTAGGGCTGCTTTTGGCGGCGATCACCGCTACCGCCAGCGGCAACACCGCACCTACGGCAAAGGATCCGGCGGAGGCCAAAGCGGCTTGAACGGGACGTGCGCTGAAGGCGCTCGAAATCTCGAGCTCGTCCCGGGCATGGGCGCCCAGCGCGTCGTGGGCCATTAATTGTTCGGCCACCTGCTGGGCAAGCTGGGGGTCCAGGCCCCTGCCGACGTAGATGCCGGCCAGCTCGCGGTGTTCGGCGACGGGATCGGCTTCGATTTCGGCACTTTCCCGGGCCAGATCGGCTTTTTCGGTGTCGGCCTGGGAATGCACGGAGATGTATTCACCGGCGGCCATGGACATGGCGCCCGCTACCAGGCCAGCCAGCCCGGCACGCAGAATGTCGGTGGATGAGGCTCCGGCGGCGGCCACGCCGACGATCAGGCTGGCCGTGGAGACGATGCCGTCGTTGGCACCCAGCACGGCCGCACGCAGCCAGCCGATGCGGTCGGTGCGGTGACGCTCAAAGTGTCGGTGGGCCATGTCTGCCGAGCATACCTGTTTTGCGGCGACAGGCGTCATTCCCCGGGGAATGCTGAAAGCTTAAGGGTGGCTTAAGCAGCCTGCTTCAAGCTGCCAAGCATGTCCAATCCAAATATCCGCTTTGCCTGGTGGGCCACGGGCTTGCTCGCGTTCTTGCTGAGCTGGGACGCCTCGGGGCTCGATCTGGCCCTTGCGCACGAATTCGGGGGGAGTCAGGGGTTTGCCCTGCGCGACTCCTGGGTGCTCACCCATGTGCTGCACGATGGCGCCAAGTATGCGGCCTGGGTGCTGTTGCTGATGCTGTCGCTGTGCGTGACCTGGCCTGTGGGGCCGCTGGTCCGTCTGCCCTTCTGGCGTCGCCTGCAGTTGCCGGTGTCGGCTCTGCTGGCCAGCGCCATCATCACTTTGCTGAAATCTGCCAGCGGCAGCAGTTGCCCATGGGATCTGGCCGAATTCGGCGGTGTGGCCCGCCATATCTCCCACTGGAGTGGCTGGTTCGGGACCGATGGCGGTGCCGGGCGGTGCTTTCCGGCCGGGCATGCCGCCACCGGCTTTGCCTTTGTCGGGGGATTTTTCGCCTTGCGTGACGAGCAGCCGGAACTGGCGCCGGTCTGGCTTGCGGTGGCCATCGCTGCCGGGCTCATACTGGGAGGCGCGCAGCAGCTGCGCGGCGCCCATTTCCTGAGCCATACACTATGGACGGGCTGGCTCTGCGGGATCGTGGGCTGGATGGTGAACTGGGCGTTCGAGCGCGCGCGCCGCAGCGGGAAGTTTGTCGAATGAAACGTGTTGCTGTCTCCCCCCTGTGGGTTGTCACGCTTTCCAGTCTGTGGATGGCGCTGGTGGGTAACGGAGCCTTGTGGCGCAAGCTGGGTGAACTGAGCATGCTCGATGGCCTGGGGGGCGCGGCGTTTGGTCTGGGCATGCTGGTGATGATTTGGGGCGCGCTCGCGGCGCTTCTCGGCGCGCTGGCATGGCGGCTGACGCTCAAGCCTGCGGTCACGGCGCTGCTGCTGGCCACTGCGGCCATGAGTTACTTCATGTGGGGTTACCGCGTGGTGATCGACCCCACGATGATCGACAACCTGCTGCAGACCGATGTGCGCGAAGCGAGCGGATTGTTCAGCGTGAAGATGCTGCTGTCCCTGGCCCTGTTCGCGCTGCTCCCGATCTGGCTGCTGTGGCGCCAGCCGGTGAACTACGGGGGGCTGCGCAGGCAGTTGCTGCGCAATCCGCTGGTGGCCGTGTCGGCCTTGTGCATGATGCTGATCGCCGCAGTGGCCATTTTCCAGCCGATGGCCTCGCTGATGCGAAATCACAAGGAGGTCCGCTACCTGATCAACCCGCTCAATGGGGTGTACTCGCTGGCCCGCGTGGCGTTGCGGCCCTTGGAGCGGAATGACTCCGTGCTTGTCCCTGTGGGTGAGGACGCGCGCCTCGGACGCAGCCATGCGGGGCGTGCGCGGCCGCCGCTGTTGTTGCTGGTGCTGGGAGAGACGGCGCGCAGCGCAAATTTTTCGATCAACGGCTACGCCCGACCGACCACGCCCGAGATGGAGCGGGCACAGGCGGCAAGTTTTCGCAATGCATGGTCTTGCGGGACCAGTACGGCAGCTTCGGTGCCTTGCATGTTCTCGAATCTGACCCGCGACAAGTTCGAGGACCGCAAGACCGCTTTCGAGGGCCTGCTGGATGTTCTGCAGCGCGCCGGCCTGGCCGTCTTGTGGGTGGACAACCAGTCAGGTTGCAAAGGGGTCTGCGCGCGCGTTCCCACTGTGAGCACAGCGGACCTGAAAGACCCGAAATTCTGCGCCAGCGGTGAGTGTCTGGACGAGATCATGCTGCAAGGGCTGGAGGATCGCATCGCCGCGCTCGATGCGGCGCGCCGCGCACGCGGCGTCGTGGTTGTGCTGCATCAGATGGGCAGCCACGGCCCCGCCTATTACCGGCGGTCCCCGAAGTCTTTCAAGCGGTTCATGCCTGAGTGCACCAGTTCCGCGCTGCAGGACTGCAGTCGTGACAGCGTGATCAACGCCTACGACAACACCATTGTCTACACCGACCACTTTCTGGGGCAGACTATCGACTGGCTCAAACGCCAGCAAGCTACGGCCGACACGGCCATGGTCTATGTCTCCGACCATGGCGAGTCGCTGGGCGAGAACAACCTGTATCTGCATGGCCTGCCCTACGCGGTGGCGCCGGACGTGCAGAAGAAAGTGCCCTGGGTCACGTGGCTGTCTCCAGGCTATGAGAAGACCACCGGTTTGACGACCGCTTGTCTGCGCGGGCGGCGTGACGCCGAAGTGTCGCATGACAACTATTTCCATTCGGTGCTGGGCCTGATGGATGTGAGCACTGCGGCCTATCAGGTCGGCATGGACGCCTATGCGCCCTGCCGTCCAGGCCTGCGCTGAGGTGCCGGCAGCGGGTCGAGCCCAGGCGACTGCGCGGCGAGCCGCATGAGGGTCGCCGCGCTTGCTGGCGTCTGCGCGGCATGTTAGCGTTGACCGCAAAATTCACTCGCTTACTTCCATGCTTTTTCCCATTGCCTGCGGCACGACCATCGTGCTTTCCAGCTTCCTGCTGTTTCTCGTTCAACCCATACTCGCCAAACAGATACTGCCGTGGTTCGGCGGCACTTCCGCCGTGTGGACCACCTGCATGGTGTTCTTCCAGTGCGCGCTGCTCGCAGGCTATGTCTACGCCAATTGGCTGCAGGCCCGGCCCCGGATCATGCAGCGGCGTGTGCACATGGTCCTGCTGGCGGCGGCGGTGCTGAGCCTGCCGATAATTCCCTCGGTGAGCTGGAAGCCGACACTGGAGACGGATTCTTTCTGGCAGATCAATGGCCTGCTGCTGGCAACGGTCGGGCTGCCCTATTTTTCGCTGGCGGCAACATCGCCCTTGTTGCAGCGCTGGCTGAGCCATACGTTGCCCAGCGCAGCGCAGCCGGGTGTCTATCGCCTGTTCGCCTGGTCCAATGCGGGCTCGCTGGCGGCCTTGCTGGCCTACCCTTTCATCATTGAACCCTGGGTTTCTTCGCGGGCGCAATCCTGGAGCTGGAGCGTGGCCTATGGTGTGTTCGCCCTGTTGTGCGCCTGGGTGGCGTGGCGGGCGACACGCCCAGGCGCTGCGTACGAGCCTGTGTCTGCCACTGCGGCCGTTGGGGATGCTGCCGCCGCAGCCCTGCGCGAAGGATCGCCGCCGGGCGCGCGGCACTATGCGTTGTGGATTGTCCTGTCCATGGTGCCGTCGGCCTTTTTGCTGGCGGTCACCACGCACTTGACGCAGAACGTCGCCTCCATTCCCTTCCTGTGGCTGGTGCCCTTGTCGATCTATCTGGTGTCGTTCATGCTGGTCTTCGACGGGCGTGGCGGCAGGGGCTGGTATGTGGGGACGGTGGCCCGCTTGCTGTGGCTGCTGCCTGCCCTGGGCGCCACGGTGGCAATGACGTGGGGCCTGTCGGCGCAAAACGGCGTGTTGCACATCCAGTACGCGCTGCCTTTGTTCACGGTGGGGCTGCTGCTGGCCTGCGTGGTGTGCCATGGCGAACTGGCGGCGGCGCGGCCGGCGCCGCGATACCTCACGCGCTTTTACCTTTGCATGTCGCTGGGCGGGGCGATCGGCGGACTGGGCGTCGGCCTTGCGGCGCCGGTGCTGCTCAATGCCTACTGGGAATTGCCGGGATTGCTGATTGCGCTGGCCGGTGTGGGCGTCTGGGCGAGTCTGCAGCTCGGCCGTGGCGCGCGGCGGCTGTGGGTGCTTCCGGCCCTGGCCGCTGTGGTGGCAACGGTGTGGTTCACCCATGCGTACGTGCAGTTTTCCGGCCGCGAAAGCGTGTCGGCCTCGCGCGATTTCTACGGCGTGCTGCGCGTGCGCTCCGATCCTCCGGGCGACAGCCAGATGCGTCGACTGATGCACGGCACCATCATGCATGGCGAGCAATTCACCAAGCCGGATTTTCGCGGCCTGGCCACCAGCTATTACGGCGAAACCAGCGGGGTGGGGCGCGCGCTGACTGAACTGGGCCGGCGCGGGCCGCTTCGCGTGGGCGCGGTCGGACTGGGGGTTGGCACCTTGCTGAGCTATGGCCGCAGCGGCGACACCTTCGTGGTCTATGAGCTCGACAGCCATGTGCTGGAGGCTGCGCGCCGCTGGTTTACCTATCTTCCCCAAGGCAATGCCCAGGTGGATGTGCGCATCGGCGATGCGCGCTTGACGATGGAGCGCGAGCTTGCCGCAGGCAAGCCTGGAAAATACGATCTCGTTGTGGTCGATGCGTTCTCCAGCGACTCCATCCCCATGCACCTGATGACCAAAGAGGCGCTGGCCGTGTATGTCCAGCACCTGAACGAAGACGGGCTGGTGGCGTTTCATGTGTCCAACCGCTACCTTGCGCTGGCGCCCGTGGTGGCCGAACTCGCGCATGCGTTGGGCCTCAAGGCGCTGTCCATTGAGGACACGCCGGAGCTCAATTACCTGTCGTACACGGACTGGGTGCTGGTGGGCAAGAGCTTCGGGCCCGCGCTGCTCAACGCGGGCCAACTGATGGAGCCGCAAGCAGGCGCCAGGCCCTGGACGGACTCGTACAACAACCTGTTCAAGGCACTGAAGTTCTGAGTCAGTCGCGCGTGACGCGCACCAGTTCCTCGCGCGAGGTGATGCCTGTGCTCACCAGCCGCTCGCCGTCGTCGCGCATCAGGGTCATGCCGGACCTGAGTGCGGTGTCGCGGATGTCCGCTTCGGCCGCGCGGTTGTGGATCTGTGCCCGAATCGCGTCGTTGGTCACCAGCAGTTCAAACACGCCTGTGCGACCCTGATAACCGGTCTGGCCACAGACCGTGCAGCCGGCGCCGGCGCAGGCGGTGCACAGCTTTCGCACCAGTCTTTGCGCCAGCACACCCAGCAGGCTGGAGCTCAGCAGGAAGGGTTCCACGCCCATGTCGCTCAGGCGCGTGACAGCGCTGGCCGCGTCATTGGTGTGCAGCGTGGCCAGCACCAGATGGCCTGTGAGAGAAGCCTGGATCGCGATCTGGGCGGTCTCGTAGTCGCGGATCTCGCCGATCATGATGACGTCCGGGTCCTGGCGCAGGATGGCGCGCAGCGCCCGGGCAAAGTCCAGATCGATCTTGGCGTTGACCTGTGTCTGGCCGACACCGGGCAGTTCGTACTCGATCGGGTCTTCCACGGTCATGATGTTGCTGCGCCCTGCGTCCAACCGGCTCAACGCGGCATAAAGCGTGGTGGTCTTGCCCGAGCCGGTCGGGCCGGTGACCAGGATGATGCCGTGGGGCTGCGCGATCAGCGCCAGAAAACGCCGCAGGGTCTCGCCCTCCATGCCCACCGACTCCAGGCTCAGCTTGGCGCCGGACTTGTCGAGCAGGCGCAGCACGGCGCGTTCGCCGTGGGCGCTGGGCAGGGTGCTCACGCGCACATCGACGGCGCGCGTGCCAATGCGCAGCGATATGCGGCCGTCCTGCGGCAGGCGCTTCTCGGCGATGTCCAGGTCGGCCATGATCTTGAGCCGCGAGATCAGTGCCGCGTGCAGCGCGCGGTTGGGGCTCACCACTTCACGCAGCGTGCCGTCAACACGGAAGCGCACGCTGGAATGCCGCTCGTAGGGCTCGATGTGGATGTCGCTGGCGCCGTCGCGGGCGGCCTGTGTCAGCAAGGCATTGAGCATGCGGATGATGGGCGCGTCATCGCTGGTCTCCAGCAGGTCTTCGACCGCCGGGAGTTCCTGCATGATGCGCGAGAGGTCGGCATCGCTCTCGACTTCGCTGACCACCGTGGCGGCGCTGGATTCGCCTTGCGCATAGGCGCTGCTGATGCGGTTGGCAAGCGCCGCCGGGTCGAGTTGCTGCACCTGCTGCACGGGGTACTTGCGCATCACCTCGCTCCACGGGCTGGACGCGGGCCGGCCGTCGTGCCAGAGCGTCAGCGCTGTCCCGTCATCCTCCAGCAGGAGCTGGGCACTGCGCGCGAATGCGTAGGGCAGGGGGTAGCGCATGGCCGCAGGCTTATCGCAGCAGTGGCTGGGGCACGGCCGCAGGCGGCGTGTTCTGCTGCGCGGGCGCGAAGCGCATGGCCGGCAGCACAGGCGCGGAGGTCACGCCGGGCAGCATGACGTTGGGCTGGGGCTGCTGGTTTTGCTGCAAGGCGCGGATGGTCTCGTAGCGGTCGATGGCCAGGCTGTCGCTGGTGGCGTTGTCGCGCACGACGACGGGCCGCAGAAAGACCATGAGGTTGGTCTTTCTGCGGCTGCGCGTCTCGCTCTTGAACAAATTGCCAAACAGGGGAATGTCGCCGATGCCCGGCACTTTTTCCTGGTTGCCGGAGTACTCGTCCTGCAGCAGTCCGCCCAGCACGATGATGGTGCCGTCGTCAACGACCACGTTCGATTCGATCGAGCGCTTGTTGGTCGTTGGCCCGCTCGGATTGTTGATGGTGGAGGCCTGCACGCTGGAGACCTCCTGGAAGATCGACATCTTGACCGTGCCGTTCTCGCTGATCTGGGGACGCACGCGCAGCGTCAGGCCGACGTCCTTGCGCTCTATGGTCTGGAATGGGTTGACCGTGGAAGTGCTGCTGCCGGTGTTGGTGTACTGGCCAGTGACGAAGGGCACGTTCTGGCCGATCACGATGCGCGCCTCTTCGTTGTCCAGGGTCAGCAGGTTGGGCGTGGACAGCACATTGCCGTCGCCCTTGCTCTCCAGGAAGCGCGCCAGGAAACCCAGCAGGTAGCGGCCATTGACCTGATGGCCGATGCCGAAATTCAGCCCACTGGCCGGGGCAACCGTGCCCGGCGCCGCCGTGGCCAGGCTCAGGATATTGGTGCCACCGATGCTGGAGTTGGTGCCCAGCAAGCCAATGTTGGTGTCGCCCTTCTGGCCCAGGACGGTCTGCCACTGGATGCCGAACTCGGCGGCCTTGTCGGCGTTGACTTCGACGATGAGACTCTCCACCAGCACCTGGGCGCGCCGCCCGTCGAGCTTGTCGATGACTGCACGCAGTTGCCGGTACTGAGGCTCGGGCGCGGTGATGATCAGCGAGTTGGTGGCGGCATCGGCCTGGATCTGTCCGCCGGTCGAAGGCAGGTTGCCGCCGCCCGAACTGCTGCCGAGCGGCCCGCCCGACAACACCGACGATGCCGAACCGGAGCCACTGTTGCCTGTGGTGCTGGCCGCCACGGGGAGCGGTAGCGGGGTGGAGCCGGTGCCGCTGGCCGCACCAGATCGGGACTCGCCGGCGAGTGCCGCGCGCAGTGTCACCGCAAGCTTGGTGGCATCGGCGTTCTTCAGATAGACGACATAGATATTACCGGCCGCGCCATTGGTGCTGACTGCCGAGGGCCGGTCCAGGCGTTCCACCAGAGACCTGACGAGGGCCGCGCGGGCCGGATTGGCCGCACGCAGGATCAGCGCATTGCTGCGCGGCTCGGCGACCAGTGTGGTGCGGAACGAGGTGTCGGTCTGGCCCTGCCCTGCGGCGGCTGCGGCCGAACCGGACTCGATCAGTCGCAGCACCAGAGGCGCGAGGTCGGTGGCGATGGCGTGTTGCAGCGCAATGACCTCGACGTCGCCGGCATTGGCCACATCGAGCGCGGCGACGATGCGGGCCATGCGCTGCAGATTGTCGGCATAGTCGGTGATCACCAGCGAGTTGTTGCCCGGATTGACGTTGATGGTGTTGTTGGGGCTGATCAGCGGGCGCAGCACCGGCACCAGATTGGCAGCGGTCTCGTAGTTGAGCCGGAAGATCTGCGTCACGATCTGGTTGGCGCCGGCTGCCGTGGGCGCGTTGGGCGAAGCCACCGAGACCGAACTGCCCTGCAGCTTGGCATCCGCCTCGGGCACGATCTTGTACAGGCCGGCGGCTTCCACCACGGCAAAGCCCTGCAGCCGCAAGGCGGCCAGGAACTGGTTGAAGGCGGTGGCGGGCGGCACGGCGCGCTCGGTGACCAGCGTCATGGTGCCCTTGACGCGCGGGTCCACCACGACGTTGCGGCCGGTGATGGTGGCCATGGTGCGGGCCACGGCCTCGATGTCGGCGTTGGCGAAATTCAGGGTGATCGGCTCCGCACGCCCCTGCGCATGGGCGGCCCCTGCCATGCCCGTCAGGAGAACGCCGACGGCGATGGAGAGACTGGCGAGACGATGCTTCATGGCGTGGCGGTGTTCAACCCAAGGTGATGATGGAGCGCGGGCCGCTGCGGCGCCCGATGATGTTCAGGAGGTTGGACAGCGCGGCCTCGTGTTCCGGTGCCGCGCTGGCCTCTCCCGCGAAACGCAGGCGCGAGCCGACCCATTGTCCGCTACCCTTGAGTTGCAATCGGCCTTCCAGCGTATCCAGTTGTAGTGTCGACGTAGAGCCCCCATTGAGAGTGATGCGGTAACTGCCCATCGGCCGCAGCGTGGACAGGCGCGACGACGCGCCCAGGACATCCATGCGGGCCTGCCCGCCGATGGCGATGCGGCCTGCGACCCATTCTACTGAAAGCCCCCGTGTGGACAGGTGCACGGCGCCTTGGGGCTGCACGGTGTTCCATGGCGTACCCAGGCCTGCCAGCAGCGCCAGCGGCCACTGCGAGGTGTTGTCGCCGAAGCGGACCTCGCCGCCCCGCCAGGCGGGGCGGTAATGCAGGACCACAGGATCGGACGTGCAGCAATCGGCCGCAATCTGCGCTCGCAGGCCACCCAAGGCGGCACGCAAGGTCCAGCGCACCCGGCCCTGGAGTTCGGCGGCATCGCTGCTGCCGATGCCGCCTGCGAGCATCAGTCTGGCCGATCCCTGCCAAACCGTGCCGCGCGCGTCGAGCAGCAGTACCTGCCCGGCCGTGCTCTGCTGCATAGCGCTGCCAAGCCAGCGTGCTGGCGCAAAGAGCAGCAGGCTCAGGATCAGACCGGCCAGGGCGCCAGACAGGGCCCAGGCCCAGGGTGCGCCGGCAGAAGGGGATGAACGATCGCGGGCCACAGCGGAGTGCGTCGGCCAGGTCAGCGCGCGGGCAGTGCCAACACCACCGTGCCGTCCCATGAGGCGCTGCTGCCGGATCGGGTGAGCCGGGCTTCGATAGGTTGTGCACGCGCATTGACGCGCACTTGCGTCAGCCACATGGCCAGCACATCGGCCGGCGCGGCGCGCAGTGTCACGGTCACGCGGTCGCCGGCCGCGGCGAGCTGGGCAGCAGGCCCCAGGCGCTGGCGCACCAGCTCCTCCAGTATCCGCCGCGACTCTTCGGCCGTCATTCGCGGCTGCGACTGCATGGACAACGCCTGGGTCTGCAGCGAGCGCATGTGGCTGAGTTGCGCGTCCAGGGCGGCGTGCCGGGACTCGGCATTGCGCAAGGTCTGCAAGGGGCCGGCAAAGCCCAGCCACCAGATCAGCGCCAGCGCGACCAGGGTCGCTGCGACCGCACTCAATGCGCGCTCGCGCGCAGCCAGTGCGGTCCAGCGTGAGCGCAGTGTGGCGAGTCGGCTCATGGACCCACCTGCGGCTGTGCCTGCAGCGGCCGCACACGAAGCGTGTCGCCTTCGATCCGGGGTGCGTAGCCCTGGGCACGCAGGCTTGCGTCCAGGGCTGCAGCCTCGGCGGCGTTGAGCGCGGCACCCCGGATGCGTGCTTCACCCTCGGAATATTCGATGGCGGAGACAGTGCGGTTGATGGGTACGGCAAGACTGACCGCGCTCAGAATGGCCTCGATGTCGCCAGCAGAGGCTGCGCCAGTTGACTGGCGCAGCGCCGCGAGCTCGCGCTCCATTTGCAGCGGCGCGTCCACCACCACCTTGACGCTGGGGAAGGCTTTGAGCAGTGTGTCGCGCACCGCGGCCTGCTTGCCATCCAGTGCTGTGCGTTCCTTCCAGGCCCAGGCATTCAAGCCCAGGAGATTGACGGCGACGAGCGCAGCCAGCCCCCAGCGCGCTGCCTTCCATTGAGGCGCGCTCCATAGCGCGCGCCCGAGCGCGCTGATGCGCCTGAATGCACGGCGGCCGCCAGAACTGGCCAGGTCAAACTGGGCCAGGTCCCAGGAGGTCTGGGCAGCCAGCAGCCAGCGCTGTGCCGATTGCTGCAAGGTGACGCGGGTCTTCAGCCACTGCTCCGCCAGCGCGGCCACGGCGGGCTCGGCCAGCACCACCGGCGCATCTGCCGAATCCACAGCAGGGCTCAGGCGCGCCGCTGTCGTGGCCGTGAAAGGCGCCAGAGTGATGCCTGCGTCGATGACAACCAGATGAGCGGCGTCGGGCTCACCCAGGACATGCATCGCAGGGGGGCCGTCGGGCGCGAATTCGGGAACGATGCGCGAGACGCGCCGCCCTGCGCTCTCGATCGCCTGTACCGCGCTGCGCAGCCAGGCCCTGTCGCACACGGCAACCCAGGCCGGCGTACCCGCGCGCGGCTGCGGCTGCAGCGCGAAGTGCAGCGTCTCGGGTTCGTCAAGGAGGCGGTCTTCAAGCAGGCCCTCCAACACCACGCGCAGCCGCGCCGATGTCGGCCCCACGCCACGCGGCAGATCGACCTGATGCCAGGACAGCGCGCTGGCCGGCGCCAGCGCGACGATCTCGCCGCTGGCTGCGGGAAGCAGGGCTGCCGCAGCACTGCCATGGCTGCCCACGCTGCGTCCCTCGGGCGTCAGCACGAAGCGCAACTCTGCAGCACTGGCGGAGCCTGGCGCGGGAAGGATGACGATCAGTGAAGACATAGGCTGTAGCCGGCCATTGTAGAGAGCCAGCGCCATGACGCGGAGTCATGGCGCCGTGTCAGCGCACAGGCGCTTGTGCGTGTTCGGACAGCACGATGCCGCGCCGGCGCCAAAGGGTCCTGACCTCCAGGCCGTCGCGTTGCACCAGCGAGCGCTCTTCGACGATATTGCCATCGAGCCGCAGACGGCCGCGGACTTCGAAGAAGCGGGATGCCACGCTGAACCGGCTCTCGGTCAGTGCGCCGATGCCGCCCAGCAGCCGGTCGGCATCGGCCACGCTGCGAAAGGGCGCGCTCTGCCGCACGGCGACCAGTCTCTGCGCATCGGACATGTTCAACCCCGGTACGCTGGCCTGAATGGCCTCGGCTTGCGCGGTGTTGAGGTTCAGCGGGGTGCGCTGCGGCAGCAGCGTCACGAAAGGGGCGATGCGTGCAATGGACTCGGGTGGCAGGCCCAGCCAGACCAACTGCTCGACCTGTTGCGGCATCAGGGCCGCCATGCCGCCCGAGCGGTTATCGGCGCTGATGTCCGACGCGAAGCGCAAGTTCTCGGCGAAGGCGGAGAGCTGCTGTGGCGGCAGTCCCAGCTGTGCGAACAGTTGCGTGAAGGCGCGCAGGTCGGGTGCTGAAATGCGGCCAGCCTCGATCAGATTGGCCACATTGAGCCGCGACTGCATGTCGGCGATCCGTCCCGATAGGAAAGCGTCCCGCGCGTCGCCGTCGCCGCTGCCGGCCACACCCTGCTCTGCTGCGAGGAAGGTGGACAGGCGGGCTTCCTCCAGCGGCACGGCCCAGGGTTCGGCCAGGTGGTCCTCGCCGCCGGTGCGGGCGTCCTCGCGCAGGATCAGCCGCGACCAGTCCAGTGCGCCCGTCAGTATCCAGCCCGACTGCACACGCGACCGCTCGGCGGCTTCAACCTCGATGCCGCGCCACTGCTGCCAAAGTGCCGCCGCGGCGAAGCTTGCGACCAGCGCCACCGTGAGCATGGCCATGAGCAGCGCCGCGCCGCGCTGAGCCCTCATGATTTGCCTCCGCCGAGCGTGGGACGCACCCAGTCGCGCGTGATGCGCCCGCTCAAGGCCTGGCCCGGTGGCAAAGTCAGCACAAGGCGCACGCCATCGGGAATCGTGGCGATCCCCGGCACGGCGGTGGCTCGGAGCGCGGCGAGTCCTGGCCCGGTGTCGCTCGACTGTGGATGGGTCCAGGCGTCGGCCCGGAAATAGAAAATCTGCCAGTCCTGCAAAGCGGCAACCGGCACCTCGAAACGCCGCTGTTCATCGCCCGGCGTGCGGGCCCACGTCGCGGCCATCAGCCACGCCGTCTCCAGGGCGCCACGGGTAGTCACCGGCGGCGACTGCCAGCGCAGCCACTGTCCGCCGTCGGACTCGCGCCGCGACCAGGCCACCACCAGCACCCCGTCGGAGGGCGCCCTGGTGCTGCGCCGCGTGAGGCGCAAGACCCGACCGTCCCAGTCGATGGCGCTGGCCTGCGGCAATTGCACCAGTGCGTCCAGGTCTGCGCTCCATTGGCCGAGTCCGGCTTGCAGCGTCAACACCTCGTCGCTGCGCGTTTGTGTCTGCGACTGAGCGCGCGCCATGCCATCGAGCCCGCGCCAGCTCAACATCGCCAGCAGCGCCATCACGCCCAGCGCGACCAGCAGCTCGACAAGCGTGAAGCCGCGCGCGGCGGGCCGCCACGGGGGTGGAGCCTCGCGGCGCATGCCAAGTCCGGTCTGGGTCGCAGCCATGACTCAGTACCGCCCCACCACGGTGGACAGTCGAAGCACAGGCGTCGTGCCATCGAGCACCTGCGCGTCCACGCGCCGGAAACTGGGGTTCGGTGTGGGCCGCACCGACAGCCTGACCTCGAAGGCGCGGCCAGCCTGCTCGCAGCCCAGGGAGGTGTCGCCCACGCCGGGCATCTGCCGCGACAGCCGCACGCGCACCAGCTCGTTCTCGGCGCACAGATGCGCCAGCAGCAAGTCCGATTGGCGCATCGCATTGCGCGTCAATGCGGTGGTTGACTGCAAGCCTGCGACCAGCGCGATGGACACAATGCCCAGCGCCACCAGCACCTCGATCAGGGTAAAGCCTCGCGCCTGCCTCATGGCGTATCCGCCATCACCTTAAAAGGACGCAGGCCATCGGTCGCGATGCGCAGCCTGCGAGCCGGCTCAGCAGACCGTGTCAGCACCAGTTCCTGACGGCCGATGATGGGCTCCGGCCCCAGTGTCAACGTGACGGAGCCGAGCACCGCCGTGCCTGCATCGAGCCACTGGTGCGGCATGGCATCCTGCGGCAGTCCCTGGAATGCGAAGCCCTGGGCCGCGGCCTGCCATTGCACCGGCTCACCGCTGGCTCTTGAGCGGGCCCTTGCCGATTCCAGCAAGGCCACCAGGCGCTCGGCCTCGCGGTCGAGTTGCGACTGCGCCGAGTCGCGCATGGCCAACCCCACACCTGCTGTGGCCAGCGCCATGATGGCCACCACAACCAGCAATTCGAGCAGTGTGAAACCCCGGGCGCGCATCCAGGGCGCCTACTGCCAGCTCCCGACGTCGGCATTCTTGCCTTCGCCGCCAGTCTGGCCGTCGGCGCCGAAGGACATCACGTCGACCTCGCCCTTGATGCCGGGGTTCAAATACTGATAGGGCCTGCCCCAGGGATCACTGGGCAGCTTGTCAAGATATGGCTTCCAGTTGCCGGGCGCAGGACCGGCGCCCGGCTTCGCGATCAACGCCTGCAGCCCCTGTTCGGTGGTGGGATAGCGCTGATTGTCCAGACGGTAGAGCTTGAGCGCCTGCATCAGGTTGTTGACATCGGTGCGGGCCGCCGTGGCGCGCGCATCGTCGGCCCGGTCCAGCACATTGGGCACGATCAGGGCCGCGAGCACACCGATGATCACCAATACCACCATGAGTTCGATCAGCGTGAAGCCCGCTTGCCTCAAGGTCGCGCCCGCGTGGCGCAGGCGTCGGATGGCGTGGAGGGGATGGTTCATATCGGTGGGGCGCCTTCGAGCTTGGATCGCTTCAATGATAATCCTCGCATGTCGATTCCTTCGCAAAGCACATGGACAGTCCGGGGCCTTAGCTTCGCGCTGTGGGCTTTTGCCGTGGGCAGCGCCACATACTGGCTGATGGGGCTGACGACGCCCGCCGCCCCACCGCCCGCAGCGCCACCGGCGTACCAGGCGGCTCCTGTGGATGCGCTTGCACTGGCGCGGCTGCTGGGCGCTGGCGCAGCGCCCGCAGCCTCCGCGCAGCCGGCGGCCAGTCGCTTCGCCTTGCTCGGCGTGATCGCCAGTCGATCACGCCGGGGCGCGGCCCTGATCGCCATCGATGGCAAGCCTGCCCGGCCCTATCGCGTGGGCAGCCGGCTGGAGGAGGGCCTGATTCTGAAATCGGTCGGTCCGCGCCGTGCCGTGCTCGCCGGCGTCGACGGCGAGCCGTCGATCACGCTGGACATGCCCCCGCTCATGAAGTGAGCGCGGCGAGCCCCGCCTCCGGCGTTATGCGCTTGGAATTCCGCCGGCGGCGGGTCAGCTCTGGAGGAACAATCTGTAGACAGGATTGTTCGTCTCTTCCACGCAGGGATAAGCCAGGGCATCGAGGAATTTCCGGAACGCCTTGTCATCCGTCTTGGGCACTTGCAGACCGACCAAAATGCGGCCATAGTCCGCGCCCTGGTTGCGGTAATGGAACAGGCTGATGTTCCAGCCCGGGCGCATCAGGCTCAGGAACTTCAGCAAGGCGCCGGGGCGTTCCGGAAATACGAAACGCAGCAGCCGCTCGTCGCGCGCCAGGGCAGAGTGCCCACCCACCATGTGGCGCACATGCTCCTTGGCCAGTTCGTCGTGCGTGAGGTCCAGCGCATCGAAGCCGTGCCGCGTAAAGTTTGCTGCGATTTTCTGTGATTCGCCCTTGCCCTGCGTGGTCAGTCCGACGAACACATGGGCACGCTGCGAGTCGCTGATGCGGTAGTTGAACTCGGTGACATTGCGCGGCCCGCCAGGCAGCCCGCCGATGGTTTCGCAAAAGCGCCGAAAACTGCCGCGTTCCTCGGGGATGGTCACCGCAAAAAGCGCCTCGCGTTCCTCGCCCACTTCGGCGCGCTCAGCGACGAAGCGCAGCCGGTCGAAATTCATGTTCGCGCCGCACAGGATCGCGGCATAAGTCTCGCCGCGCGTCTTGTTCCTTGCCACGTACTGCTTGATGGCGGCCACGGCCAGCGCGCCGGCCGGCTCCACGATGCTGCGGGTGTCGACAAAAACATCCTTGATCGCGGCGCACACGGCATCGGTGTCCACGGTCACGAACTCGTCGACCAGGCCGCGCGCCACGCGGAAAGTCTCCTCGCCGACTTGCTTGACTGCGGTGCCGTCGGAGAACAATCCGACCTCATCGAGGGTGATGCGCTTGTTCTGGGCCACCGATTGCATCATCGCGTCCGAGTCGTTCATCTGCACGCCGATGACCTTGATCTCGGGGCGCACCGCCTTGATGTAATTTGCAACGCCTGCAACCAGCCCGCCGCCGCCGATGGCCACGAACACGGCATGCAGCGGTCCCTGGTGCTGGCGCAGGATCTCCATCGCGATCGTGCCCTGGCCGGCAATTACGTCCGGATCGTCAAAAGGGTGCACAAAGGTCAGCCCCTGGACCTTTTCGAGCTGCAGGGCATGCTGATGGGCATCCGAGTAACTTTCGCCAAACAGCACGACCTCACCGCCCAGTGCCCGCACGGCATCGATCTTGAGCTGCGGTGTCGTCACCGGCATGACAATGACTGCGCGTGAACCGAGCTTGTGCGCGCTGAGCGCCACGCCCTGGGCATGGTTGCCGGCCGAGGCGCAGATCACGCCTTTTTTCAGCTGCTCCGGCGTGAGGCCGGCCATCTTGTTGTAGGCGCCACGCAGCTTGAAGCTGAACACCGCCTGCTGGTCCTCGCGCTTGAGCAGCACCTTGTTGTGCAGGCGCCGGCTCAGGTTGCGCGCAGGCTCCAGAGCGGACTCCACGGCCACGTCATAGACGCGCGCCGTGAGGATTTTCTTGAGATAGTCGGCGGGCGTGAGGGGCTTGGATTTGGGGGACTTCATGGGATGCGCCAGGGGGACAAGGGGTGATTATTCCACTGGAGCACAACCCAGAAAAAAGCCCCGAATCTTGCGACTCGGGGCTGAATCCACCTGTTCGGAGGGTGGAGGAGACAATCGGTGCACAGAAGATATCCTGTGCCATGAGCAAGAATGTACCCCTTTACTTGCTGCGTCGCAACAAAAAATAGGTGTTTAACCTAGGTTGAGAGGCTTTCAGTAGGTAAATTTGTGCCCGTAAAGCGAAACTGATACTACAGACGAGGTGAAGCGATGACGATGGAATGCACTGTGAGCTGGACCGGCGGGGCCGGGACGCGTTCAGGGATGGGCTTTGTGGCTGAGACCGGGAGCGGCCACACCCTGGTCATGGACGGCGCACCGGACAGCGTCAATCCCAAGAACGGTGGTCAGAATCTGGCGCCCAGACCGATGGAGACGCTGCTCGCGGGCACCGGCGGCTGCACGGCCTACGATGTGGTGCTGATCCTCAAGCGGGGGCGTCACGATGTGCGCGGATGCAGCGTGAAGATATCTGCCGAGCGCGCCGATGTGGACCCCAAGGTGTTCACCCGCATCAATATGCACTTCACGGTGAGCGGCAAAGGCATTGCGCCGGCGGCAGTGGAGCGGGCGATTGCCATGAGCCACGGAAAAAACTGGTCCGCCAGTAGCATGCGGGGCAAGACGGCGGAAATTACTACCAGTTTCGAGTTGACCGAGGTCTGACCCCGGCCTGAGCCCGTCCTAGATGTAGTGCGCGGTCGTCGTCATGACCCTGGCCGCGGCTTTCATCAGCGCGCGGGCCGGCTCCGGGAGCGCCTGGGCCCCGGCATGCAATGCCTTGTCCGCGTGTTGCGCTTCCTCGTCCTTCATCTGGCGCACGATGGCGCGCGATGCCAGGTCGGCGGCGGGGAGTCGCTCCAGGTGACTTTGCAGGTGCGCTTCCACTTGACGCTCGGTTTCAACCACAAAGCCCAAGCTGATGGGATCCCCGAGACGACCTGCAATCAGACCCAGACCGAAGGCCCCCGCGTACCAGAGCGGGTTGAGCGCTGAAGGGCTGGCGCCCAACTGGTCCAGCCGCTGGCGCGTCCATGCCAAGTGATCGCCTTCCTCACGCGCAGCCTGCTCGTAATGGGCGCGCAGAGCTGCATTGCCTGTTGCCAGCGCCTGCGCCGTATAAAGCGCCTGAGCGCAGATTTCTCCGACATGGTTCACGCGCATCAGCGCGCCGGAAAGCGCCTGTTCGCTCTTGCTCAGAACCGGAGCCACGCGCGTTTCGGTCGGTGGCGGGCGCCGGCTCGGCGGCGGAGCAAAGAGGGTGCGCAGGGCCGTATCGGCGGTGCTCAGGAGCTGGTCGAGCATGGAGTCGGTTTCAAAGCCGGGAAAATCAAGAAAAACCCTAAGTTTTTGCGGGTTTATCGAACAGGTTCCAGTGTAAACCCATCGAGTTACCCTCCCCCGCACAGAGCTTTGTTGCAGGGGTGCAACGAAATGTGTGCCGGGGGGTTAAATCCTTTGCGAAAGAATGCCGCCTCTGGTGCAATAACGACAACTTCCCTAAACCGGAGGTTGGCCCGGGGAACCGGCAGGAGCATATGGTTGGCAGCATCCAGTGTTTCTCTCGTACCGGTGCCCTATGTTTAACCTTGGAGAAACTTGCAATGAAAAAATCACTAGTTGCTTTGGCTGCCCTGGCTGTTGTCGGCGTGGCTTCTGCTCAATCTTCGGTCACCCTGTTCGGTGTGGTCGACGCTACCTGGGCTCATGGCAGCGGCAGCGGCGCTGGTTCTTCCAGCAAGACCCAACTGACCCATTCCGGTCTGACGACCAGCCGTCTGGGCTTCCGTGGTACGGAAGACCTGGGTGGCGGCATGTCCGCCAGCTTCTGGCTCGAGGCCGCTGTCATCAATGATGACGGCTCTGGCGCCGCGACCAACACCAACAACCAGGCCACTGGCGCAGCGCCTGCTGGTGCTCTCGTCGGCCGTCAAGGCCTGACGTTCGGCCGTCGTTCCACTGTCAGCCTGGCTGGCAACTGGGGTGAACTGCGCGCTGGCCGTGACTACACGCCGCATTTCTGGACCCTGACGGAATTCGATCCGTTCGGCACCCTGGGCGTTGGCTCGACCCTGACCCTGGTCTCCACCATCGGCGGCGTGACGGCAGTTCGTGCTTCGAACTCGGTCGGCTACCTGACCCCCAACAAGCTGGGCGGCTTCTCCGGCTGGCTGCAACACTATCGCGGTGAAAACAACCAAATCGGCGCTGTTACCGACAAGGACGGCACGGGCACCAGCCTGCGCATCGGCTACGCTGCTGGCCCGGCCAAGATTTACCTGGCCACCGGCACCACCAAGTACGCAACTGGCGACATCCGTCAGTCGAACCTGGGCGCTTCCTACGACTTCAAGGTTGTCAACCTGATGGCCCAAGTCACCCGCGAGCGCGTTTCGTCGGCCGTGGCAGTGGCTGGCCGTGGCGCTTTGATCGGCGGCCATATCCCCGTCGGCGGTGCTGGCCTGGTTCGCCTGGCTTACTCCACCTATCGTACCGACGCAGGCGCTTCGCCCAAGTCCACGAAGATCGCTCTGGGCTATGTGCACAACCTGTCCAAGCGTACCGCTCTGTACACCACGTACGCTCGCGTTCGCAACAGCGGCGGTGCTGCTGTGGGCCTGAACGGTGCTGTGACTGCTGCCAGCAGCAACTCCAGCGGCTACGACATCGGCTTCCGCCACAGCTTCTGATCGATGGCTGGCCTCGTGCCAGCTTCGATCCTGAAGATTTGAAAAGCCGCCCTCACGGGCGGCTTTTTTTATGAATAATGCACAGATGGTCCTGATTTGAATGCCTCGAACGCTCTCATGATCTGCAAATTCCTGTCCGCACTCGCACTGCTGGCGACATTGGGCGCATGCACGACCGCGCCCGTGGTCACGTCGCAGCGTCCCCTGCCGGTCGAAGCTGGTGCCGCCCCTGACGTCAAGTCCCCTGCTCCTGATGCAGGCATCGCATCCAGCCCGTGGGCTGTTCAGTCATCGCCGCAAGCCGGCAAGCCGTCGCGTTGGCAGCACTATCCGCTGCTGGGCAAGGCCGCCACAAAATTCAACTACAGCCGCAAGGATGGGCGCGATGCTGTTGCAGTCACGGCGCAGTCCTCGGCCAGCATGTTGCGTCGCGTGGTGCGTATAGAACCGATGGACCTCGGCTCCGTGCGCTTCTCATGGAAGGTTCCGGAACTGATCCAGGGCGCCGATCTGGGTCAGCGCGATGCCGCCGACTCCCCGGTGCGCATCGTCCTCGCCTTCGAGGGCGACCGAAGCAAGTTTTCCCCCAAGAATGCCATGCTGTCCGAGCTGGCCCATGCGCTGACCGGCGAGCCCATGCCCTATGCCACGCTGATGTATGTCTGGTGCAACCAGCGTGAGCCCGGCACCGTGATCGTCAGTCCGCGAACCGACCGCATCCGCAAACTGGTGGTTGAGTCCGGTGCCAGAAAGCTGAACCAGTGGCTCGATTACGAGCGCAACATCCGGGCCGACTTCATCAAGGCCTTCGGCGAGTCACCGGGGGCGCTGGTGGGTGTTGCCATCATGACCGACACGGACAACACGCATTCCACGGCCAACGCCTGGTACGGTCCGGTGCGCCTGGCGCCGACCCTGGCGCAGGCCTCTCGATAGAACCAGCAGCGCAGCCAGCGCCACTGCGCCCGTCCATGACATCGATATTCGCCCCCCGATTCAAGGCCAATGGCCGGGCCTTTGACCACATTGCGCGCTTTCATCCGGAACTGACGGCGCTGCGCCGCGATCTCCATGCGCATCCGGAACTGGGTCTTGAGGAGGTCTATACCAGCGGCCGTGTGACCCAGGCGCTCAAGCTGTGCGGCGTCGACGAGGTGCACACCGGCATCGGCAAGACCGGGGTGGTCGGCGTCGTCAGAGGCCGCCGCACCGACAGCGGCCGCATGGTCGGCTTGCGTGCCGACATGGACGCCCTGACCATGACCGAGCACAACGATTTCGCGTGGAAGTCGTCCACGCCCGGCATGATGCATGGCTGCGGACACGATGGCCATACCGCCATGCTGGTGGGTGCGGCACGCTACCTGGCCGAGACCCGCAACTTCAATGGCACGGCAGTGCTGATTTTTCAGCCTGGCGAGGAAGGATTCGCAGGCGCCAGACTCATGATCGAGGATGGCTTGTTCGATCGCTTTCCGGTGCAGGCGGTGTTTGCCATGCACAACTGGCCCTTCATGAAGCCTGGCATGGTGGGCGTGAATTCCGGGCCGATGATGGCGGCGGCAGACCGCATCACCATCAGGATCACAGGGCGCGGTGGGCATGGCGCGCACGCCTACCTCACAGTCGACCCGGTACTGGTGGCTGCCCACATCATCACGGCGGTGCAAAGCATCGTTTCGCGCAACGTGCGCCCGGTCGACAGCGCCGTCGTCAGCTTGTGCGCCATGCAGGCCGGGGATATTCACGCCATGAGCGTGGTGCCGGGCGAGGCCACGCTGGTGGGCACTGTGCGCACGTTCAGCGCCGAGACCCAGGCCCTGGTCGAGCGCCGGCTCAATGAGATCTGCGGCGCGGTGGCAATGGCGTTCGGGGCCACCGCCTCTGTGATGTACGAGCGCATCTATCCGGCCACCATCAATTCGCCTGCCGAGGCGCAACTCGCGGGCGATGTGGCCGAATCGCTGGTGGGTGCGGCTCGGGTGGTGCGCGACCTGGAACCCAGCATGGGGGCGGAGGATTTTTCCTTCATGCTGCAGGCCAAGCCCGGCGCCTACCTGCGCATCGGGCAGGGCGCAGAAGGCAGCCATCTGCACAACACCCGTTACGATTTCAACGACGACATCTTGCCGCTCGGCTCGGCGCTGCATGCCGGCTTGGCCGAGCGGTTCATGCCGCTCGCATCGGAGGCATGAACGTCGGGTGTTTCCACGTATGCATACCGCCTGTCGGGAGCGTATGCTTGAAGCCCACTCTGCCTTCAATGGTGTCACTCCCCATGAATAAGTTAATTGCCGCTGCCGCGCTCGCGGCGCTGTCCGTCGGCGCCAGCGCACAACAAGGTCAGATCAACATCATCTGCTCGGTGCAGGCAGACTGGTGCAACATGATGTCGACGGTCTACGCCAGGACCACGGGCGTCAAGGTCAACATGAGCATGAAGGGCTCGGGCGAGGCGCTTGCGCAGTTGATCGCCGAGCGCGACAACCCCAAAACCGACCTCTGGTTCGGTGGCACCGGAGATCCGCACCTGCAGGCGGCCGAACAAGGCCTGACGCTCGAATACAAATCTGCGTTGCTGCCCCAGCTCTATCCCTGGGCGCGCAAGCAGGCGGCAGATTCCGGGTTCCGCACCGTGGGCGTCTACCTGGGCCCGCTGGGCTTTGGCTTCAACAAGGAACTTCTGGCCAAGAAGAAGGCCCGGGCGCCTGCTGCCTGGGCCGATCTCTTGCGCCCCGAATTCAAGGGCGAAGTGCAGATGGCGAACCCGGCTTCCAGCGGCACGGCCTACACCATGATCGCCACGCTGGTGCAGCTCATGGGTGAGGACAAGGCCTTTGACTACATGAAGGCGCTGCACAAGAACATCGGCGCGTACACGCGTTCGGGCACAGCGCCGGTCAAGGCGGTTGCGCGCGGCGAGACCGCAGTGTCGATCAGCTTTGTGCATGACGTGACCACTGAGGCCACGCAGGGATTCCCCGTGGGTTCGGCCACCCCTGCAGAGGGCACCGGCGCGGAGATCGGCTCCATGAGCCTGATCAAGGGTGCGCGCAATGCCGAGACCGCCAAGAAATTTTACGAGTGGGCGCTGACGCCGGGTGCACAGCAATTCGGGGTCGCTGCCAGGCAGTTTCAGCTGCCGAGCAATGCGGGTACGCCCGTCGATGCCCGAGTGCCCAACATCAAGTCGATCAAGCTCATCAACTACGACTACGCCAAGTACGGTGCAAGCGCCGAGCGGCGCCGCCTGATCGCCAAGTGGGAGAGGGAAGTCAACTCCCTGCCGAAGTGATGCGGGGTCGTTGCACCACTTGAAGAAGTCCACCAATTTCGCGCTGCGCCTGTGGGTCGTCATCGGCCTGCTGGGCTACTTGGCCCTGCCTTGGTATGCCATGCAGGACGGCGCCTGGTACCAGGCCCTGCCGGGTGTGCTGGGCGGCGCAGACACGGCCAATGGACTGGTGCAGGCCGTCATCCACAAGCGCAAATGGTTGCTCATCGGGCTGGCCGGACTGGTCATGGCTGCTGCCGGCGTGGGCATGCCTGCCGGGCGCCAGCAAGGCGGCTGGCTGCTGGCCGGCGGGCTGGTCGGCAGCCTGGGCCTGGCAGCCAGTGGCTTCCTGATCGGTGCCAAGGGCTGGGCGTTCGCGGCGTTGAACACTCAGTTCGGCGAACTGGCGTTCCATCAGTCTGGCATGGGTCTGGGCGCTGCAGTGGTGCTGACCTCGCTTATCGTGTTGGCGGCTTTCGGGCTGGCGCGGCTGGGCAACTTCAAGGGCGATCTATTTATCGCCGCCAGCGTGGTGCTGTGCGCCGTGCTGCTGGCATTGTTCATTGCCTTCCCGGTCTTCAAGGCCCTGTATGGCGCGCTGCTTGACGAGCAAGGGCAGTGGTCTTTGTTCGCCCTGTACGAGCGCGTAGGCAACGAGCGTGTCTGGAGCCTGGGTTGCCTGGCCGGCGGCGTGCGCTGCGGCGTGGCCTGGAACACCCTGTCGCTGGCCCTGCTGACCGCGAGCGGCACAGTGGTGCTGGGCACCATGCTGGCCCTGCTGGCCGAGCGCGACACGCGGCGGCTGCAAGCGCCGCTCAAGGTGCTGGCGCTCCTGCCCATCATCACACCGCCGTTCGTGGTGGGTCTGGGCCTGATCCTGTTGTTTGGCCGGGCCGGCATCGTCAACCAGTTTCTGGAGTACGCGTTCGGCCTGGAGCCCACGCGCTGGTTCTACGGCATGTTCGGCGTCTGGGTGGCGCAGATGTTCGCCTTCACGCCGATCGCCTTCCTGATCATGCGCGGCGTGGTGCAGGGCGTGTCGCCCAGCCTGGAGGAAGCCTCGCAGACCCTGCGCGCGGATCGCGCCCGGACCTTCCGCAGCGTCACGCTGCCGCTGCTCAAGCCGGGCCTGGCCAACGCGTTTCTGGTGGGCTTCATCGAAAGCATCGCGGATTTCGGCAATCCCATCGTCGTCGGAGGGCAGTTCTCGGTGCTGTCGACAGAGATTTTCTTCGCCATTGTGGGCGCGCAGTACGACCAGGGACGGGCCGCATCGCTGGCCTGGATCCTGACCCTGTTCGCCTTGGGCGTCTTTGCCATTCAACGCGGACTGCTGGGCCGCAAGAGCTACACCACGGTGGGAGGCAAGGGCGATTCCGGTGTGGCCATGGCCTTGCCGGCAGGGGTGCGCAAGGTCATTTACGTGGTGGCCATTCCCTGGTTGCTGTTCACCGTGGTCGTCTACGGCTTTGCCTTTGCCGGCGGCTTCGTGCGGACCTGGGGCCGCGACTACACGCTCACGCTCGATCATTTCAGGACCGCCTTTGCGCTGGAGTGGGGACAATACGGACTGGTCTGGGCCGGCACCGCCTGGAACTCCCTGATCACCACCGTCAAGCTGGCGGGCATTGCTGCGCCGGTGACGGCGGTGCTGGGTCTGTTGATCGCCTACCTGCTGGCGCGCGTGGAGTTCAAGGGGCGCGGAATGTTCGAATTCGCGGCGCTGCTGACCTTCGCCATTCCGGGCACAGTGCTGGGGGTGAGCTACATCCTGGCATTCAATGTTCCACCTTTTGAGCTCACCGGCACCGGCCTGATCATCGTGCTGTGCTTCATGTTCCGCAATCTGCCGGTGGGGGTGCGCGCTGGCACGGCAGCCCTCAAGCAACTCGATCGCTCGCTGGACGAAGCCTCGCTGATGCTGCGCGCCTCGACACTGCAGACACTGACGCGCGTGGTGCTGCCGCTGCTCAAGCCGGCCCTGGTGGCCGCGCTGATCTACAGCTTCGTGCGTGGCATGACCACCGTGTCGGCGGTGATTTTTCTGGTGACAGCGGAGAACGAGCTGGCCACGACCTACATCATCGGGCGAGTGGGCAATGGCGACTACGGCGTCGCCCTGGCTTACTGCACGGTGCTCATCATCCTGATGTCACTGGCCATCGCGCTGATCCAGTTTCTGGTCGGCGAGCGCAGGCTGGGCCGGCGGCAGGCCGCTACAACACCTGTACCTTACGCCGTCTGACGAGGCTCCCATGAAGCACGGTATCGAGTTGCGCAACATCACCAAACGCTACGGCAGTTCGGCGGGCGCGCCGCTGGCCGTCAAGGGCGTCAGCTTCGAGGTGCCCAAAGGCACGCTCACCACCATCCTGGGGCCTTCGGGCTGCGGCAAGACCACGACCTTGCGCCTGATCGCCGGGCTGGAGTCGCCCAGTGCGGGGCAGATCTTCATCGACGGGCGGGACGTCACCTCGCTCGGGCCGGCCGATCGCAACGTGAGCCTGGTGTTTCAAAGCTATGCGCTGTTTCCGCACATGAGCGTGCTGGACAACGTGGCCTATGGCCTGAGCGTCAGCGGCATGCCCAGGCTAAGAGCACGCGCCCGCGCCCTTGAGGCCCTGGACGGCGTCGGCCTGGTCGGTTACGACACGCGCTCGCCTGGGGAACTCTCCGGCGGACAGCAGCAGCGTGTGGCGCTGGCGCGTGCCCTGGTGCTGGAGCCGGCGGTTCTCCTGTTCGACGAGCCCTTGTCCAACCTCGACGCCCGGCTGCGCCGTGAAATGCGCGAGGAAATCCGGTCCCTGCAGCAGCGGCTCGGCCTGACCGTGGCCTATGTTACTCACGACCAGGCCGAAGCCCTGGCCGTCAGCGACCAGATCATTGTCATGGACCAGGGCCTGATCGCCCAGCGCGGCACGCCGCAGGAACTCTACGAATATCCCCGCAGCGCCTTCGTCGCTGGCTTCATGGGCGAGGCCATGCTGTTTCCCGCCGAGGCCGACGCTCAAGGCCAGGTGCGCCTGGGCCCGCTGACCATCCGGCCGCGGCAGAGCATGGCCCCCGGGCGGGTCAAGGTGGCGGTGCGGCCCGAGGCCTGGCACATCGGGCCTGCGGGCCAGGGCATGGCTGCGCGCCTGCACAAGGCCAGCTACCTGGGCAGCGTCCACGAATACACCTTCGAGACCGAACTGGGATCGATCTTCGTCGTGTCGCCGGACCTGGTGCATGTACTGAGCCCGGGGGCCGATTGCGGGCTGAGCCTGGCCGGCCACGGGGTCTCCGTCGTGCAGGATCCGAGTTGACGGGATAATCCTGTCATGAACCAACTCGACGCACTCAGGCAGTTCACGACCGTCGTCGCCGATACCGGCGATTTCCGGCAGATGGGCAGCTACAAGCCGCAAGACGCCACGACCAACCCTTCACTGATTCTCAAGGCCGTTCAGAAGTCCGAATACCAGCCCTTGCTGCAGCAGACCGTGGAGCGCTTCAGGGGCCGGCCGCTCGATGAAATCATGGACCGGCTGCTGGTGCGTTTTGGCTGCGAGATCCTGTCCATCATTCCGGGGCGTGTGTCCACTGAGGTGGATGCCCGGCTGAGCTTCGATGCCAACGCCACCGTGGCGCGCGCCGAGCGCATTGTCGAGCTGTATCAGGCCGAGGGCATTCACGTCGACCGCGTCCTCATCAAAGTGGCCTCCACATGGGAGGGCATCCAGGCGGCCGCGCAGCTTGAGCGCCGGGGCATCCATACCAACCTGACGCTGCTGTTCTCTTTCTGCCAGGCCGTTGCCTGCGGGCAGGCGCGGGTGCAACTCATATCGCCCTTCGTCGGCCGCATCTATGACTGGTACAAGAAGTCCGCCGGCGCCGCCTGGGTCGAGGCCGACAACGCGGGCGTCAACGACCCCGGCGTGAAGTCGGTGCGCCAGATCTACACCTACTACAAGAAGTTCGGCATAGCCACCGAAGTCATGGGCGCGAGCTTTCGCAACACGGGCCAGATCATCGCGCTGGCCGGCTGCGACTTGCTGACCATCGCGCCCGAGTTGCTGTCCCAGCTGTCGGCCAGCGAAGCCCCTGTGGCCCGGGCGCTCGATCCTGTGGCGGCCAAGGCAGCCGCGTTGGAGCCCTTGCGTTATGACGAGGTGGGGTTTCGCTATGCGCTGAACGAGGACGCCATGGCCACGGAGAAGCTCGCCGAAGGCATACGCGCTTTTGCCGCAGATGCCGCCAAGCTCGACCAACTGATGCTGGCGGCCTGAAGTCGCCCTGTGCCGATGAGCCGGATTCCCTGTGACCAGACAGCCGCCTGGAAGGCGCTGCAAGCCCATTTCGATGGTGGCGCCCACGCGCTGGACCTGCGCGACGCTTTTGCCGCCGACGCGCAGCGGGTGCAGGCTTTCAGCCAGGAAGCGCCCTACCTGTTTGCCGATTTGTCCAAGAACAGGATCGATGCGCGGACCGAGGCGCTGCTGTTCGAGCTCGCCCGCGAGTGCGGCGTCGAGCGTTACCGGGACGCCATGTTTGCCGGCGACCTGATCAACGGCAGCGAGCACCGTGCGGTGTTGCACTGCCTGCTGCGCGAGCCGACGCCGGCCACCCCCCGCGGCGCCGACCCGCTGGGCCTGCAGCGCGCGCAGGTCCAGACCACACTGCAGGCCATGCTAGCCTTTGCGCAACGCATCCGCAGCGACGAGTCCATCACCGACGTGGTCAACATCGGCATTGGCGGCTCGGACCTCGGGCCGCAGATGGCCGTGCAGGCGTTAAGCGAGCACGTCACTGCAGGCAAGCGCTTTCACTTCGTCTCCAACATCGATGGCCACGAGCTGGCCGCTGTGCTGGCGCAGCTCGATGCTGCAAAAACCCTGTTCCTCATCGCGTCCAAGACCTTCACCACTGTGGAGACCATGTCCAACGCGCGTTCGGCGCTGCGCTGGTTTAGCTCGCATGGGGGGCGCGATGTGGCTCAGCATTTCGTCGCACTGACCCAGAACACACAGGCCGCGCGCGAATTCGGCATCGATACGGTGTTCGGTGTCGAGGAGTGGGTGGGGGGGCGCTACTCCCTGTGGTCGGCGGTCGGATTGCCCGTGGCCATCGCCATCGGCGCCGACGGTTTTCGTGGCTTGCTGGAAGGCGCGCATGCCATGGACCTGCATTTTCGCAGCGCTGACCTGAAGAGCAACCTGCCGATGCGGCTGGGGCTGCTCGATGTTTGGAACCGCAACTTCCTGGGCTTTGCCAGCCGCAGCATCGCGCCGTACCACAGCGCGCTGCGTCGGCTTCCCGCCTACTTGCAGCAGCTCGAAATGGAAAGCAATGGCAAGCGCGTCGATACGGATGGCCGCAGGCTGCGGCATGGTACGGCGCCAGTGATATGGGGTGAGCCGGGCACCAATGGGCAGCATGCCTATTTCCAGATGCTGCACCAAGGCAGCGACGTGATCCCGGTCGAATTCATCGTCGTGCGCCACAGAACACATGCGCTGCAGGGACATCATGAAGTGCTGCTGGCCAACGCGCTGGCGCAGGCCCATGCGCTGATGACCGGCAAGGCCGATGCGCAGGGGCATCGGGACTTCCCCGGCAACCGCCCCAGCACCTTCTTCGTCCTCGACAGCCTCACGCCGCAAAGCCTGGGTGCGCTGTTGGCCTTGCATGAGCACCGGGTGTTCGTCAGTGGGGCGGTCTGGGGCATCAACAGCTTCGACCAATGGGGCGTTGAGCTGGGCAAGCTGTTGGCGAGCAACATCGGTGAGCGCATGCTCACCGGGGATCTCACGGGCCTTGATCCATCGACGGCTGGGCTGATGCGCCGCCTGAAATGAACCTGCCCAGCGCACGGACGATCCAGCTGGACGGAACCACAGGGGCCTTGCCGTTTCATTTGTGAAAATTGACAGTGTCGAAAACGTAACAAACTTGCCGTCCGATCCTGAGCAAATAGTCTTTGCGTTTCGTTCAATGCGAGGATTTCAAATGGACCCACATGGAAAGCTCCGTCTTTCCCCCGCCGGTTTGCAGAACATCCGCGATTTCGCGTTTGATCAGCGAAACCTGGAAGAACCACCAGCCCGACGGCCTCATTCAGCGCCCGAGAGAGCACCCGCCGGGGGCGATTCATTTCAACCGGAAGAATCCTTCCACCTGGAGCCCGACTTTTACAAGTACTACATGCGGGACCGCCGCGATTATTTTCTTGACGGCCGTTCGGACGACAGCAACTTACCCCCCAGGGTTGGCACCGCCATAGCGCAGATGCGCAAGGACACTTCGGGCTCCAATCTCACACCTGAGAATGTGCATAAATGCCAGGCTGAGCTGCCACCGATCCAAAACTTGCCTGTGATGCCCCTGCCAACGCTCATCTGGTCGGGCGGAAGGCTGCTTGCGACGGATGTTATCCAGAGGTCGCCCGAATTCGCTGCGATCAGTATTCCTGTCACGCGACCGAAGAAAAAGAACCCCGATCTCTGAGCCGACGGTCCGTACCCGCAAAAAAGGGGCCCGCAGCGCTTTCGCGCTGCGGGCCCCTTTGCACTGGCAAGCCGAGCGCAGTGCGCTCAGCCTCTGGCGCTGGACAATTACATGTCCATGCCGCCCATACCGCCCATGCCACCCATGCCGCCACCAGGCATGCCGCCGCCACCGGCGCCGGACTCATCCTTCGGAGCCTCGGCCACCATGGCTTCGGTCGTCAGCATCAGCGAGGCCACGGAGGCTGCGTTCTGCAGCGCGGTGCGGGTCACCTTGGTCGGGTCCAGAATGCCCATCTCGATCATGTCGCCGTAAGTGGCATTGGCGGCGTTGTAGCCGTAGTTGCCCTTGCCTGCCAGCACGGCCGCGACCACCACCGAGGCTTCTTCGCCGGCGTTGTTCACGATTTCGCGCAGGGGCGACTCGATGGCCTTCAGGATCAGCTTGATGCCGGCTTCCTGATCGGGGTTGTCACCCTTGATGGTGCCCGCGGACTGCTTGGCGCGCAGTAGTGCCACGCCGCCGCCTGCCACGATGCCTTCTTCGACGGCAGCGCGGGTTGCATGCAGCGCGTCTTCCACGCGGGCCTTCTTTTCCTTCATTTCGACTTCGGTGGCAGCGCCGACCTTGATCACGGCCACACCGCCGGCCAGCTTGGCCACGCGCTCTTGCAGCTTCTCGCGGTCGTAGTCGGACGTGGCCTCCTCGATCTGCACGCGCACTTGCTTGACACGCGCTTCGATGTCGGCAGCAGCGCCGGAGCCGTCGATGATGATGGTGTTTTCCTTGCCCACTTCAACGCGCTTGGCCTGGCCCAGATCGGCCAGCGTCACCTTCTCGAGGGTGAGGCCGACTTCTTCGGCAATAACCTTGCCGCCGGTCAGGATGGCGATGTCTTCCAGCATGGCCTTGCGACGGTCGCCAAAGCCCGGCGCCTTGACGGCGACGACCTTCAGGATGCCACGGATGGTGTTGACCACCAGCGTCGCCAGGGCTTCGCCCTCGACGTCTTCGGCAATGATCAGCAGCGGACGGCCCGACTTGGCGACTTGCTCCAGCGTGGGCAGCAGGTCACGGATGTTGCTGACCTTCTTGTCGTACAGCAGCACGAAAGGGTTGTCCAGCAAGGCGGATTGCTTTTCCGGATTGTTGATGAAGTAGGGCGACAGATAGCCGCGGTCGAATTGCATGCCTTCGACGACGTCGAGTTCGCTGTCCAGGGACTTGCCGTCTTCGACGGTGATCACGCCTTCCTTGCCGACCTTGTCCATCGCGTCGGCGATGATCTTGCCGATGGTTTCATCGGAGTTCGCGGAGATCGAGCCGACCTGGGCAATTTCCTTGCTGGTGGTCGTGGCCTTGGAGGCTTTCTTCAGCTCTTCGACCAGGGCCGTCACGGCCTTGTCGATGCCGCGCTTCAGGTCCATGGGGTTCATGCCTGCGGCGACATACTTCATGCCTTCGCGGATGATGGCCTGGGCCAGCACGGTGGCGGTCGTGGTGCCGTCACCGGCGATGTCGGAAGTCTTGGACGCGACTTCCTTGACCATCTGCGCACCCATGTTCTGAAGCTTGTCCTTCAGTTCGATTTCCTTGGCCACGGACACGCCGTCCTTGGTCACCGTGGGGGCGCCGAAAGAGCGCTCCAGCACCACATTGCGGCCCTTGGGGCCCAGGGTCACCTTGACTGCGTTGGCCAGGATGTTCACACCCTCGACCATGCGTGCGCGGGCTTCGCCGCCGAAGACTACGTCTTTTGCTGCCATGTTTGATTCTCCAGAAGATTCGGTATAAAAAAGGGTTGGTCAGTTGGCGACAGAGCGACGGGGCGCTTCGCGCGTCCGTCGGTCTGTCCCGCAATTCACTTGGTTTCGACGACGGCGAAAAGGTCGTCTTCCTTCATGACCAGCAGCTCGTCGCCATCGACCTTGACGGTCTGTCCGCTGTACTTGCCGAACAGGACGCGGTCTCCGACCTTGATGCTCATGGCGACCAGCTTGCCGGCGTCATCCTTCTTGCCGGGACCGACGGCCAGGACCTCGCCCTGATCGGGCTTTTCAGCGGCATTGTCGGGAATCACGATGCCCGATGCGGTCTTGGTTTCGCTTTCAATGCGCTTGACGATCACGCGGTCGCCGAGAGGACGTAGTTTCATTGCATCTCCTAATTTTGGAACAATGGGTTGAGAAATCGAGCCA
>JAURZS010000121.1 GCA_030653255.1 Burkholderiaceae bacterium | reverse complement strand
CCCACGGCCGGCATCCCAGCGCCATCGTCAGGGAACACGTCGCCTGGGCGCTGGCTCAGCGCCCCAGCCCCAGCGCAAACGGCAGGCTCAGCATCCCCATCAGCGTGGACAGCGTGACCAGGCCCGCCACATAAGAGCCGTCATAGCCCATGCGCGTGGCCAGCACATAGCAGCTCGAGGCCGTGGGCAGCGCCGAGAACATCAGCAGCACCATGGCATGCATGGGCGACAAGGCGAAGGCTCGCGCCAGTGCGAAAGCCACCAGCGGCGCGATCAGATGCCGGATCGCGAGCAGGGCCGCCGCCAGCATCTTGGCCCGTGCCAGCGAGCCAAAGTGCATGCCCGAGCCCGCCGCCATCAGACCCAGCGCCAGCGATGCGCCGCCAATGCGCGACACCGTGGGCTCCAGCCATTGCGGCATCACGAAGCCCGCCAGGTTTGCGCTCAGCCCGCAGGCGGTGGCGATGATCAAAGGGTTGCGCAGCAGCTCGTGCGCCAGCCCCCGCTGCGCGTGCCGCGCCATGGGCCAGACCGCAGCCACATTGAACATCGGCACGCACATGCCGATCAGAACCGAGACCAGTTGCACGCCCGGCGCGCCGCCGATGCGCTCGGCCAGCGTCAGTGCGATGAAAGAATTGAAGCGGAACGCCACTTGCGCGCTGGCCGCATGCTCGCGTCGCTCGATGTGGCGACCCACCCAGGGCAGCCAGGGCAGGGCGTAGGCCAGCGCGATCGTCGCCAGGCCCGTGAGCAGGCCTGCGGCCACCAAGCCGGAGGCGGCCTCGAACTCCAGCGGACGCCGCACGATCGAATGGAACAGCAACACCGGAAACAGAAAATAGTAGACCAGGCTCTCGACCTGCTGCCAGACCGGTCGCCCCAGTGCCGTGTACCGGCAAATCAGATAGCCGCACAGAATCAGCGAGAAATCCGGAAAGAGAAGCTGGGCATAGTTCACTGGCGCAGGATATCAGGGCAGAATGAGGGCTCCGGCAGTCATGTGCTGCCAAGTATGAATTACCTGCCAAGGAGTACTCTCGAATGCAACGCCGTCATTTGTTCGCCCTCACACTCGCCGCTGCCGCAAGTTCGGCCATTGCGCAGGGTTACCCCACCAAAGTCATCCGCCTTCAAGTGCCATTTGCGCCCGGCGGCACCACCGACATCGTCGCGCGTGTCATTGCCGAGCCCCTGAGCAAGGCCCTGGGTCAGACGGTAGTCATCGAGAACAAAGCCGGTGGCGGCGGTGTCATCGGTGCGACAGAGACCGCGCGTGCTGCGCCTGACGGCTATTCCCTGGGCATGGCCACCGTGTCCACCACCGCTGCCAACCCGGCCATCAATGCCAAGGTTCCTTACAACCCGGTGACCGACTTCACACCCATCATCAACATTGCGGCCACGCCCAATGTGCTGGCCGTGCACCCTAGCTTCCCCGCCAAGGACTACAAGAGCTTCATGGCCACGGTCAAGCAGGCGCCGGGCAAATATTCCTATGCATCATCCGGCACGGGGGGCATCGGTCATCTGCAGACCGAGTTGTTCAAGAACCTGGCGGGCGTCTTCATCGCCCACATTCCCTACCGCGGCGCCGGCCCGGCCTTGAACGACACCGTGGCCGGCCAGGTCCCCATGATTTTCGACAACATGCCTTCGGCCCTGCCCTTCATCAAGGATGGCCGTCTGGTGCCCATCGTCGTGGCGGCACCCCAGCGTCTGGCGCAGTTGCCCAACGTGCCGACCTTCAAGGAAGTGGGCCTGGAGCCGGTCAACCGCATGGCCTACTACGGCATATACGGCCCCAAGGGCCTGCCCAAGGAGGTCGTCGACAA
The DNA here is from genome assembly GCA_030653255.1 of Burkholderiaceae bacterium. GTDB lineage: Bacteria > Pseudomonadota > Gammaproteobacteria > Burkholderiales > Burkholderiaceae_C > JAURZS01. The sequence goes on along the minus strand of JAURZS010000121.1, from coordinate 6,129 downwards.
GATCAATGCCGGCGTGCGCAAAGCCCTGGAAGACCCGGCTGTGCGCAAGCGCATCGAAGACACCGGCTCCCTGATCGTCGGCGGCACGCCCGAGCAGTTTGCCGCGCAGATCCGCGCCGAGTTCGACGTCTACAAGAAGGTGGTCGAATCCGCCAAGCTCAAACTGGATTGAGTTGCACAGCGCGAGTCAGACCGGCATCGACGCCTTCATCGACGCCATCTGGCTCGAAGAAGGCCTGTCGCGCAACACCCTTGAGGCCTACCGCCGCGACCTGACCGCCTATGCCCGCTGGCTGGGCGATCGCCCTCTGGACGCCAGCGCCGAGGCCGATCTCGCCGCCTATTTTTCTGCGCGCCACGCCCAGACCCGGGCCACCTCGGCCAACCGCCGCCTGACCGTTTTCAAGCGTTACTTCCGCTGGGCGCTGCGCGAGCGCCTCATTGCGGCCGACCCGACGCTCAGGCTGCAGGCGGCGCGCCAGGCCTTGCGCGTACCCAAGACCCTGTCCGAGGCCCAGGTCGAATCCCTGCTGGCCGCGCCGGACATTACCCGGCCCCTGGGCCTGCGCGACCGCGCCATGCTGGAGCTGATGTACGCCAGCGGCCTGCGGGTGAGCGAACTCGTGGGCCTCAGAGCCTTCAACCTCAGCATGAACGAGAACGTGCTGCGCGTCCTGGGCAAGGGCGGCAAGGAGCGGCTGGTGCCCTTCGGCGAGGTGGCGGGCCAGTGGCTGCAGCGCTACCTGGCCGGAGCCCGCCAGGAAATCCTGGGCGGTCAGCAAAGCGAAGACCTGTTCGTGACCCAGCGCGGCCGCGGCATGAGCCGCGTGATGTTCTGGCTCATCGTCAAGAAGGCCGCGCGCACGGCCGGCATCGATGCGCCGCTGTCGCCCCACACCTTGCGCCACGCCTTTGCCACGCATTTGCTGAACCACGGCGCGGATCTGCGCGCGGTGCAGATGCTGCTGGGGCATGCGGACATTTCCACGACCACCATCTACACCCATGTGGCCCGCGAGCGCCTCAAATCCCTGCACGCCCAGCACCATCCGCGCGGCTGAGCACGCAGGTGAATCGGCTACCATCGGACGATGTTCAGCTACCGCCACGCCTTCCATGCCGGAAGCCACGCCGATGTCCTCAAGCACGTGGTGCTGATCGCGATCCTCAGGCACCTCACACTCAAGGACACTGCGCTCAGCGTGATCGACACCCATGCCGGCGCGGGCCTGTACCGGCTCGATGGCGACTATGCCGGCACCTCCGGTGAGGCTCAGGATGGCGTGCTCAAGCTGTTCGCGGAGCAGGCCGCGATCCCCGGGCTCGCCCCCGTCATCCAGGACTATCTGGATCTGCTCGCCAGCTTCAATGCGCCGGGCCAGCTCAAGATCTATCCCGGCTCGCCCTTCGTCATCCACAAGCACCTTCGTGTCGAGGCCCGCGACAAGGCGCGGCTGTTCGAACTGCATCCCACCGACAGCAAGGCACTGACGGCCAACATCGCGCAACTGGAGGCGGGGCGGCAGATCACCGTGCAGCGCAGCGATGGCTTCGAGGCCCTCAAGAGCCAGTTGCCGCCGCCCTCGCGCCGGGCGCTGGTGCTGATCGACCCGAGTTACGAAATCAAGAGCGACTACCCCCGCACCGCGGCGGCCATCCAGGACGCCCTGAAGCGCTTCGCCACCGGCACCTACGTTGTGTGGTACCCCATCATCGCGCGGCCCGAGGCGCACGATCTGCCGCGGCGCCTTACCACTCTGGCGCGGCAGGCAGGCAAGCCCTGGCTGGACGCCACCCTGGCCATCGGCCAGGGCGATGAAAAGACCGAGCCTGGCGAGCCGCGGCGGCATGGCCTGACGGCCAGTGGCATGTTCGTCATCAACCCGCCACACACCCTGAAGCCGGCGCTGCAACTGGCGCTGCCGCAGTTGCTGGCGGTGTTGGGCCGCGGCCGGGGCAAGGGCCAGACCCTGGAGTCGGGCTAGAACTGCTGCTGTACGTGGTGCGGGCATACCCGCGTCCACCTGAGGGGACGTGCCGTCGCGTGGTCCTGACGCTATCGTCTGGCGTTTTACCCATCGGCAATCTGAATCAGGAGACACGGCATGTCTGACACTATTTCCCGGCGCTCGGCCGTCGCAGGACTTTCGGCAATGGCGCTTGGCGGTATCGTCGGCCCGGCGCAGGCGCAAAATTTCCCGAACAAAACCATTCGCATGGTCATGCCTTGGCCGGCGGGCGGCAGCGGTGACACGCAGACCCGCATGGTCATGCAGCGCCTGGCCGAAGTCATCGGCCAGCCGGTGATCGTGGACAACCGCGCTGGCGCCAACGGCCTGCTCGGCACCAAGCTGGCCATGCAGGCGCCGGCCGACGGTCACACCATTGTGTTCGGCGTGACCGGGCAGATCAGCCTGGGGCCGCTGCTGAACAAAGACCCGGGCTTTGATCCGCTCACCGACCTTGTGCCGGTCAGCGGCATGAGCACCCACAAGATGTTCCTGGCCGTGCCTACAGCGTCGCCCTATCGCTCGATGCAGCAGCTGGTGGCGGCGGCCAAGGCGGACCCGGGCAAGATCCTCTACGGCTCCAGCGGCGTTGGTGCAATGTCGCACATCGCGGGCGTGCAACTGGCGCAGGGCAGCGGCACCCAGATGACCCACGTGCCCTACCAGAGCGCCTCGCACGTGACGCGGGCCATGATCGCGGGCGATCTGGCTTTTACCTTTGTCGTGGGGGGCGATCTGTCCGCGCAGATGAAGGCCGGCACCATGCGCCCGCTGGGTGTGTCCGGTGATACCCGCTCGACCATTCTTCCGGAGGTTCCCACGCTCAAGGAGCAGGGACTCACTGCCTGGATGCCCGGCAGCGTGTGGTTCGGCTTCTTCGCGCCGGCCAAGACTCCGCAGGCGGCGCTCACTGTGCTGCACGCAAACATTGCCAAAGTCCTGGCCGAGCCCGACATTGTGCAGCGGCTCAACCGGAACTACTTCGCAGAACCCTGGCCGGTCAATTCGCGCGAGTTCACCGAGGTCGTCAGGTCCGAAATCGTCAACTTCAAGGCGGCCTTGAAGGCCGCCAACATCGCGGCGACCTGAGCGGCTGCTGCGGCCCCGCCTTCACGCCGGGGGCGCGCGGCCGTTGATCCTTCGAATGGGGCCTTCACAAAGGCTCTATGATTCCCTGTCACATCGTACGGACAAGGAAGAGGAACAAGCCATGGCGATCTACGAACTCGACGGCAACGCCCCCATCCTGGAGGGAACGGCCTGGGTGGCCGACAGCGCACAGGTCATGGGCAGGGTCACGCTGGCCGATGGCTCCAGCGTGTGGTTTGGCGCGGTTGTGCGCGGCGACAACGAGCCCATACTCATCGGGCGCAACAGCAACATCCAGGACCTGAGCGTGCTGCACTCCGACAACGATCAGCCGCTGGTCGTGGGCAATGACGTGACCGTCGGCCACAAGGTCGTGCTGCACGGCTGTTGCGTCGGTGACGGCAGCCTGATCGGCATCGGCGCGATCGTGCTCAATGGCGCGAAAATAGGCCGCAATTGCCTGGTCGGGGCTGGCGCGCTGGTCACCGAAGGCAAGGAATTCCCGGATGGCTCCATGATCATGGGCAGCCCGGCCAAGGTCGTGCGCCAGCTCTTGCCCGAGCAGATTGCGCGCTGGCAGCAAGGCAACAAGCACTACGTGGGAAACGCCCAGCGCTTTGCCAGGACCTTGAAAAAAGTCGGCTAGCCGCCACCTTGTTCTTCAGTGTCCGAACTCCACAAATTCATCTTCGACGGCCTGCCGGTGCGCGGCATCATCGTGCGTCTGACCGACGCATGGACCGAAATTCTGTCGCGCCGCGCCTCCAACCAGACAACCGGCGCCTACCCGCCGGAGGTGTGCGAGCTTCTGGGCGAGATGAGTGCGGCGGCCGTGCTGATGCAGGCGGGCATCCGCTTCAATGGCACCCTGGTGTTGCAGATTTTCGGCGAAGGCCCGGTCCGGGTGGCCGTTGCCGAAGTCCAGCACGATCTGAGCTTGCGCGCCACGGCCAAAGTCGTGGGCGATCTGCTGCCCGGCGCGCGTCTGGGCGAGATGGTCAACGTGGACAACAAGGGCCGCTGCGCGATCACACTGGACCCCAAAGACAAATTTCCCGGCCAGCAGCCCTACCAGGGCACGGTGCCACTCTACGACGACCAGCGTCAGCCCATCGCCCGTCTCAGCGAGGTGCTGGAACACTACATGCTGCAAAGCGAACAGCTCGACACCACGCTGGTGCTTGCGGCCAATGATAAAGTCGCCGCAGGCCTGCTGATCCAGCGCCTGCCGGTGCAGGGCGAAGGCAACCTCGCCGGCAGCGTGGTCAGCCGCGCCAACGAGGACGAAATCGGCGTCAACGAAGACTACAAGCGCATCGCCTTGCTGGCACGCACGCTGACGGCAGATGAACTCCTGTCGCTTGATATCGACACCATCCTGCGCCGGCTGTTCTGGGAAGAAAAAGTCCTGCGCTTCGAGCCGCAGGTGGGCGACAGCGCTCCGCGTTTTGCCTGTACTTGCAGCCGCGAGCGCGTGCGCAACATGATCCGGTCGCTGGGTGTGGATGAAGCCGACAGCATCATCGCCGAGCGCGGCGACATCGAAGTCGGCTGCGACTTCTGCGGCCGCCAATACCGCTTCGACCCGGTCGATGCGGCCCAGATATTCACCGAACCTGGCAAGCAGCCGCCTTCGACTTCAGCAGTGCAGTGAACAGGCGGTGCTCGCACTCACCGTCGCCGCAGGTCTCGCACAGGCCCAGATAGCGTGCGTTGCCCTCGGGCAGAGTGCGCGCCTTCAGGGCCAGCGCCGCCAGTGCATTGTCCAGACGGCGCGGTCCGTCGCCATAGATCACCTGAAACGGCAGTCCTGCCCGCGTCAAGGCCCGTCGCACCAGCGCGTCCACGGGCCCGCGCACATGGGCGCCGTCGCGCATCAAGCCGTCGGCCACCCAGGGCAGGTCCAGTCCGGTGAGTAAAGTCACGTCGTACATGCGCTGGTGCGCAAGCGCGAAATCGTAGAGCGACAGATCCTGGAACAGCAGTTCGCTGTAGACCGCAATCATCAGCGGCGTCGTGTCGGCGATCACGATGGGATCCGTCGGCGGCGATTGCTCCGGCGATGTCTTCGGCGCGCTCTCGCGCAGCAGCCGCAACAGCGCTTGCTCCACGTGCTGCGCCTGCGCCTGTGCGATGCCCAATTGCTCATGCGCCAGGGGCGTGCGGCCAGCGCGCGCGCACCATTCGCGCAGTTCCTCCGTCACCAGCGCCACCGGCCGGCCCAGCGCCACGAAGTGCGCCGCCAGTGCGCGTGCCAACTCGCTCTTGCCGGTGCTCTCGGCGCCCAGCACGCACAGCCTCATGCGCGCGCCTCTGCGGGCCGCTGGGCTGCGCGCGCGTGCCATGCCCGCCAGCCCACGACGCTCAATGCGATGAACACCAGATACAAAACCACCGTAAGCCACAGCCCCTTGTAGGCATAGAGCGCCACGCTCACGGCATTGACGACGATCCACACTGGCCAGTTTTCTATGAATTTGCGGCCCAGCAGAAACTGTCCGACGATGCTGAGCGCGGTGGTGAAGCCGTCCCACCAGGGAACGTCAGTGTCGGTGTAATGCGCGAGGAACAGGCCAATGGCGGGCCACAGCAGCAACAGCGCGATCAGCGCCGCCAGGCGTCCGAGCGGTGACAGGGCGGTCACCTGCAAGCTGCTGCCGTCGGCACGTCGACCCCAGAGCCACTGCATCCAGCCCCACATCGCCACCAGCGCAAAGAATATCTGCAGCCCGGCGTCTCCATAAAGCCTGCTGCGCCAGAAAACGCCAAAGTACAGCAGCGAGCTGATGATGGCCAGCGGCCAGCCCCAGTGGATCTCGCGGATGTTGCAGCCGACCATGGCCAGCGCGATCACGACGGCGGCTATCTCCAGCCAGGTGGTGGGAGAACCCCAGAGGGTGAATGCCTGCGCGAAAAGGTATTCAGGCATGGCGGGCCGGGCGCCGGGCCGCCCCAAGCCGGCCCAGCCCCCCCGGGGGGCAGCGAGGACACGAAGTGCCGAGCGTGGGGGCCTTATTCCTTGGGCAGGACG
>JAURZS010000105.1 GCA_030653255.1 Burkholderiaceae bacterium | reverse complement strand
GCGGCCGTGATTGACGCCGACGCCATCGCCCGCAGCGTCACCGCCGTGGGCGGCGGCGCCATCGGGCCCATCGCCAGCGAATTCGGCCCGGGCTTCATCACCGCCGCAGGAGCGCTCGACCGCGACCGCATGCGCGAGCTGGCCTATGCCGACGCCACCGCGCGCAAACGGCTCGAAGCGATCGTCCACCCTCTGGTGGGGCAGGAAACCGAGCGGCAGAGCGCCCAGGCGCTGGCCGGGGGCAGCCGGTGTCTGGTGTTCGACATCCCGCTGCTGGTCGAGGGTGGCCGCTGGCGGCAGCGCCTGGACCAGGTGCTGGTGGTGGACTGCCTCGAAGAGACCCAGGTCGCCCGGGTCATGGCCCGCAGCGGCCTGACGCGCGAAGCTGTGCTTGCCATCATCGCCAGCCAGGCCAGCCGCGCCCAAAGACTGGCCGCCGCCGACGTGGTGATCTACAACGAAGGCCTTTCGCTGGACGCTCTGAGGGCCGAGGCGCTCGCGGCGGCAAGGCGCTTCGGGCTATGATTGCGCCAATGGACCTCGCAGCGTGATTCTGTACGAATACCCCTTCAACGAACGCATCCGTACCTATTTGCGACTGGAGCACCTGTTTCGCCGACTCGGCGCGCTGGTGTCGCGCGACGACGCCATCGACCATCACCACGCCCTGACCACGCTCTTCGAGATCGTCGACATCGGCGCCCGCGCCGACCTCAAGTCCGACGTCATGAAGGACCTCGAGCGCCAGAAAAACATCGTCAACGGATTCCGAGGCAACCCTGCGATTTCGGAGTCCGTGCTCGACGCATTCGTGGGCCAGCTTGACCAGTGCTTCGACGAACTCAACAGCATGTCCGGCAAGGCCGGCCAATCTTTGACCGAAAACGACTGGCTCATGGGCATCCGCAGCCGGGTGGGCATTCCCGGCGGCACCTTTGAGTTCGACCTGCCGGCCTACTACGCCTGGCAGCACCGCGACGTATCCTCGCGCCGCGCCGATCTCACGCGCTGGGTCAACACGCTGGGGGCCTTTGCCGAATCCATCCATCTGCTGCTCAAGCTGCTGCGCGACACTGGCTCGGCACAGAAGGTGCTGGCCGCAGGCGGGCAGTTCCAGCAGACCCTGCCCCAGGGCCGGACCTTCCAGTTGCTGCGGCTGCGCATCGACCCGGCGCTGGGGCTGATCCCCGAGATCAGCTGCAACAGACTGATCGTGTCGGTGCGCCTGATGCGCCACGAAGCCGACGAGCGGCTGCATGCCTCGCATGACGACGCCACTTTCGAGCTGACGCTTTGCACCTGAGCCGGGACGGGCAAACGAGGATTTCGCGATGACGCAACCCGCACAGCCCAACGGCCTGGAGACTCCGCGCATCGTGCGCTGCCCGGCCTGCGGCGGCGACAGCGTCTATGCGGCATCCAATCCGTCGCGGCCTTTTTGCAGCCCGCGCTGCAAGAACCTGGATTTCGGCGCCTGGGCCAGCGAGCAATTTCGCATGCCGGCCGATGCACCGCCCGACGACGAGCCTTTCGGCGACCCCAAGGAGCGCTGAAAGGCCGGCTCGCGGCCTTGACGGGCGCGGCCTCATTCGCGGTGTGTGGCGCCCTCGAAGCCGCGCTCCTGCGCAAACCACTGCAGCACCGGCACCGTGCCCGGCAGCACCGGGCTCACCGCCACCGGCAGGCTTTGCCAGGCGTGGGACTGGCCTTCGCGCATCTGCAATGCCCCGGTCCACTCGTACACCTTGCAAAACCGCAGGCGAACCAGCGCATGCGGATAGTCGACCAGCTCAACCCGCCAGGGATGCGTCTGACCGATGACAATGCCCAGTTCTTCGTCAAGTTCGCGCCGCAGCGCCTGGTCCAGGGTTTCGCCGGGCTCGACCTTGCCGCCGGGAAACTCCCAATAGCCCGCATACACCTTGCCGGGCGGGCGCGAGGTCAGCAAAAAAGCGCCATCGGGCCGCAGCAGCACACCCACGGCCACATCCACCACTGCACGCTGCGGGCCGCCTTCGCGCGGGCGGTCGCCGTCAGCCACCAGCGTCGCGGCCGAATCCCGCTTCTGGCTCATGCCGCAGGTGCCTCAGGCCGCAGAGGCATGCCGGCCGGCGTAGTCGCGCGCGAACTGATAGGCCACGCGCCCGCTGCGCGAACCGCGCTCCAGCGCCCAGACCAGCGCCTCGGGCCGCGCCGCATCGATATCGGGCTGGGGAATGCCAAAGGACGACAGCCACTGCGCCGCAATCGTCAGGTACTCGTCCTGCGTGAACGGATAAAAGCTCACCCACAATCCGAAGCGCTCCGACAGCGATATCTTTTCCTCAATCACTTCGCCGGGGTGCACTTCGCCGTCCTCGGTGTGCGTGTAGCTGAGGTTCTCCGACATGTATTCGGGCAGCAGATGGCGCCGGTTGCTGGTCGCGTAGATCAGCACGTTGGGACTGGCGGCGCTGACCGATCCGTCAAGCGCGGACTTGAGCGCCTTGTAGCCGGGCTAGACGTCTTCGAAGCTCTGGTCATCGCAGAAGACGATGAATTTCTCCGGGCGCTGCGCCACCACATCGACGATATCGGGCAGGTCCACCATATCGGCCTTGTCGACTTCGATCAGGCGCAAACCGCGCGGCGCGTATTCGTTGAGACAGGCCCGGATCAGCGATGACTTGCCCGTGCCGCGCGCGCCGGTCAGCAGCACATTGTTGGCCGGCTTGCCCTCGACGAAGTGCAGCGTGTTGGCGCGGATGCGCTCCTTTTGCGGCTCGATCTCTTTCAGGTCGCCCAACGCCATGGCGCCGACATGGCGCACCGGCTCCAGCGCCCCGTGGCCCGATGCGCGCTTGCGGTAGCGCCAGGCCACGGCCGCCTGCCAGTCCGGAGCCGTCATGGGCTGCGGAAGTATGGACTCGATGCGCGAGATCAGTTGCTCAGCGCGCGCGAGCAGTCGTTCGAAGTTCTGGTTCATGGAAAGCGGGTCCGGTTCAGGATCTGTAATCGGCGTTGATGGAGACGTATTCGTGGCTGAAATCGCAGGTCCACACCGTGTCCTCGGCACTGCCGCGCCCCAGGTCCACGCACACGGTGATCTCGCTGCCCTTCATCACGCGCTGGCCGTCTTCCTCGCGGTAGTCGGGGTTGCGCCCGCCCTTGAGCGCCACCAGCACATCATCCAGATGCAGGTCGATGCGCGAGACGTCCAGGTCTTCGATGCCGGCGTAGCCGACGGCCGCAAGAATGCGCCCCAGATTCGGGTCGCTGGCATAGAAGGCCGTCTTGACCAGCGGCGAATGGGCAATCGAATAAGCCACCAGGCGGCACTCGGCGGCGGTCCTGCCACCCTTGACGCGCACGGTGATGAATTTGGTCGCGCCCTCGCCGTCGAGCTCGATGGCCTGGGCCAGCTGCCGGGCCACATCCATCAGCTCCTGCTTCAGCGCCTGCGCCGCCGCGCCGTCGATCGATCTGATCAGCGGGTGGTCGGC
>JAURZS010000099.1 GCA_030653255.1 Burkholderiaceae bacterium | reverse complement strand
CACCAACATCCGCACCACCTCGAAGGACGAAGCGGTGCGCCTGACGCCGCCGATCCGCATGACGCTTGAAAAGGCGCTGGCCTATATCGAGGACGACGAACTGGTCGAAATCACGCCGAAGTCGATCCGCCTGCGCAAGCGCTTCCTCAAGGAACACGAGCGCAAGCGCTCCTTGCGCGAATAAGCCCATGCGGCTGCGGCTGACGCACGCGCAGGCGGTCATGCTGATGGTCGCCGTCACGCTGATGTGGTCCATCGCCGGTGTGGTGGCGCGTCAGCTGGAGTTTGCGCGCAGCTTCGAGGTCACTTTCTGGCGCAGCTTTTTTACGCTGCTGTCGCTGCTGGTGATTCTTCCCCTGGTGCAGGGTGGCGGCACGTTGCGCCGGCTGCGTGATGGCTCGCGCGTGCTGTGGCTCTCGGGTGTGTGCTGGAGCGTGATGTTCACCGCCTTCATGGTTGCGCTGACGCTGACCACGGTGGCCAATGTGCTGGTGACCATGGCCATCGGCCCCTTGCTCACGGCGCTGGTGGCGCGCATCTTCATCGGGCACCGCCTGCCGGCGCGGACCTGGCTGGCCATTCTGGCGGCGGGTGCCGGCATCATTTACATGTTCGGGGCGCAGTTCACGCTGGATGCCGGCGGGTCGCAGACACTGGGCATGGCCGTGGCGCTGTGTGTGCCGGTGGCCGGCGCCATCAACTGGACCCTGACCCAGCATTCGCACGCCCGCGGGCTCGGCGTGGACTTGACACCGGCCGTGATGGTGGGCGCATTCATCTCTGCGGTGTTGACGCTCCCATTGGCGTTGCCGTTTCAGGCTTCGGCCAGCGACCTGGGCTGGCTGGCGCTGCTGGGGCTGGTGCAGCTGGCCATTCCCTGTGTGCTGTCGGTGGCTTGCGCGCGGGTGCTCAAGGCGCCCGAGCTGTCGTTGCTGGCACTGCTCGAAGTAGTGTTCGGCATTCTGCTGGCCTGGCTGGGCGCCGGCGAGGTGCCCGGCCCCACAGTACTGATCGGCGGCGCTCTGGTGCTCGGGGCGCTGATGCTGAACGAGCTTGCGGGCTGGAAGCCCCGCAGAAGCCCCTAGAGCTGCCGAAGCCGCTAGAGCTGCTGGTGTACCGCCGTGGCCAGGCCGAGCAGGGCAGGGCGCGACAGCTTGCCCGCAAGCGCATAGCCAAAGCCCTGGTCCACCCAGTAGAACGTGGGCACCGCGCCAGCATCAGTGAAGCGGAACGCTGTCTCTGATCCTTTGTCTGCGGGACCCGTACCGGCCTTGACCGCACCCAGATACAGGGTGATGCGCTCGCCAGCGGCGTTCTGGTACATGAATTGCGCACGCGCACCGTCCTCGCCGGGTAACAGGCGCCCGCCGACCAGTTCGTAGCCCATGCCCGCGAGGGCGGGTACTTTCAGGGGGCGGCCCAGCCGCTTGGACAGCCACTGAACCAGATGCTCTTGCTGCGCAGCAGGAACTTCGACCGGATGGCGCACCTCCGGCAGGTAGACCGCGTGGGCTGCCGAGGCCTGGCGCGCAAAGCTGCGCACGGGTTCGGCGGTGGCAAGCCGTGCGGCGCCGGCACTGGATTCGCTCCAGAACGCGCGGCCGCTCCAGCCCAGCCCGAAGGCCATCAGCACCGAAGCGGCCATGCCGCCCCAGCGCCACCACTGAGCCGCGCGCTCGCCCCGGGCGATACCCTCGACAGCGGTCGCCATGAAGCCCGGGGGCACGGGCTCGTGGAGCATATCTGCGTGAAGGGCGCGCAAGGCGTCACGCTGTGCCCGCCAGGCCTGCACGGTGGCCGCCGCCTGCGGATCGTGCGCGATGCGTGCCTCCAGGGCGACGGCGCTGGCCGGCGACAGATGGCCGTCCACCAGGGCGTGCAATTGTGCGTCGTCGATGGGGGAGGTGTCCTTGATCCTCATGGCACGGTGGTTCCTTACTTGAGCCGTCGCAGCGTGGGTGGCATGCTGCTGGCGGAGCTGTCTGCCGGCGTTGCCAGCCGGGGCGCGGCGTCCATGAGTTCGCGCAACCGCGTGCGGGCGCGCGACAAGCGCGACATCACGGTGCCCACGGGCACGGCGAGCACGCGTGCGGTCTCTTCGTAGCTCATGTCTTCGAGGGTGACCAGCAGCAGCACGGCGCGCTGCTGTGGCGGCAGGCGCTGCAGGCAGTTCATCAGGTCGAGTGCATCATCGCTGCGAGCGGCAGGGGCATGCAGTTCGTCTTCGAGATCGTCGATGCTCACCGAGGCTTGAGCCAGCCGGGCGCCACGCTGCTGGTTCAGGTAGAGGTTGTGCATCAAGGTGAACAGCCAGGCCCGCAGGTTGGTGCCGACGACCCACAGCCGCCACTTCGCACAGGCACGCTCCAGCGTGTCCTGCACCAGATCGTCGGCGGCCCAGGCATTGCCGGTCAGCGCGCGTGCGTAACGGCGCAGGCCCGGCAATTGCGCGGTCAGCAGGTGGCGGTCCATCGCGGCAGCGCAGGCCGGGTGGCAAGCCTCAAGGCCTGGCGGTTTGCCAGACGTTGTTGAAGCCGTTGCCGGTGGTGTCGCCGGGCTTGGTGTCCTTGGACCAGTAGTACAGCGGCCAGCCCTTGTAGGCCCACTGCATCTTGCCGTCGTCGCGCCGGATCACGGTGTAGTCGCCCCTGGCCTGGTCGCTGGCAGCGGCCATCAGCGGCGGCCAGTTGGTGGCGCAGGGACCGTTGCATGCCGACTTGCCGCTGCCGGCGGCGTCGCGGCTGAAGGTGTAGAGCGTCATGCCGTTGGGGCCGGTCAGGACGCCGTTGCTGCTCATGGCGGGACTGGCGCCCATCATGGACGAACAGCCGCCCAGCAGGGCAAGACTCAGGAGGGATGCGGCAAGGATTTTCATGGAGACTCCGGTGGTTGATGAGGTGTCACTGGCATGAACACTGCGGCGGCGGGGGTTATTCCATCGGGCGCAATTATTTGTTGCCGCACCGCCCGCCGGATCAGCGGCTGCGGCTCTTCATGGCCCGCTCGACCTCGCGCTTTCCTTCGCGGTCCTTGATGGTGTCGCGCTTGTCGTGTTCGGCCTTGCCCTTGGCCAGAGCCACCTCGCACTTGACCTTGCCGTTCTTCCAGTGCAGGTTGATCGGCACCAGGGTGTAGCCTTTTTGTTCGACCTTGCCGATCAGGCGATGAATCTCTTCCTTGTGCAACAACAGCTTCTTGGTGCGCACAGAGTCGGGGCTCACGTGGCTGGAGGCGGTGTTCAGCGGCTGGATCTGCACGCCGATCACGAACAACTCGCCGTTGCGGATGACCACGTAGCCGTCGGTGATCTGGACCTTGCCCTCGCGCAGGGCCTTGATCTCCCAGCCTTCCAGCACCATGCCGGCCTCGAATTTCTCTTCGAAGAAGTAATTGAAGGCCGCTTTCTTGTTGTCGGCGATGCGTGTGGAGGTATCGGGTTTTTTCGCCATGGCAGTCAGATGAGGTCGCGTGGCCTCAATACAATCCAATTGCGCCCGCGTCCGTGATTCTAGGTCCTGACACCCGCGGGCAACTCTGTCCATGAAAACCGTTCACAAGTCCGTCCTGGTCTGGTACAGCCCGCAGGAGATGTTTGCCCTCGTCACCGACGTGGCCAAGTATCCGCAGTTTCTGCCCTGGTGCGACCACGCCAGCGTGCTTACGCAAGACGACCTGGGGATGACCGCCGAGATCGGGATCTCCTTCGGAGGCATACGCCAGCGCTTTCGCACACGCAACACCCACGTCGAGGGACGGCAGGTCAAGATGGAGCTGATCGATGGCCCTTTCTCGCAGCTTGACGGGCAATGGGACTTCCACCCCTTGGCCGACGGCAGTCAGCGCGCCTGCCGGGGCGAGCTGCGGCTGAACTACGGCTTTACCAACAGGGCGCTGGCGGCATTGGTCGGCCCGGTGTTCGACCGGATCGCGGGCAGCATGGTCGATGCTTTCGTCAAGCGGGCGGAACAGGTCTATGGCTGAACCCGCGCAGCTGCTGAAGGTGAGCGTGCTGTGGTCGCCACAAGGGGGTGAGGTGCATGAGGTGCACTTGCGTCTGCGGCCAGGTGCCACGCTGGGCGACGCGGTGCAGGCCAGTGGGCTGGCCGCACGCTTCGCCCAGATCGACCTGGCCCAGGATATGTTTGGCATCTGGGGCCGCCCGGCGCTGCCGGCCCAGCGGCTGGCCGACGAGGATCGCGTGGAAATCTACCGCCCCTTGCAAGTGGACCCCAAGATGGCGCGGCGCCAGCGTTTCCAGAAGCAGGGTGCGCGCACCGCGGGATTGTTCGCCAGCAAGCGCCCGGGGGCCAAGCAGGGCTACTGAGCCCTGTGCTGAGCGGCGGGTCCGCCCAGTGGCCTGAGCGGACCCCGCCTTACTGGGCCCTGCAAGCCGAGTCGATGATGCCCTGGATGCGCTGGAGCTCGGCAGCGCGCGCCGGGTCGTCCAGCACCTCGCGCTCGCCCTTGGCGTTGAGGCGGGCGATGCGCATGCCCGAGTCGAGCGTGGTCTTGTTCTGCCGGGCACGGGCGCAGGTTTCCCGGTTGGCTTTGGCGACCCGGTCGTCCTCGGCTTTTTTCTTGGCTGCCTCCGCTGCCTCGGCCTGCTTTTTCTTGTCCTGCAGGTCCGGGTCCTTGCCGCCGCGTGCGGCACTGGCTGCCACTTTCGCGCTCAGTGCGGCTCCTGCGGCGGAGGCGTCTGGAAGCGGCGCCGTAGCAGCCGCAGCGGGGCGGCCCGGCCGCTTGAGGATGTTCTTTTCGGGGATGTCCGACGTGGGCGGCCGGTCGCTGTAGACCTGGCGGCCATCGCGGTCCAGCCACTGCCACTGCGCGGCGGCGCCCATGGACAGGGCGCTTCCCACGGCCAGCAGAATGACTTTGTATGGCTTCATGCCGAGCAGTTTAGCGTCTGTGCGCGGGAGTTCAGCGCCTGTACGCGGGTACAATCCGTTTTTTGGAGCTTTGACATGCGCCTTTTAGGAAAAGCGCTCACCTTCGACGACGTGTTGTTGGTGCCAGCGTTCTCCCAGGTCCTGCCCAAGGACACCGTCCTCGCGACGCGACTCTCCCGCAACATTTCCCTGAACCTGCCGCTCGTTTCTGCGGCCATGGACACGGTCACCGAGGCCCGGCTGGCGATAGCCATCGCCCAGGAGGGCGGCATCGGCATCGTCCACAAGAACCTCACCCCGCAACAGCAGGCGGCCGAAGTGGCCCGGGTCAAACGCTATGAGTCGGGCGTGCTGCGCGACCCGGTTGTCATCACGCCCACGCATACCGTGCGGCAGGTCATGGAGCTGTCCGAGCAGCTCGGCATCTCCGGCTTTCCGGTGTGCGACGGCGGCAAGGTCGTGGGCATTGTCACCAGCCGCGACCTGCGCTTCGAGACCCGCTACGACGTGCCCGTCAGTCAGATCATGACCCCGCGCGACAAGCTCATCACGGTGTCCGAGAGTGCCAGTGCCGCCGAGGCCAAGGCCTTGCTGAACAAGCACAAGCTCGAACGCCTGCTGGTCATCAATGACGCCTTCGAGCTCAAGGGCCTGATCACGGTCAAGGACATCACCAAGCAGACCAGCTTTCCCAATGCGGCGCGCGACCCCTCGGGCCGGCTGCGCGTGGGTGCCGCCGTCGGTGTGGGCGAGGGCACCGAGGAACGCGTCGAGGCCCTGGTGCGGGCCGGGGTCGATGTCATCGTCGTGGACACGGCGCACGGCCACAGCCGCGGCGTGATCGAGCGGGTGGGCTGGGTCAAACGCAATTATCCGCAGGTCGATGTGATCGGCGGCAACATCGCCACTGGCGCTGCGGCGCTGGCGCTGGCCGAGGCTGGCGCCGATGCGGTCAAGGTCGGTATCGGCCCGGGCTCCATCTGCACCACGCGCATCGTGGCCGGGGTGGGCGTGCCGCAGATCATGGCCATCGACAACGTGGCCACCGCGCTTCAGGGCAGCGGCATTCCTCTGATTGCCGACGGCGGCATCCGCTATAGCGGCGACATCGCCAAGGCAATCGCCGCAGGCGCCAGCACCGTGATGATGGGCGGCATGTTCGCCGGCACCGAAGAGGCGCCCGGCGAAGTCATCCTCTACCAGGGCCGCAGCTACAAGAGCTACCGCGGCATGGGCAGCATCGGCGCCATGCAGCAAGGCAGTGCCGACCGCTATTTCCAGGAAGCCACCACCGGCAACCCCAATGCCGACAAACTCGTGCCCGAAGGCATCGAGGGCCGGGTGCCCTACAAGGGCTCCATGGTGTCCATCGTCTACCAGATGGCCGGCGGCCTGCGCGCCAGCATGGGCTACTGCGGCTG
>JAURZS010000095.1 GCA_030653255.1 Burkholderiaceae bacterium | reverse complement strand
CTTAGCCTGGCCCAATGGCTGCAGACCCTTTCCCCGGAGTTCGGATTCTTCCGGGTGTTTCAGTACCTGACCTTTCGCGCCGTCATGGCCGCGCTGACAGCGCTGCTGATCGGTCTGATCGCAGGGCCTCACGTCATCCGGCGGCTGACCCGGCTCAAGATCGGTCAGCCGGTGCGCGGCTACGGCATGGAAAGCCACCTGAGCAAGAGCGGCACACCCACCATGGGTGGCGTGCTGATCCTGATGGCGATCGCACTGTCGACTCTGTTGTGGTTCGACCTCAGCAACCGTTTCGTGTGGATCGTGTTGCTCGTGACCCTCGGCTTCGGCGCCATCGGCTGGGCCGACGACTGGCGCAAGGTCGTGCACAAGGACCCCGAGGGCATGCGCTCGCGCGAGAAATTTTTCTGGCAGTCGCTGATCGGCCTGATGGCCGCGCTCTATCTGGTCTTCAGCATTTCCGAAAGCTCCAATCTGCGCGTGCTCGAGCTGTTCTTCAAGTGGGTGCAGTCGGGCTTCGACCTGAACCTGCCGCCCAAGGCCGGACTGCAACTGCCCTTCTTCAAGGAGATCAGCTATCCCCTGGGCGTGTTCGGCTTCATGATCCTGACCTATCTGGTGATTGTGGGCTCCAGCAACGCGGTCAACTTCACCGACGGCCTGGACGGACTGGCCATCATGCCGGTGGTGATGGTGGGCTCTGCGCTGGGCGTCTTTGCCTACGTCACCGGCAGCTCCGTCTATTCGAAGTACCTGTTCTTCCCCTACATCCCCGGCTCGGGAGAGTTGCTCATCTTCTGCTCGGCCATGGCGGGCGCGGGGCTGGCCTTTCTGTGGTTCAACACGCATCCGGCCCAGGTCTTCATGGGCGACGTCGGCGCGCTGGCGCTGGGCGGCGCGCTGGGCACCATCGCGGTCATCGTGCGCCAGGAAATCGTGCTGGCCATCATGGGGGGCATCTTTGTGGCCGAGGCGCTGTCCGTGATGATGCAGGTCGCCTGGTTCAAGTACACCAAGCGCCGCTACGGCGAAGGCCGGCGCATCCTGAAGATGGCGCCGTTGCACCACCATTTCGAAAAAAGCGGCTGGAAGGAAACGCAGGTTGTCGTGCGTTTCTGGATCATCACCATGCTGCTGTGTCTGGTGGGGCTGTCCACCTTGAAGCTGAGGTAGGAACTTGGACGCGT
>JAURZS010000092.1 GCA_030653255.1 Burkholderiaceae bacterium | reverse complement strand
CGGCTGCCGGTGGAAGCCCCCGAGGGGACGGCCGCTCGGCCCATGGTTCCGGATTCCAGCAGCACGTCGCATTCGACAGTGGGGTTGCCGCGCGAGTCCAGGATCTCTCGGCCTACGATGTCAACGATTGCGCTCATGTGTTCTCTTCCGTCTGTCAAAGTTGAAAATGGTCTTCGAGGTAACCGGCCCGCTTGGTCACGCGGTCCAGTTCCAGCAATGTCTCTAGCAAGGCGCGCATGTGCTTGAGCGGCACCGCATTGGGTCCGTCGCTCAGGGCATGGGCCGGGTCGGGGTGGGTCTCCATGAACAGGCCGGCCACGCCCACGGCCACCGCCGCGCGTGCCAGCACCGGCACCATCTCGCGCTGGCCGCCCGAGCTCGTGCCCTGGCCGCCGGGCAGCTGCACCGAATGTGTGGCGTCGAACACCACGGGCGCGCCGGTCTGGCGCAGGATCGCCAGGCTGCGCATGTCCGACACCAGGTTGTTGTAGCCGAAGCTCGCGCCGCGTTCGCAGGCCATGAAGCTGTCTTCCGGCAGGCCGGCCTCGCGGGCGGCGGCGCGTGCCTTGTCGATCACGTTCTTCATGTCGCCGGGCGCGAGAAACTGCCCCTTCTTGATATTGACCGGCCGCCCGGACTGCGCCACGGCACGGATGAAATCCGTCTGGCGGCACAGAAAGGCGGGCGTCTGCAGGACATCGACGACACGGGCGACTTCAGCCACCTCGGCCTCGGTGTGCACATCGGTGAGGATAGGCAGGCGCAGGTCTTTTTTGACCTTGGCCAGGATCGCCAGGCCGCGCTGCATGCCGGGGCCGCGAAAGCTGGTGCCCGAAGAGCGGTTGGCCTTGTCGTAGCTGCTCTTGAAAATGAAGGGGATGCCCAACGCCGAGGTGATCTCCTTGAGCTGCCCGGCCACGTCGAGCTGGAGCTGCTCCGACTCGACGACACAGGGGCCCGCGATCAGGAAGAAGGGCAGGCGCGGCCCGACTTCGAAGCCGCACAACCTCATGCCACCGCCTTCAACGACTTCTGGCCGGCGGCCTGATGCGCCAGCGCCTGCTTCACAAAGGCATTGAACAACGGATGACCGTCCCAGGGTGTGGACTTGAATTCGGGGTGGAACTGCACGCCGATGAACCAGGGGTGCACAGTCTGCGGCAACTCGATGATCTCGGTCAGGTGCTCGCGCTGCGTCAGTGCCGAGATCACCAGGCCCGCCTTGCGCAAGCGGTCCAGGTAGTTGACGTTGGCCTCATAGCGGTGGCGATGGCGTTCGGTCACGGTGTCGCCATAAATCTGGTGCGCCAGAGTACCGGGTTCGACGTCGGAAGTCTGCGCGCCCAGGCGCATGGTGCCGCCCAGGTCGGAGTTGGCGTCGCGAACCTTGATCGTGCCGTCGGCGTCTTTCCACTCGGTGATCAGCGCGATCACGGGGTTGGGCGTGTCGGGCTCGAACTCGGTGCTGTTGGCTTCCTTGAGGCCTGCCACATTGCGCGCGTACTCGATGGTGGCCACCTGCATGCCCAGGCAGATGCCCAGGTACGGGACCTTGTTCTCGCGGGCAAAGCGCGCAGTGGATATCTTGCCTTCGATGCCGCGCTTGCCGAAACCGCCGGGCACCAGCACAGCGTCGCAGCGCGCGAGCTGCGTGACATTCTCGGGCGTGATGGTTTCGGAGTCGATGTACTCGATCTTCACGCGAACGTGGTTGCGCATGCCCGCGTGGCGCAGTGCCTCGTTGAGCGACTTGTAGCTGTCGCTCAGGTCCACATACTTGCCCACCATGGCGATCGTGACCTCGCCTTGCGGATGCTCGGTCTCGTAGACCAGTTCGTCCCATCGCTTGAGGTTGGCCGGCGGCGTGTTCAGCCGCAGCTTGTCGCAGATCAGCCCATCCAGGCCTTGCTCGTGCAGCATGCGTGGCACCTTGTAGATCGTGTCCACGTCCCACATGGAGATCACGCCCCACTCGGGCACGTTGGTGAACAGCGAGATCTTGGCGCGTTCTTCCTCGGGAATCCGGCGGTCGGCGCGGCACAGCAGGGCGTCGGCAGAGATGCCGATCTCGCGCAGCTTCTGCACCGTGTGCTGCGTCGGCTTGGTCTTGAGCTCTCCGGCGGCGGCGATCCAGGGTACATAGGTCAGGTGCACGAAGGCCGTGTTGTTGGGGCCCATGCGCAGACTCATCTGGCGCGCGGCCTCCAGGAAGGGCAGGGACTCGATGTCGCCGACGGTGCCGCCGACTTCGACGATGGCGACATCGGCCGCGCCCGGCAGGCCGAAGCCGGCGCCACGCTTGATGTAATCCTGGATCTCGTTGGTCACGTGAGGGATGACCTGCACGGTCTTGCCGAGGTAGTCGCCGCGGCGTTCTTTTTCGAGCACGGACTGGTAGATGCGGCCGGTGGTGAAATTGTTGGCCTTGCCCATGCGGGTGGTCACGAAGCGTTCATAGTGGCCCAGGTCCAGATCGGTCTCGGCGCCGTCGTCGGTGACGAAGACTTCGCCATGCTGGAAAGGCGACATCGTGCCGGGGTCGACGTTGATGTAGGGGTCCAGCTTGATCAGAGTGACTTTGAGGCCCCGCGACTCAAGAATCGCAGCTAAGGAGGCTGAGGCGATTCCCTTGCCGAGGGAGGACACCACACCGCCGGTGACGAAGACGAATTTGGTCATGTCAGGGTCGGGAGCTGGCCCCGAGGAGGTGGTAAAGCGAAATTATACGCGTGGAAATATTGCCCCCCACGCCCATCGCACTGCGTGTCGATGGGCTGCCCGGCGGCGAATCCCTGCTACATTGCCCGCATGAATGATCTGGCTGGCAAACACATTGTCCTGGGGTTGTCGGGTGGCATTGCCTGCTACAAGGCGGCGGAGTTGTGTCGCGCTCTGGTGAAGGAGGGCGCGACGGTGCAGGTGGTCATGACGCAGGCGGCGGAGCAGTTCATCACGCCGGTGACCATGCAGGCCTTGTCCGACCGCCCCGTCTACGACTCGCAGTGGGACGCCCGCGAGTCCAACAACATGGCGCACATCAACCTGAGCCGCGAGGCCGACGCGATCCTGATTGCGCCGTGCAGCGCCGACTTCATGGCCAGGCTGCTGCATGGCCGTGCCGACGATCTGCTCAGCCTGATGTGCCTGGCCCGGCCCATCGACCGCGTGCCGCTGTTGATCGCGCCGGCCATGAACCGCGAGATGTGGGCGCATCCGGCCACGCAGCGCAACATGGCGCAGCTGAGCGCCGACGGCGCGACCTTGCTGGGCGTGGGCTCCGGCGCACAGGCTTGCGGCGAGACCGGCGACGGCCGCATGCTGGAGCCGGCCGAACTGCTCGAAGACCTCATCGCCTTCTTTGCGCCCAAGTCGCTCGCCGGCGAGCATGTGCTGGTCACGGCCGGCCCCACCTTCGAAGCGATCGACCCGGTGCGCGGCATCACCAACCTGTCCAGCGGCAAGATGGGCTTCGCCATTGCCCGCGCCGCACGCGAGGCGGGGGCGCAAGTCACGCTGGTCGCCGGCCCGGTCAGCCTGGCTGCGCCGCGCGGCGTGACGCGCGTGGACGTGCGCTCGGCGCGCGACATGCGCCAGGCGGTGCAGGCCCATGTCGATGCCGCCACGGTCTTTGTCGCCACGGCGGCAGTGGCCGACTGGCGGCCCTCGAACGAGTCTTCCCAGAAGATCAAGAAAGACGGCTCCGGTCAGGCGCCCGCCCTGAGCTTCACCGAAAACCCGGACATCCTGGCCGAAGTCGCCCAGTCCGCGCGCGCGCAGGCCGGCGCGCTGTACTGTGTGGGCTTTGCCGCCGAGAGTGAAAAACTGCTCGCCAACGCGCAGGCCAAGCGCGCCCGCAAACGCGTGCCGCTGCTCGTGGGCAACATCGGCCCGGCCACTTTCGGCCAGGACGACAACGCCTTGCTGCTGGTAGACGCCGAGGGAGTGCAGGAGTTGCCCCATGCTTCCAAGCTCACGCTGGCGCGCCAACTGGTGCAGGACATCGCCCGCCGCCTGCGGGCCTCACGCAAGACAGCATGAACATCGACCTCAAGATCATCGACCCCCGCATGGTCGATCAATTGCCCGCCTATGCCACACCGGGCAGCGCCGGCCTGGACCTGCGCGCCTGCCTGGACGAGGCGCTGACCCTGGAGCCCAACGCCTGGCGGCTGGTGCCCACGGGCATCGCCATTTACCTGGCCGACCCCGGATACGCCGCCATGATCCTGCCGCGTTCAGGCCTGGGCCACAAGCACGGCATCGTGCTCGGCAATCTGGTGGGCCTGATCGACAGCGACTACCAGGGCCAGCTCATGGTCAGCGCCTGGAACCGCAGTGACACGGCCTTCACCATCCAGCCTCTGGAGCGCATCGCGCAGCTGGTGATCGTGCCAGTGGTGCAGGCGCGCTTCAATGTCGTGAGCGAGTTCGCGCCCACCCAGCGCGGCGAGGGCGGCTACGGTTCGACGGGCAAGGGCTGAGGCGGGCTTGCGGATATCCACCCCCCTGACGGCGGCGGGGTCGCCGCGCAGCGGCGGTGCGGCAGCGCATGGTGCCGGCCCATAATGGGACATCACCGAATTCCAAAGAGAGTCGCCATCATGCGAAACCACGCACGCAGCCTTGTCATCGTCACCAGTGCCGTAGCCCTGATTTCACTCGGCGCCTGTAGCTCAATGCCCGGTTATTCGTCGTCCGTGCCACCGGTGCAGGGCTCGGCGCAGGCGGTCGAATTCGGCCGTGTCAACAGCATCGAGTCAGCGCGCACGGCCGAACCGGCGCGCAGTAGCGGTATCGGCGCCGGAGCCATCCTCGGGGCATTGGCGGGCGCGCTGATCGGCCACCAGATTGGCGGCGGCGGCGGCCGTGATGCTGCCACTGCGGTAGGCATCGTGGGCGGTGCCTTTGCCGGCAACGCCATAGAAAACCGGACCCAGGGCAGCCAGATGCGCCAGGTCCAGCGTGTCACCGTGCAGGTGGACCAGGGCGCATTGCGTGTCTTCGAGATCGAAGACGCCACCCCTTTGCGCGTAGGCGACCGCGTCCGCATTGAAAACGGTCTGCTGTACCGGTACTGAGGCAATCCGGGCGCGGCAGCCCTCAGTGCAGCATCGTCCCGCCCGGCCCTTGCGGCTGCGCCGTGAAGAAGCCCGCGCCCAGCGTGCCTTTTCCGATCTCTTCCTCGGTCGCTTCGCGCACCGACTCGATCTTCAGGCTCAGCCGCAGCGCGATGCCCGCGAGCGGATGGTTGCCGTCGAGCACCACATGCTCGGGGTAAATTTCGGTGACGGTGTACAGATGGTTCTGGCCGATGTCGGGGTGCGAACCCTTCGGCAGGGCGGAGCCCTCAAAGACAAGGCCTTCTTCAAGTTCCTTGGGGAAGGACGCGCGCGGCTCCAGGAACACGAGTTGTTCGTCGTAGTCGCCGAAGGCCTCCTCGGGCTCCAGGTGCAGGTCGAGCTTGTCGCCGGGCTCATGGCCTTGCAGCGCTTCCTCGACCTTGGCAAGCAGGTCGGAGCCGCCGACGAGGAACTCCACGGGTTCATCCAGGACATCGAGTTCTTCGCCCAGGGTGTCCTTGAGCGTCCAGGTCAGGCCGACAACGCATTGTTGATTGATTTCCATGGGGGAATTATCGGGCGAATCCGACCCTAGAATGCCTCGTATGAAAGCATCCCTTCCGTCATGAGAATCGACCAGCCCCTGGGCCTGCTGGGCGGCCTGAGCGCGCAGCAATTCATGCAGCGGCACTGGCAGCGCCGCCCCTTGCTTGTGCGCCAGGCCATCGCCGGCTTCACGTCGCCGCTCGACCGTGCGGCCTTGTTCGACCTGGCCGCGTCGCAGGGCGTGGAGTCGCGCCTGGTCACGCAGGGGCCGCGGGGCTGGCGGTTGCGCCAGGGGCCCTTGGCGCGGCGCGCGCTGCCACCACTGAAGCAGCCCGACTGGACCCTGCTGGTGCAGGGGGTGGACCTGCACCATGAGGGCGCAAACGCCTTGCTGCAGCAATTTCGTTTCGTGCCCGACGCGCGGCTCGACGACCTGATGATCAGCTACGCCACGAAGGGCGGCGGTGTCGGCCCGCATTTCGACAGTTATGACGTGTTTCTGCTGCAGGCTCAGGGCCGGCGGCGCTGGCGCATCGGCCGGCAGCGCGACCTCGGTCTGGTGGAGGGGGCGCCGCTGAAAATACTGGCCCGCTTCGAGCCCGAGCAGGAGTTCGTGCTGGAGCCCGGCGACATGCTCTACCTGCCGCCGCGCTACGCCCACGACGGCGTGGCGCTGGACGAGTGCATCACCTGCTCCATCGGCTTTCGCGCTCCTGCCCGGGGTGAACTGGCGCGCGAGCTTCTGCAGCGCCTGGCCGATGACGCGGACGAACTCGCCGGCGAGACGCTGTACCGTGATCCGAAGCAGACCGCCGTCGACTGCCCCGCTGCGATACCGGTGGCATTGCAGGAGTTTGCCCGCAGCGCCTTGCATGCGGCACTGGACGATCCGCATGCGTTGCCGCGGGCCCTGGGGGAGTACCTCACGGAGCCCAAGGCCAGCGTCTGGTTCGATGCTGCCGAAACACCGCTGACTACAGGCGCCATCGTGCTCGACCGGCGCACCCGCATGATGCATGACACGCGCCATGTGTTCATCAATGGCGAGAGCTACCGGGCCTCCGGGCGCGACGCGACCCTGATGCGCACCCTGGCCGACCAGCGCACACTGAACGCGGGCCAGATGCGGCGCCTGAGCGGAGCGGCTCGCGAACTGGTAGGCGACTGGCACGGCGCAGGCTGGCTGCACCTGGCACGCGAGGGGCCGGGCGCGGATGTCGGCGCCAGCGCCCAGGCCCAGGGAGCCGTGCGATGAGCACTTCGGCACCTGACGATGGCGCACGGGAAGCCGCAGCGCTGCCCTCCGGCCGCTTTTCCGGCCGAAGTGAGTTCCAGCAGGTGTTTCGCGACGCGCTGGCCGGCGCGGTGCAGGAGGGCTGGTCACAGATCATCATCAGCGATGCCGACTTCGAAGACTGGCCGTTGGGCGAGCGCGCCGTGGCCGAGATGCTGCACGACTGGTGCCGGCCCGGCCGCAAGTTTGTGGTGCTGGCCCGCCGCTATGACGAGGTGGTGCGCCGCCACGCCCGCTTCGTGACCTGGCGCCGGACCTGGGCGCATCTGATCGAATGCTGGTCCTGCACCTCGGCGGACCCGCAGGAGTTGCCCAGCGGCTTGTGGTCGCCCAGTTGGTACATGCGCCGGCTCGACCTGGAGCACAGCACCGGGATGTGCGGCGCCGATCCAAAGCGCCGGCTGCAGATGCACGAATCCCTGCAGGAATGGCTGCGCAAGAGCAGTCCGTCTTTCCCTGCGACGACGCTCGGTTTGTAGGAAAACCGTTG
Source organism: Burkholderiaceae bacterium (assembly GCA_030653255.1). GTDB lineage: Bacteria > Pseudomonadota > Gammaproteobacteria > Burkholderiales > Burkholderiaceae_C > JAURZS01. The sequence continues at coordinate 8,177 of JAURZS010000092.1, read as the reverse complement.
TAGTCTGGCATCAGGGTTTGCAAGCCTTGTGTTTTTTCACCATATAATCTATGGCTAGCTAGGGAGAGCTCGAGTCCTTCCTGCTGGTCGAGGCAGCCATCGGGGTTGCCTGGACAATTTCCGGAAGTTGTTATTCCCCCCCTAAAAGGAAACTTTGAAATGAAGAAATCGCTTGTACTGGCCGCCGTGATCGCTGCCGCTGCCCTCGCCGCCTGCGGCAAAAAGCAAGAGCCGGCTCCTGCTCCCGCTCCGTCGCCTGCCGCTGCATCCGCTGAAGCTGCTGCTTCCTCAGCTGCTGGTGCTGCCTCCGCTGTCGCTGGCGCTGCTTCCGCTGTTGTTGGCGCCGCTTCGGCTGCCATGGGCGCTGCTTCCGCCGCTGTCGATGCTGCCAAGGCCGCTACCGACGCAATGAAGAAGCCCTGATTTTCAGCCTCGCTGATAAATCGAAAGCCACCTTCGGGTGGCTTTTTTAATGGGGCCTACACATCCGCCCAGGCGCTGCCCTCGCGCGGATCGGCCACCCCGATCTCCGATTCGGCGCAGCACAGCGCCGCTGACAGTGCGGCCCTGACAAGTTCGGGGCGGTTGTTTTCCTGGCTCAGGTGGGCCGCGGTGACGTGGCGCAGCCCGGGGTGGCGCACCGCCCGGGCCAGTTCGGCAGCGGCCGCATTGGCCAGGTGCCCGTAGGGGCCGCCGACCCGCTTCCTCAGAAAGGGAGGGTACCTGGAGGCGGCAAGCAGATCCGTATCGTGGTTGCACTCCAGCAGCAAGGCGTGGCAAGCCTGCAGATGGCTCAGCACATGCGGTGTCGCGTGGCCAAGGTCGGTCAGCACGCCCAGGCGGGAGGCGCCATCTGTGCAGCTGAGCTGCAGCGGTTCGCGCGCATCGTGCGGCACGGTGAAGGGCATGATCTGCAGGTCGCCCAGCTCGATGGCCGTGGCGTCGCTTGCCAGGCGCAGCAGACCGTCGAAGTCGGCCTCGCCCGTGCCGGCATGCGTGCCCTGGCTCATCCACACCGGTATGCGGTGGCGCAATGCGACCTGCAGCGCACTGCCAATATGGTCGCTGTGTTCGTGGGTGATGAAGATGCCGTCGATCTGCCGGACCGAAAGGCCCGCCGCGCCCAGGCGGGTGTCGAGCTGCCGCACGCCCAGTCCGCAGTCGATCAGCAAGCGTGTGCGGTGCGTGCCGCTGCCGGCCTCGACGACGGTGGCGTTGCCGGTGCTGCCGCTGCCCAGGTTCTTGAAGCGCAGCATGACCCGCGCCGACTATTTCAGGTCGTCGGCGATCACCTTGACGATGCGTTGCGCATCGGCGGAGGTCTCGGGGGCTCCGGCGGCATTGAGCACGGTCACGGTAGTGGCCTCGCCCTGGCTCTTCAGGCTGATGCGGTACTTGAGCGTAGGCGCGGCGCTCGGCGTACGGCCCAGGAGTTTGGCGAAGAAGCCGGGCTCCTGGCGGTCGGCGTTCGGTGCGACATAGCGCACGAAGTAGATGCCCTGCGCGCGGTCACGGTCCTCGACCGTGAAGCCCGTGCGGTCCAGTGTCAGGCCGACCCGGCGCCAGGCGCGATCGAAGCCCTCGTCGATCTGCACCACCGGGGTGTTGCCCACAGTGGCGACACGCGAAGTCAGCTTAGGCGCGCCCGAGGCGACCAGCGCCCGCGACTGCTCTTGCGGCACGCCGAGCTTGATCATCAGGCGGCGCAGAAACTCGGCTTCGAGCTCCGGGTCAGCCGGGCGGGGCTGCCAGGCCGTCTCGGCCTTCTGGGTGCGGTCGGTATAGACCTCGATCATGCCGCGGTGGCTGATGTAGATCTCTGTGCCGCCGGCGGTGCGCTCGAAGCGCGTGCGGAAGCGGTCGCGCTCGCCGGTGGAGTACAGGCTGTCGACCAGGCGGCCGATGGTGCTTCGGATGAAGTCCTGCGGCAGTTTGGCGCGGTTCTCGGCCCAGTCGGTTTCCATGATGCCCAGGCTCTGCATGTCCTGCGTCAGCAGGAAGCCGCTCTCTTGCCAGAAGTCGCGCACCGGGCCCCAGAGCTGGTCGGCCGGACGGTTGATGACCAGCCAGCGCTGATTGCCCGCGCGCTCGATGCGCACGTCGCCGATGTTGGAGACGGCGGTGGCCGCGCTCGGGCTGGGTTGTGCAGCCTGGAAACCAGAGGCCGTGACCGCGCCGCCAGGAATGGCGTAGCGGTTGTCGCGGGTCAGCTGGGTGAGGTCGGGCGGCACATCGAGCGAGACGCCCCGGCCTGCGCTTTTGTAGTCGACCTTGTCGCCGTCGAGAAAATCCATCGACGAGCACGCTGCCAGGGCCAGCGACAGGCTCAAAAGGCCCAGTCTTGCAATTTGATTCACGGGATAGGGTCCTCTAAAAATTCGGGTGACTCTGGAGCGCGGGCGGTTCAAAGCAGGCCGCTGGCGCGCAGGGCCGCCTCGACCGTGGCTTGGTGGCCACTGGCCAGCGGGGTCATGGGCAGGCGCAGGGTGCCACCGCACAGACCCAGTCGGGCCATGGCCCATTTGACGGGAATCGGGTTGGCTTCGACAAACAGATGTTTGTGCAAGGGCAGCAACTTCAGTTGCAGCGCCATGGCGTTGCGGGCGTCGCCCGCCACAGCGGCCGCACACAGATCGTGCATCAGGCGCGGTGCGATGTTGGCTGTGACACTGACATTGCCCTGTCCGCCACACAGCATCAGCGCGACAGCCGTGGCATCGTCGCCTGAATAGACCGCAAAGCCCCTGGGCACTTCCTTGATCAGCCACTGGGCGCGCTCGATGTTGCCGGTGGCTTCCTTGATGCCGACGATGCCGGGCACTTGCGCCAGGCGCAACACGGTCTCGTGGGCCATGTCTGCGGCGGAGCGTCCAGGCACGTTGTAAAGAACGGTGGGCAGGTCGACGGCTTCGGCAATGGCCTTGAAGTGCAGATACAGGCCGTCTTGCGTCGGCTTGTTGTAGTAGGGCACGACCTGCAACTGGCAGTCAGCGCCGACGCCCTTGGCAAAGCGGGCCAGTTCGATGGCCTCTGAGGTGGAGTTGGCGCCGCAGCCCGCCATGATGGGCACGCGGCCGCGTGCCTGCTCCACCGATACGCGGATGATCTCGCAGTGCTCCTGCACGCTGACGGTGGGGGATTCTCCGGTGGTGCCGACCACACCGACGCAGTCCGTGCCTTCGGCTATATGCCAGTCGATCAGCTTGCGCAGCGTGGGATAGTCCACGCTGCCGTCTTCATGCATCGGGGTGACCAGCGCGACGATGCTTCCGGTGATGGGGCCCATTGAGGTGTCGAATCCGAGGTTGGAGTGTATGTGCGCATTCTACTCAGGCGCGGGGCCTGCGATCCCGTGCCGCGACGGCGCGCCGCCCCCGGACTCCCGCACGGCCGCGATGCGCTGCACGAAGCGCTCCGGCGAGCTCAGGAATCCGTCCTCAAAGGCGACGATGCGCAGTCCCTCGCAAGCCTGCAGCAGTTCGCCGGGACGCAGCAGGAATTCAGGCCGCGAGGGCTTGCCCACGGTCTCGTTGCCCTGGGCGAAAGTCTCGTAGATCAGCACGCCGCCGGGAGCCACGCACTGCAAGATGCGCGGCAACAGCGGGCGCCACAGGTAGTTTGTTACGACGACCACCGCGAAGCTGTCGGCCGCGTCCAGCGGCCAGGGCGCATTTTCGATGTCGGCCGCCAGGGTCTGGCCGAAGGCGGATGCACTGGCCAGCGCCTCGGGCGAGCGGTCCACGCCCAGCACCGGGTGGCCGCGCTGCGCGAACCAGCGCATGTGCCGGCCCGGGCCGCAAGCCAGGTCGAGCACCCGCCCGCGTGGCGGCGCCAGGTGCGACCAGCGCCGCACCCATTCCGACGGCTCGCCGAGCAGGGCGTGACTCAAAAACAGGCCCAGAGCTGCTCGGCCAGCATCACCATGAAGGCCGGGCGGGTATACATCAGGAACACGCCCGCCAGCGCCACAAGCGCCGCGATGGAGAACAGGAATGTGGATATCCGCATGGCGTCAGGCTGGCTGTGGCGCGCGCTGGATGGTGGCTTCCTTGATCGGCAGGTTGATCAGCGCGGCGAACACGCCCAGCGCGATCGCGATGCCCCAGACCACGTCGTAGCTGCCGGTGCGGTCGTAGAGCAGGCCGCCCAGCCACACCCCCAGGAAAGAGCCGATCTGGTGGGTGAAGAACATGAAGCCGCCGAGCATGGACATGTGCTGCACGCCAAAGATCTGCGCCACCAGCGAGCTTGTGGGCGGCACGGTGGACAACCAGAAAATGCCCATGAAGGCCGAGAACAGATAGACGCTCAGCGGCGACAGCGGCGCCAGCAGGAACAGCGCAATGCCCACCGAGCGCGATGCATAGATGATGGACAGCACATTCTTCTTGGCCATGCGCTGGCTCAGAATGCCCGCCGCATAAGTACCCACCACATTGAACAGGCCGATCAGGGCCAGCGCATAGCCCGCGACCTGTGGCTCAAGCCCCTTGTCCTTGAGGTAGCTCGGCATGTGCACGCCGATGAACACCACCTGAAAGCCGCAGACGAAATAGCCTGCGGTGAGCAACTGGAAGCTCGGGTATTTGAAGGCCTCGCGGATGGCCTGGATGATGGTCTGCTCGCGCTTGATGGGGGCGCCGCCCGTGAAGGCCGGCTCGCGCAGGCCGTAGGCCAGGGGGACGATCAGCAGTACCGCAAAGCCGAGCATCGACAAGGCCTGCTGCCAGCCGAAGAAGCTGATCAGAAAGCCCTCGGTGGGCACCATCAGGAATTGGCCGAAGGAGCCCGCGGCTGCCGCCATGCCCATGGCGCCGGCGCGTTTGTGTTCCGGCACATTGCGCCCGATCACGCCGAAGATCACCGCATAGGTGGTGCCGGCCTGGGCAATGCCGATCAGCACGCCGCAGGTCAGGGCGAAGGTCAGGGGCGTCGTGGCGGCAGCCATGCCGGCCAGACCCACGGCGTAGATCAGTCCGCCCGCCATCACCACCTTGAAGGCGCCGAAGCGGTCGGCCACCATGCCCGCGAAGATGCCCGCCACGCCCCAGGAGAGATTCTGTATGGCGATGGCCATGGCAAAGGTCTCGCGGGTCCAGCCCTGGGCCTGGGTGATGGGTAGCATCCACAGCCCGAAGCCGTGCCGCACACCCATGGACAGCGTGACGATCGTGGCGCCGCACAGAAGAATCTGGGTGATGGACAGGTTTCGGGAAGACGTCATGACTGGAACTGTAGCGATTTTGGGTGCAGGCTGCAGTCGGTCACCCGGGAGGGCTTGACTCCCGACTGGTTTTATATCCAGTATTTTTCTGCCATCGGACTACAATCCAGTCATGGCAAGCAACGCGGGCAAACTGCCCACCGATTATTCCGAAGGTTCCATCCGGGTGCTCAAAGGCCTGGAGCCGGTCAAGCAACGACCCGGCATGTACACGCGCACCGACAATCCGTTGCACGTGATCCAGGAAGTCCTGGACAACTCTGCAGACGAAGCCCTGGCCGGCCATGGGCGCAAGATCAAGGTGACGCTGCATGCGGACGCCTCCGTCAGCGTCGAGGACGACGGCCGTGGCATTCCCTTTGGCATGCATCCCGAGGAAAAAGCACCCGTGATCGAACTCGTGTTCACGCGGCTGCACGCGGGTGGCAAGTTCGACAAAGGCAAGGGCGGCGCCTACAGCTTCTCAGGCGGTCTGCACGGCGTGGGGGTGAGCGTGACCAACGCGCTGGCCAAGCGGCTTGAAGCCACCTCCTGCCGCGACGGCATGGTGGCGCGCCTGGTGTTCTCCGGCGGTGACGTCATCGAGAAACTCTCGCTGCGCCCCGCTGCCGAGGGCGACCGCAAGTCCGGCACCACGGTGCGCGTCTGGCCCGACGCCAAATACTTCGAGACCCCCGTGCTGCCCCTGGCCGAGCTCACGCACCTGCTGCGCAGCAAGGCCGTGCTCATGCCTGGCGTGTCGGTCACGCTGCTCAACGAAAAAACCCGCGACACCCAGACCTGGCTCTACAAGGGCGGGCTGCGCGATTACCTCATGCAGTCGCTCTCCGGCGACCCGGTCATTCCGCTGTTCGACGGCGAGGGCTATGCCGATGCGCAGAGCGACAGCTTCGCAGAGGGCGAGGGCGCGCAGTGGTGCGTGGCCTTCACCGAAGACGGCCTGCCGGTGCGCGAGAGCTACGTCAACCTCATTCCCACCAGTGCCGGCGGCACCCACGAGAGTGGCCTGCGCGACGGACTGTTCACGGCGGTCAAGAGCTTCATCGACATGCATTCGCTGTTGCCCAAGGGCGTCAAGCTGCTGCCCGAAGACGTGTTTGCGCGCGCCAGCTACGTGCTCAGCGCCAAGGTGCTGGACCCGCAGTTCCAGGGCCAGATCAAAGAGCGCCTCAACTCACGCGATGCCGTGCGTCTGGTCTCCGGCTTCGTGCGCCCGGCGCTGGAGCTGTGGCTCAATCAGCACGTGGAATACGGCCGCCGCCTGGCCGAGCTGGCGATACGCGCCGCGCAGACGCGCCAGCGCGCAGGCCAGAAAGTCGAAAAGCGCAAGGGCTCGGGCGTGGCCGTGTTGCCTGGCAAGCTCACCGACTGCGAGAGCCGCGACCTGGCCCACAACGAAGTCTTCCTCGTCGAGGGGGACTCCGCCGGCGGCAGCGCCAAGATGGGCCGCGACAAGGAGTCCCAGGCCATACTGCCGCTGCGCGGCAAGGTGCTCAACACCTGGGAGGTCGAGCGCGACCGGTTGTTCGCCAACACCGAGATCCACGACATCGCGGTGGCCATCGGCGTCGACCCCCACGGCCCCGACGATTCGCCCGACCTGAGCGGCCTGCGCTACGGCAAGGTCTGCATCCTCAGCGATGCCGACGTCGATGGCTCGCACATCCAGGTGCTGCTGCTCACCTTGTTCTTCCGGCATTTCCCCAAGCTGATCGAGACCGGCCACATCTACGTGGCACGCCCGCCGCTGTTCCGGGTCGACGCGCCGGCCCGCGGCAAGAAGCCCGCGTCCAAGGCCTACGCGCTGGACGAAGGCGAACTCACCGCCATCCTCGACAAGCTGCGCAAGGAAGGCGTGCGCGAAGGCGCATGGAACATCAGCCGCTTCAAGGGTCTGGGTGAAATGAGCGCCGAGCAGTTGTGGGACACCACACTCAACCCCGACACCCGCCGCCTGCTGCCCGTGCACCTGGGCGCCATGGATTTTCTGCAGACCGAGAACCTCATCACCCAGCTCATGGGCAAGGGAGAAGCCGCTGCGCGGCGCGAGTTGATGGAGCTGCACGGCGACAGCGTGGAGGTCGACATCTGATGGCGCTGCTCCAGCCTGGCTCCGGTGTCGCGCTGCGCCAGACTGTGCGCATGCGGCTGCGCCCAACCATGCAAAGCGACATCGATTTCGTGCTGACGCTGGAGCGCGACCCTGTCAATCTGCCTTTCATCACGCCCTGGGAGCGTACGCAGCACGAAGCCGCGATCCGTTTCCCGGACTTCCGGCATTTCATCGTCGAAGGCGGCGCCGGGCTGGACGCTGTCGGCTTCCTGATCCTGATCGGCTGCCGCAGCCCGCACCATTCGCTCGAACTCAAGCGCATGGTGGTGCAACCCAAGGGACAGGGCTTCGGCCGCGCGGCCATCCGGGTGGCCAAGAAGATCGCCTTCGACGACCTCGGCGCGCACCGCCTCTGGCTGGACGTCAAAAGCCTGAACACGCGCGCGCAGAAACTCTACGAGAGCGAGGGCTTTACCGTTGAAGGCCGCCTGCGCGATGCCGTGCGCGTGGCCGACGGCTACGACGCATTGGTCGTGATGTCCATGCTGGCGTCGGAGTTCTCGCAGCGCCGGCAGCAGGGGCTGGAGGTGTTTGCATGAGCGCGCTGAGGCGCCTTGCGCGCTGGGTCGTGGCAACCCTGGCGCTGTCGCTTCACCTGATGGCCCAAGCCGATGTCTGGGGCTATGTCGACGAACGCGGCGTTGCGCACTTTGCCGCCGAACGGATCGACGCGCGCTATGAATTGTTCTTCCGTGGCGAGCAAGCCTTTGACACCCTGCGCGGCGTGCGCCCGCGTGTGGCGGCGGACGATGCCCTCGCGTCTGGCGGCCCCGACGGTGCGGGCGCGCCGGGCGGCGCGGGGCGCGTGCCGGGCGCGCTGCCCACGCTGTCGCCGCGCCT
>JAURZS010000081.1 GCA_030653255.1 Burkholderiaceae bacterium | reverse complement strand
GGCACTCAAACTCAAGCACCAGGGGCAGCCCGTGGACGGCATCTGGTTCGGGCGGACCGAGCCGCTGCCGCGCCGCGTGGTGCTGGCCTTCCGGCTGGACGCCGACGAATGGCAGGGCGTGCGGCGCCTGCGCTTTCTGATCGAAGCCGCCGAGGGCTGACTCCCTCAGGCCCGCGGCAACGTGACGCCGCGCTGGCCCTGGTACTTGCCGCCACGGTCCTTGTAGCTGGTCTCGCAGACTTCGTCGCTCTCGAAGAACAGCACCTGGGCGCAGCCCTCGCCGGCATAGATGCGTGCGGGCAGCGGCGTGGTGTTGGAGAACTCCAGCGTGACAAAGCCTTCCCACTCGGGCTCGAAGGGCGTCACGTTGACGATGATGCCGCAGCGCGCATAGGTGCTCTTGCCCAGGCAGATCGTGAGCACATTGCGCGGAATACGGAAATACTCGACCGTGCGCGCCAGCGCAAAGCTGTTGGGCGGAATGATGCAGCTGTCGCCGTGGAAGTCGACAAAACTCTTTTCGTCGAAGTTCTTGGGGTCGACCACCGTGCTGTGGATGTTGGTGAACACCTTGAACTCCGGCGCGCAGCGGATGTCGTAGCCGTAGCTGCTGGTGCCGTAGCTGATGATCTTGCGGCCCTCGCTCTCGCGAACCTGCCGGGGCTCGAAGGGTTCGATCATGCCGGTGGACTCGGCCATGCGGCGGATCCATTTGTCGCTTTTGATGCTCATGCCGGGGATTCTAGAGCGAGCCAGCGCCAGTTCAGGAAATGACGGTCCGCTCGATGAGCCGGTCATCGCCCAGCACGATCAGGCTGAACAGCAATTCATCCAGGCTTTGCGCTCGCGCCGTCTTGCGCGCCAGAAGCGGCGTGGCCTGCGGATTGATGACAAGAAAATCGCCCTCGCAACCCGGCTGCAGATTGCCGATGGACGGCCTGCCCCGGGTCCCGTCCAGCCCGAGCGCCTGCGCCCCACCGGCCGTGTGCTGCCACCAGAGCTGCTGCGGCGTCAAGGAGACCCCCGGTTTGGACTGGCCTTCGCGTCCCACGTAATAGGCCGCGAGCATGGTATGAAACGGACTGAAGCTGGTGCCCCCGCCGATGTCGCTCGCCAGGCCATGCAAAAACCCGATGCGCCGCGCGCCCTCGTAGTCGAAGAAGCCGCTGCCAAGAAACAGATTGCTGGTCGGGCTGACGGCTGCTGCCGCGCCGGTGTCGCGCATCAGGCGGCGGTCGTCGTCGTCGAAGTGGATGCAGTGCGCGTAGACCGCGCGCTCGCGCATCAGGCCGTAATCGGCATATACCGACAGATAGGAGCGTGCGGCAGGAAAAAGCGCGCGCGCCCAGCGTACTTCGTCCCGGTTCTCGGCCACGTGCGACTGGATCCAGACATCCGGATGGCGGGCGGCGAGTTCGCCCGCGCCGCGCAACTGCGCCTCGGTGCAGCTCGGCGCGAAACGCGGCGTGATCGCATAGCCCAGCCGGCCCCGGCCGTGCCACTGGCGGATCAGCGCCTCGCTGTCGATCAGTCCCTGCTCGGTGTCGTCGCGCACGCCATCGGGTGCGTGACGGTCCATCAGCACTTTGCCGCAGATCATGCGCAGGCGGCGGCGCTCGGCCTCTTCAAAGAAAGCCGTGACCGAGGCCGGGTGCGAAGACGCGAAAGCCAGCGCCGTGGTCACACCGTTGCGCAGCAGCTCTTCCATGAAAAAGGCGGCGACCTCGGCCGCGTGCGCTGCCTCGTGGAAGCGACTCTCGTGCGGAAAGGTGTAGTTGTCCAGCCAGGGCAGCAAGCCCTCGGCAGGTGAGCCGATGACATCGGTCTGCGGGAAATGGAGATGCAGATCGATGAAGCCCGGCGCGATGATGCGGCCCGGCAGATGCTCGACCGCCACGCCGGGGAAGTCGTCCCTGAGCTGATGCCAGGGCCCCACGGCACGCACGACCTGTGCACCCTTGGCATCCGGCCCGATGACCAGCAGGCCATCCTCCTCATAAATGGCGGAACGGTCGTCGGCAAAACGCAGAATGGCGGCGCGAAAGGCTTGCATGGTCTGACAGCTTAGCCCAGTTGGGCAGCCGGGAAATCGTGCCGCCCGTATGGCCTGTATACAAAGCCGGACCGGCGAGCCTACTTCCTGCCCTGAACGCCCCGAACCAGCCAGTCCATGCCGAGAATCTGCGCGTCGCTGAGCGTCGTGCCCGCAGCGATGACGCGCCGCCCGTCGCTGTCGAAGATGTCGCTCACCGCATGGAAGGGGTGCAGACGGCCCGCAGCGATGTCGCGCTGGCGCGCCAGCACCTCCTCGCGCACGGCCTGCGGCACGCGGCGTGAGAAGTCGCCGACGCGGATCATGCCCTCCTTCACGCCGCCCCAGACCGTGCCAGGCTGCCAGCTGCCATCGAGCACAGCCCGCGCGCGCCGGGTGTAGTAGTCACCCCAGTGGTGCGTGACCGCGAGCAACTGCACGTCGGGCGCGACGCCGCGCATGTCGGAGTGGTAGGCCACGGCCCACTTGCCGCGCTCCTGGGCTGCGGCCATGACGGCGGTTGAAGCGGTGTGGAAGGCGATCACGTCGGCATCCTGCGCGAACAGTGTCATTGCTGCATCGCGCTCGCGCGCCGGGTCGAACCAGGTGTTGATCCAGACCACCCTGACTTCGGCGCGCGGATCGACCGAACGCATGCCCAGCGCGAAGGCATTGATGCCCTGGAGCACCTCGGGAATGGGAAAGCCCGCGACATAGCCCGCGACATGGCTCTTCGTGACCCGGCCGGCGGCCACGCCGGCCAGATACCGGCCTTCGTAATAGCGCGCATTGGCCACCGCCACATTGGCGGCAGTCTTGTAGCCGGTGATGGACTCGAAGCGCACACCGGGGAACTCGCGGGCCACCTTCAGCGTGGGCTCCATGTAGCCAAAACTGGGCGTGAAGATCAGGCGATGGCCTTGCTGCGCGAGGTCGCGGATCACGCGCTCGGCATCCGGCCCTTCGGCGACGTTCTCGACATAGCGGGTCCTGACGCGAGACCCGAGCGCCGCCTCGACGGCCTTGCGGCCCTCATCGTGCTGGCGCACCCAGCCGGTATCGCTCAAGGGAGTGACATAGACAAAGCCGACCTTCAGGGGTTCGGGTGTCTGGGAAAAAACAGGAAGCAAACAACAGGCGGCCGCGAGCGCGGCAGCGAGGTTTTTGTACATGGTGGTCCTCTACATGGCCCCGGGAATGAAAATGCACCGGCGGGGCGACGGTGCAATGGGGATTTTAGCCGCCGGCCGTAAGATAGGGCCATCCGCCGCGCGCAGTTGCGCAGGCAGCACGCCCTACACCCCCGTCTCGAGGACCTTTTTCATGGCCGACCTGAAACAAGCTTTCGCCGATGCCTTCGCCAACTCCAAGAACCTCGGCGAGCGTCCTGACAACGCCACGCTGCTCAAGATCTATGCGCTGTACAAGCAGGCCACGATCGGCGACAACACCGAAAAGAAACCCGGCTTCGGCGACATGGTGGGCCGTGCCAAATGGGACGCCTGGAATAACCTGAAGGGCGTTGGCGCTGAAGACGCGATGCAACAGTACGTCGACCTCATCGAATCCCTGAGCTGATCCGCAAGGCCTCCAGCGCCTGGCGCCGCGGCGCCGGTGCCAGCGCCGCCAATTGGCGTACTGCGGCATGGAACCGGGTCCAGTCGCCCCCCTCGCGCAGAAACAGGGCCTCGAAGGCCGGCACGCCATCGTCGTAGGCCGCCTGTGCCCCGAAGCTGGCATTGTTGGCCTGGGCCACCCAGGCGTCATAGCCCGCGAAGCCGCCCCACTGGACCTTGAGTGCCGCGTAGTTGTCGCGGAAGGACTGCAGGATCGCACGCTTGCGTGCGGCCACATCGGCCGGCATTGCGCGGTAGAGCGCTTCGAGCTCGCGTCGCGTCGCCTGCGTCAGCGCACGAAACTGCGCACGCCTTTGCTCGATGCGCTCATGCATGGCAAGGCTCTGGGGCGAGGCCTGCGTCTTCAGCCACTGCGCCGTGCCAAGCCGCTCGACGGCGGTCGCATACGATTCGTTGAACGCAGTGTCGCCCGACACATAGACCACCTGGTGCGCCAGCTCATGGAACAGCAGACGCGCAAACTCCGACTCCGGATAACGAATGAAGGTGCTCAGCAGCGGATCGCCGCCGGCCCAGTTCATCCAGCCCAGCGTGGAATAGGCCGGCACCCCGTAGACACTGGCCTCCAGCCCCGCAGCACGCAATGCCGCCGCCTCGGTCTGCGCCTCGGCCTGATCGAAATAGCCGCGGTACCCGACGCAGCCAGCCACCGGAAAGCACCAGGTCTTGAGGGTGAGCGAATATTCGGGCGCGGCAACCACATTCCACACCGCCGCCGGGCGGCCCAGTTCCGCATAGCGACGGTAGCTTGGGTTGTCTGGCAAATGCAGCGCCTCCACCGCAAAGCGGCGCACCCGCTGGCCCAGGCGCAGCCGCTCGCGCAGCTCGGCCGGTGTGGCGGTGTCGGCCAGCCAGTCGTTCACCGGCCGGGCGGCGGTGAGCATGTGCATGTGGCCGCTGACCGACTGCCAGTAATAGCGCGTGTCCGCGCAGCCCCCCAGCGACAGCAGCACGGCGCCAATGACCAGTACCGCGGCACCCCAAGGGCGCCTGCCCAAGGCAAGCACGAGGCTCACCGTGGTCCGGCCCAGGCTCATGCGCCCTCGGTCCGCTGCGCCTGCACCTCGACCAGACAGTCGTAGAACACCGGCCCGCGGCCCAGATCGGTCAGGCGCTGGCTGGTCAGCTCGTTGACATTGGTGCCCCCCAGCCCCAGCTTGCGCCACCACACCCCAAGCCCGTTGACCACGCCGGGCCGCGCCCGTTGCGACACCAACGCCTTGCAATGGTAGACGCCGCGCGCATTGAACACGCGCACCACGTCTCCACTGACGATGCCACGTGCGGCAGCGTCTTCAGGATGGATCTCCAGCACCGGCTCGACTTCGATGTCACGCAGGCTGCGCACATTGACGAAAGTCGAGTTCAGGAAATTGCGCGCCGGCGGCGAAATGAAAGCCAGCGGATAGCTCTCAGCGAGCGGCGATGCGCCAGCCGTCTCGTAGTTGGACAGATGGTCCGGCAAGCCGTCCATGCCCTGCGCGGCCAGCCGTGCGCTGTAGAACTCGCAGCGTCCCGACGGGGTGGGGAATCCCCCCTGCGCAAATGGCGCATCAGACCCCGGCAGGGTGGCAAAGCCCTGGTCGAGCAGCTGCGCGAAATCCACCGCGTCACCCGAGGCCTGGCGAAAAGCCATGCGGCACAATGCCTCGTCGCTGTCTTCAAAGGCCTGCGGCTCGAAGCCCATGCGCCGCGCCAGCTCCCGAAAAATCGCGGTATTGGGCCGCGCTTCACCCAGCGGCGCGATGGCGGGCCGGTTCAGCAGCACATCGCTGTGGCCATAGCTCAGGTGGATGTCCCAGTGTTCAAGCTGGGTGGTGGCGGGCAGCACATAGTCGGCATGGTCGGCGGTATCGGTCTGGAACTGTTCCAGCACCACGGTGAAGAGATCGTCGCGCGCAAAGCCCTGCGCCACCCTGGCCGACTGCGGCGCCACCGCCACCGGGTTGCTGTTGTAGACCAGCAGCGCCTCGATCTTCGGCCCGAATTCCGGCGAGGTCTGGCGCAGCAGGTCATCGCCGATGGTCACCATGTTCAGGATGCGCGGCGGCGCGCCTGCGAGCAGGTCCGGACGCTGCAAGGCGGCGCGGTTCACGGGGTATTGTCCCGAACTGCTCAGCAGCACGCCGCCCGCGCGGTGCCGCCAGGCTCCGATCAGCGCCGGCAGGCAGGCCACTGCGCGCACGGCATTGCCACCGCCGCGCACGCGCTGCATGCCGTAGTTCAGGCGTATGGCAGCCGGCGCCATGCTGCCGTAGTCGCGTGCCAGTGAACGTATCTGCTCGACCGGAACTCCGCAGACCCGCGCGGCGCGCTCGGGCGGCCACTGCAGCGCGCGTTCGCGCAGCGCCTCCCAGCCCAGCGTGTGGCGCTCGATGTAGTCCGCGTCCAGCGCGTCGTTGGCGATCAGCTCGTGCATCAGCGCCAGGGCCAGCGCCGCGTCCGTCCCGGGACGCAGCGCAATGTGTTCATGGCATTTCTCGGCAGTCTCGGTGCGCCGCGGGTCTATGCACACCAGTTTGGCGCCATCGCGTTTGGCCATTTGCGCATAGCGCCAGAAATGCAGATTGCTGGCAATCGAGTTGCTGCCCCAGACCAGGATCAGCTTCGACTCGGCATAGTGCTCCACCCGCATGCCCACCTTGGCGCCCAGGGTATGGACCAGACCCTCGGTGCCGGCCATGGAGCAGATGGTGCGGTCCAGCTGCGAGGCGCCCAGGCGGTTGAAGAAACGCGCGGCAATGCTCTCGCCCTGCACCAGCCCCATGGTGCCGGCGTAGCTGTAGGGCACGATGGCTTGCGGACCAGATCGCGCCGCAATGGTCTGCAGGCGTGCGGCAATATCGGCCAGGGCCTCGTCCCACCCTACGCGCTCGAAGCGCCCCAGGCCCTTGGGGCCCACGCGTCGCAAGGGGTGCAGCAGGCGCTCCGGGTGATAGACCCGCTGCACATAACGAGAGACCTTGGTGCACAGCACCCCGCCCGTCTGTGCATGCGCCGGGTTGCCCTGCACCTTGAGCGCCACACCGTCGCGCACCGTGGTCACCAGGGCGCAGGTGTCGGGACAATCGTGCGGACAGGCGCCGCGCACCTCGGTCGTCGGCGCGCCGGCGTCGGCTACTGGAACAATGACGGTCATCGCCGAATTGTCGTCCAGATCGCCGCCGGAGAGAAACCCTAGCCAGCACTGCCGAGCAACGCCCGCTAGACTGTGCCCATGAAGCTCATCGATTCCCTGGTCACCGAGGCCGCTGGCATCGCCGCCATCCGGCGCGATTTGCACGCCCACCCCGAACTATGCTTCGAAGAAGTCCGCACCGCCGACGTGGTGGCACGCCAGCTCGAACAATGGGGCATTCCCGTGCACCGCGGGCTGGGCACCACCGGCGTGGTGGGCATCGTACGCAATGGCAGCTCAGAGCGCGCCATCGGTCTGCGCGCCGACATGGACGCGCTGCCCATGCAGGAATCCAACACCTTCGGCCATGCCAGCCGGCACCCCGGCAAGATGCACGCCTGCGGCCATGACGGCCACACCGCCATGCTGCTGGCCGCCGCCCAACGCCTGGCAAAGCACCGCAACTTCGACGGCACCGTCTACCTGATCTTCCAGCCCGCCGAAGAAGGCGGCGGCGGCGCACGCGAAATGATCCGCGACGGCCTGTTCGACCGCTTTCCCATGGAGGCCGTGTTCGGCCTGCACAACTGGCCCGGTCTGCCCACCGGCAGCTTCGCCGTGAGCCCGGGGCCGGTCATGGCGTCGAGCAACGAATTCAGGATCACGGTCCGGGGCAAGGGCGGACACGCGGCCCTGCCGCACAGCGGCATCGACCCCGTTCCCGTGGCCTGCATGATGGTGCAGGCCTTCCAGAACATCATCAGCCGCAACAAAAAGCCGGTGGACGCCGGCGTGATCTCGGTGACCATGATCCATGCCGGAGAGGCCACCAATGTCATCCCCGACCGCTGCGAACTCCAGGGCACGGTACGCACCTTCACCCTGGAGGTGCTGGACATGATCGAGCAGCGCATGCGCCAGGTGGCCGAACACCTGTGCGCCGCACAGGGCGCGCAATGCGACTTCGAGTTTGTCCGCAATTACCCGCCGACCATCAACCACGAGCGCGAAGCCGCCTTCGCCCGGCGTGTCATGGCCGGCATCGTGGGCGAAAGCCAGGTCGTGGCGCAGGAACCGACCATGGGCGCGGAAGATTTCTCCTACATGCTGCAGGCCCGCCCCGGTTGCTATGCCTTCATCGCCAACGGCGACGGCCAGCACCGCGACATGGGCCATGGCGGCGGGCCCTGCACGCTGCACAACCCGAGCTACGATTTCAATGACAGCCTGATTCCCCTGGGTGCGACCTACTGGGTGCGCCTGGCGGAGGAATGGCTGGCGGCGAAGTAAATCATCCGCCCGCCGTGACGGCCGCGCACGGGCACGGGCTCAAAACGGCCGGCGCGACGCGATCTCAAGCAGGCCGTCGAAGATCAGGTTGTCGACCAGCTCGAAATCGCCCAGCATGCTGGGGGCCATTTTCCAGCCCGCGCCGCCGGTCATGACGCAATAGGGTTCGGCGCCGCAGTGCGCGCGCACATGCTGCACCATGCGCTCGACCGCACCGGCAATGGCGTAGGTGCCGCCGCTGGTCAGCGCATCACTGGTATTGGTCGGAAACTCTCGCACCTCGCCGGTGGGCACATGCAGGCCCGCGGTGCCAGACTCCAGCGCGCGCAGCATGATGCCGTGCCCCGGAATGATGTAGCCGCCCTTGAAAAGGCCCTCGGCGTCAACCGCCTCGACGGTCACGGCCGTGCCCACCATCACCACCACCATGGGCCGGGCCGGGCCGCGTGCCAGCATGCGGTGACGTGCGCCGATCATGGCGATCCAGCGGTCCGAGCCCAGCCGGGCTGGATGGTCATAGCCGTTGACGAGCCCGGCTTCGGCGGCGCTGGCCACCACCCATTGGGGCGCCACGTCCCATAGTTCCATCTGCTCCTGCACCCGGCGCTTGACCGCGTCGCCCGCGACAATGCAGCCGAGCATGCTGTCTGGCGCCGCCAGGCACGCCCAGCCCTCATCGGACAGCCGGTCGATGTTCTCCAGAAATTCGGCGCCGTGCGCCAGCATGGCCGCCCCGGGTTTGGCGGATTCGTACTGTGCCCATTTCAGGCGGGTGTTACCTACGTCGATCGCAAGAAAAGTCATGAGGGCAAAGTGGTCGGTTCGGCCGGGTTCGGTTCAGATGGCGCCGACCCAACAGGCGCGCTGTATCGCCGCCATCTTGTTGTCGACCTTGAGCTTGGCCATCGCGTTGGCCAGATGGTAATTGATGGTGCGGTCGCTGCACTTGAGTTGTTCGGCGCTGGCACGGGCTGTCAACCCGTGGAAGGCCAGCGTCAGGCATTCGCGTTCGCGCCGGGTGAGATTACAGCGCGACTGGGATATGCCGCGGCGCACCACGGGCCAGATATTGAGCGCCGACCAGACCAGCTCTGCGGCCTCCGAGCGGTTGTTGAATTCGCGCGGGCTGAACAGAAAACACTCGAAGGCACGGCCCGCCGGCAGGGAAAATTCCACCCTGACCAGCGACTGCAAGCCGTGTGCCAGCCATTGCAGACGCCAGGCGCAGGAGCTGAGCTGTTCGGTCTTGGCAATATGCTGCCAGGCGACCATGGGCGCGTCGGACTCGCGCCAGCTCGCGCCGAAATCGTCGCTTTCGGCCAGCGCGTGCGCAGCGTCCAGGATCCCGGGCGGGTAAACCGCCATGACCTGGCGATCTTCCCTGCCCCCGAACAGATCAGGGCCTAGCACAACTACGGCCTCTACGGCAAATTCTCGCATCACGCCCAGCCAGTCGGCGAGCGTGGTTTCGAGGCACACACTGTCAAGGTTGACAGGTAGCTTCATGGTCACCCTCTCCCATAACTGAAACAATGCCCACGATTGCATTTGCAGATGCAAACAGCAACACGATTTCAGAATAGGGAGTAAGCACTTGGTCCACGGACAGTATTATGCTGCGCGACGGGAATTTTGCGTGACAGCACCACCGCATTCGCCACGAATCGACACGCTGTGAGTTTTCCGCTGTTCCAACGTCCCGGGACCGTGGTGTTCCTGGACGACGACCATGACTACCTTGAAATGCTGGGCGTGGTGCTGCCCAGGCAATGGATGGTCAAACTGTTCTCCGGCCCTCAGGAGTGCATCAACTACCTCCAGCAGGAGCCCCCTCTGTGGGAGGCCGACGCCTGGAACCTGCAGGAGATGATTTCTCAGTGGCGCAGCGGGCGGGCGCTGATCCCGCAAATCCTGGCGTATTGGGCTTCCGACACCAGACGCTATGGCCTGACCAAGGTCTGCGTGGTGGACTACGCCATGCCCAGCATGGACGGACTGCAGGCGCTGGGCGAGCTGATTGACTGGCCGGGCTCGCGCATCCTGCTGACCGGCCAGGCCGATGAGCAAGTTGCCGTCAACGCATTCAATCGCGGCCTGATCGACCACTTCATGACCAAGCAGGCGCCGGACATCTCGCGCCGCCTCATGGATGCCGTGAGCCAACTTCTGGCTGCACCCAACGCGTGGCAGTCCCAACTCTGGCGCGCCACCCTGACGCCAGAGCAGATGGCTGCGCTGCGCGTGCCATCGGTGGTGCGCGACCTGTCCGACTTTGCCGCCCGCCACTGGGTGGAGCACGTGGTCCTGGGCGACCCCTTCGGCGTGCTGGGCCTGAGCGCCGAGGGCCAAGTCAGCTGGCTGCAGCTCGAATCTACCGATCGCCTGGGCGACCTGGCCGAACTCGCCCGCGCCGACGACGTGGACCCGTCATTGATCGCCGAAATCCGCAAGGGCAAAAAGCTGATCGACCTGGAATTGCGGCTGGCACTGGGGCACGGCGCCGAACCCGAACTCAAGCCGGCATTTGCGCTGGGACGCAACGAGACCCTGATCGGCGCGCTGTTCCAGCTCGACCGGAGTTATTGGCCGCCGCAAGACGCCAGCTACAACGCGTGGCTGGCGCGCCAGACCAAACGCCGTATCGAGAAATAAGCGCCATCGGCAGGCCGGGACGCTGCCCCGGTCTGCCGATCAGTTGAGCCTGCCGTGGCAGGCCTTGTACTTTTTGCCACTGCCGCAAGGGCAAGGATCGTTGCGCCCCACACGCGGCACCGGCATTCCGCTGGGCAGCGTGCCGCTGTGCACACCCAGAGTCGTCGGATCCACTGTGGACTGGGCCTCGCCGGTCTCGGTGGGCGCGGTGTAGGTGACATTGCTGATGTGTTCGGCGCGGTCTTCCATTGCCTCGGCCGCCTGCTCCAGCTGTTCGCCGGACTGGACCTGCACCGTCATCAGGACGCGGGTGACATCGTTCTTGACGGAGTCGAGCAACTGGCCAAACAGTTCGAATGCCTCGCGCTTGTATTCCTGCTTGGGCTGCTTCTGCGCGAAGCCGCGCAGATGGATGCCCTGGCGCAGGTAGTCCAGCGCGCTCAGGTGTTCACGCCAGTGAGTGTCTATGCTTTGCAGCAGCACCACGCGTTCGAACTGCGTGAAGTTGGCCGCGCCGACCTGCTCGACCTTGGCCGCGAAGGCTTCGTTGGCGCGCTGCACCACCTTGTCCAGGATGTCCTCGTCGGTGATCGCCTCGGCGGCCTGAACCTCGGACTGCAAAGGCAGAGGAATCTGCCACTCGTCGTTCAGCACCTTTTCAAGAGACGGCAAGTCCCATTGTTCCTCGACTGATTCAGGCGGAACGTATTGCCGCACCAGATCGGTGAAGCAGCCTTCGCGCAGCGAGGCGATCTGCGTGGTCAGGTCCTCGGCGTCGAGGATGTCGTTGCGCTGCTGGTAGATCACCTTGCGCTGGTCGTTGGCCACGTCGTCGTATTCGAGCAATTGCTTGCGGATGTCGAAGTTGCGCGCCTCGACCTTGCGCTGGGCACTTTCGATGCTGCGCGACACGATGCCCGCTTCGATGGCTTCGCCATCGGGCATCTTGAGCCGCTCCATGATGGCCTTGACACGGTCACCCGCGAAGATGCGCATCAGCGGATCGTCCAGACTCAGGTAGAACCGCGACGAGCCGGGGTCTCCCTGCCGGCCCGAGCGGCCGCGCAACTGGTTGTCGATGCGGCGGGACTCATGCCGCTCGGTGGCGATGATGCGCAGGCCGCCAAGCGCCTTGACACGCTCGTGGTCGCGCGTCCATTGCGCGCGCAGCTCCTCGATGCGGGCCTGCTTGACCGCCGGCTCCAGCGTCTCGTCGGCCTCGACCGCCTCGACCGCTTTTTCCACATTGCCGCCGAGCACGATGTCGGTGCCGCGGCCGGCCATGTTGGTCGCGATGGTGATCATTCCCGGCCGCCCGGCCTGGGCCACGATATCGGCCTCACGGGCATGCTGCTTGGCGTTGAGCACCTGGTGCGGCAGGTCTTCCTTGTTGAGCAACTGATCGATGATCTCGGAATTCTCGATCGAGGTCGTGCCCACGAGCACCGGCTGGCCGCGCTCGTGGCATTCGCGGATGTCCTTGATGGCCGCCTCGTACTTTTCGCGCGTGGTCTTGTAGACGCGGTCGAGCTGGTCCTCGCGCCGGCTGGGCCGGTTCGGCGGAATGACCATGGTCTCCAGGCCGTAGATCTCCTGGAACTCATATGCCTCAGTGTCGGCCGTGCCGGTCATGCCGGCGAGCTTGCCGTACAGGCGGAAGTAATTCTGGAAAGTGATGGAGGCCAGGGTCTGGTTCTAGGCCTGGATGGCAACGCCTTCCTTGGCTTCGACCGCCTGGTGCAGGCCGTCGCTCCAGCGCCGCCCCGACATCAGCCGTCCGGTGAACTCGTCGACAATGACGATCTCGCCGTTCTGCACCACATAGTGCTGGTCGCGGTGGTAGATCCGATGGGCGCGCAAGGCCGCGTACAGGTGATGCACCAGCACGATGTTGGCCGGATCGTAGAGCGTGGCGCCCTCCGGAATCAGGCCCAGGTTGAACAGGATGCGCTCGGCGTTCTCGTGGCCTTGCTCGGTCAGGAAAACCTGGTTGCTCTTCTCGTCGAGCGTGAAGTCGCCGGGCTTGGTCACGCCCTCGCCGGTACGCGGATCGGCTTCACCTTCCTGCAGCGTCAGCGATGGCACGACACGGTTCATCGCCATGTACATGTCGGTGTGATCCTCAGCCTGGCCGCTGATGATCAGGGGCGTACGGGCCTCGTCGATCAGGATGGAGTCGACCTCGTCGACGATGGCGTAGTTGAGGCCGCGCTGAACCCGGTCGGCGGTCTCGTAGACCATGTTGTCGCGCAGATAGTCAAAGCCGAACTCGTTGTTGGTGCCGTAGGTGATGTCACAGCGGTAGGCGGCCTGCTTTTCGGTGCGCTCCATCTGCGGCAGATTCACGCCCACGCTCAGGCCGAGAAAACCGTAGAGACGCCCCATCCATTGGGCGTCGCGGTTGGCCAGATAGTCGTTGACCGTGACCACGTGCACGCCCTTGCCAGTCAGGGCGTTGAGGTACACCGGCAGCGTGGCGGTCAGCGTCTTGCCTTCGCCCGTGCCCATCTCCGAAATCTTGCCCTTGTGCAGCGCCATGCCGCCGAGCAGCTGCACATCGAAGTGGCGCATCTTCATGACGCGCTTGGAGCCCTCACGCACCACGGCAAAAGCTTCGGGCAGGATGTCGTCCAAAGACTCGCCACCAGCAACGCGGTCCTTGAAGGCCTGTGTCTTGGCCCGCAGCTCGTCGTCGCTGAGTTGTTCGAGCTGAGGCTCCATCGCATTGATGCGTTCGGCCACCTTGCGAAACTGCTTGAGCAGCCGCTCGTTGCGGCTGCCGAAAATACGGGTCAGAAAATTGGTTGCCATGAATGCAAGACTGCTTGACCGGCCTACGAGCCGGCAGCACAGCGCAATCCTTTAAAAGTCGGTGGGAAAGGGGGCCGACACCATGCACTGCACGCAATGCCGACCAAGCTTCGGATTTTACCTGCGCGCCACCAAAGGGGGGCTGGGCAAGCCCTCGCCGGGCACGGCCACCGATTGGGCCGGCGCCAGCGCACGGCCCGCCTGACGGGGCGCCAGATTCTGGCCCGCAGTCAGAAATTTGTGGGGATCCTGGGGGATACCCTGCACCAGGACCTCA
Organism: Burkholderiaceae bacterium; assembly: GCA_030653255.1. GTDB lineage: Bacteria > Pseudomonadota > Gammaproteobacteria > Burkholderiales > Burkholderiaceae_C > JAURZS01. The sequence goes on along the minus strand of JAURZS010000081.1, from coordinate 10,000 downwards.
AAGTGCAGGTGCGGGCCGGTGGAGCGGCCGGTGTTGCCGACTTCGGCCAGTTTCTGACCGCGTTTGATCAGATCACCTTTTTTGACAAAGACCTTGGAGGCATGGGCATAGCGGGTGATCAGGTCGTTGCCGTGATCGACTTCGATCATGTTGCCGTAGGCCGCATGGTATTCCTGCACCACCACCACGCCGCCGGCCGCCGCGTGGATCGGCGTGCCAGGGTCGGCCTGGAAATCCAGACCCGTATGCAGCGCCGAGCGCCCAGTCATGGGGTCGATGCGCCAACCGAAGGTGGAACCGAGATTGCCCGTCAGCAAAGGCAGCTGGGTGGGGACCATCATCTTGCGGATCTTCTGATCGAAAAGCCGCGACTCCACCACCGTCATCAGGTCGGCGCGCTGTCCGGCGAGTTGGTCCAGATCGGTCAGCGTGGCCTGCAATTCCTCCATGGACAGCGGACGGCCCGACACCAGGGCGCCGCCGCGCCCGGGTGGCAGCTTGATTTCGGTGGGGGTCACGCCGGCCAGGCCCGAGACGCGCTCGCCCAGGGCTTCCAGCTGCACCAGCTTGGCCTGCATCTCGCCGAGCTTGCGAGCCATGGCGTCGAGGTTCTCGCGCATGAAGCGGTCGCGCTGCTCGAATTCGTCCTTGACCATGAGCCGCACCAACGAGCCAATCACCGGCCAGCCCTCGCGCGCGCCCTTCAGGAAGACCCAATGGTACAAACCGGCGGCGACAATCATCAGCGCCAGCGATGCAATCAGACCGGCCAAGGCCAGCCGCGCACCGCTCAGATGCACAGCGCGACTCCTGGCCAGCCACGCATCCGTGATAATCAAATGCACTTCAAATTCCCTTCACGATCGTCGCCGATCGTCTGTCATGAACCGCCATCCCTCCCGCCAGCTCACGCTGCAACAGGCTGCCGACGATTCGCCCATGCTGGCCCGGCTGTCCGAGCTGGCACACGAATCGCGCGCTCGGCTCAAGGCGGTCGAAATGCTCATTCCCGGCCCGTTGCTGTCCAGTGTGCAAGCCGGACCCATTGATGGGTCCGAGTGGTGCCTTCTTGTGAACAGCAACGCCGCAGCCGCGAAACTCAGGCAGATGCTGCCCGCGCTCCAAAGCCATTTGCGAAGCCGGGGCTGCGAGGTTAACTCAATTCGTCTGAAGGTTCAAATCGCCAGAAAGTAGCATTTTATAGCTACAGGCATCGCCGCTGCTGCACCCGGCGGGGAGCACATTCATCAGGTATTTTCATCCTTTGATGAATAAAGGTGCGTTGTCGTCGCTGGAGCCTTGTGCCAGACTGGGGCGCAAAAGGAGACAAGCATGGCTTATTCCCCGGTCCGCAGGCGGCTGGTCACGGTGCTCCTCGCCGTTGCCGCGTTGAACATTCCCGCGCTGGCCCAGACCTTCCCCACCAAGCCTATCCACATCATCGCGACGACCCCGGCGGGTGGCGGCAACGATATCTACGCCCGCCTGCTCGCCAGCGGCCTCAGTGCAAAACTGGGCCAGCCGGTCCTGGTGGAAAACGTGGGCGGCAGCTCCGGCATGATCGCCCTGGAGCGCGTGTCCAAGGCTCCCAAGGACGGTTACACCCTGGTGGCGGTGACGTCGACCTCCATCTCTGCCGCACCCCACATGTACCGCAAGCTGCCGTTCAAGGTCGAGGATTTTGTACCGGTGGCCTTGTCGGGCACTTTTCCGTTCTACGCCTTCACCACCCCGTCCTTGCCGGTGAACAACTGGAAGGAATTCGTCGACTACGCCCGCGCCAACCCGGGCCGGGTCAACTATGCAACCAGCGGACCAGGCAGCACGCCGCACCTGGTCGGCGAAATGGTGAAGGCCGCCACGGGCATCAACATGGTCAACGTTCCGTACAAGGGTGCCGCGCCAGCGCAGGCCGACCTGATGGCGGGCCATGTCCAGATCTACTTTGACATTCCCACGCCGGGCCTGTCCTACGTCAAGGCCGGCAAGCTCAAGGTGCTGGGTGTGCTGGACCACAAGCGCACCAGTGCCGCCCCCGAGGTGGCGACCATGACCGAATTGGGTTATCCCAGCCTCACAGCCTTCATCCGCTTTTCGCTGCTCGCGCCCGCAGGCACGCCCAAGGCCGTCATTGACCGGATCAACCAGGCTGCCTTGCAAGCCATGGAAAGCGGCCCGCTGCGCGACCGGCAGGTCGCAGACGGCGCGGTGCCAGGACCGGTCAGTGCCGACCAGTTGGCTGCGCTGCTGAAAACAGACTACGAAACCTGGGGCGCCGTCGCGCGACGGCTGGACCTGCAACTCGACTGAACACAGTCGCGGCGGGCGCTCAGTCGGTGGGCGGTGTAAGCGCGGCGATCTCGGCCTGGCTGTAGCCGACCGACGCCAGCACGCTGGCCGTGTGCTCGCCCAGCAGCGGCGGCGGCAGCGCCACCTCGCCCGGCGTGCGCGACATCTGCACCGGGATGTCAGTGGTCACGATGCGGCCCGCAGCCGGGTGCTCGTAGGCCTTGAAGAAGCCCGTCGCCACGAGATGGGGATCGTCCTGCAGGGATTCGATCGAGTTGACCGCGGCGCAGGCAATGCCCCGGTCCTGCAGCCGTCGAATCGCGTCGACCGCCGACAAGCCGCTCAGGGCGTCGGCCAGCAGGCCGTACAGCAGATCGATGTGCTGCGTGCGCAATGCGACATTGACAAAGCGAGGGTCTTGCGCGATCTGCGGCTCGTCGACGGCCTGCGCGATGCGCTGCCATTCATCATCGGTGAGCGCGAGCACGCAGACATAGCCGTCGCGCGTCTTGAAGGGGCGGCGCTGTGGCGACAGCAGGCGGGGGTAGCACCAGGGGCCTTCGCGCTCAAAAGAGCCCGCCCACATGTGCTCGACCAGGTTGAACGCAACCATGGTCTCGAACATCGGCACGGTCACGTACTGGCCCTCGCCGCTTCGCAGCTTGTGGATCAGGGCCATGGAGATCGCAGACCCCAGCGTCATCGCGCCGATCTTGTCGGCCTGTATGTTCGGGATGTAGCGGGCCTCGCCGTTTGCCTTTATGTTGAGATCGACCGTGCCGCTCTCGCCCTGGATCACGTCGTCGTAGGCCGGCCGCGTGCCGTAAGGCCCATCGAGGCGATAGCCCACGCCGCAGGCATAGACGATATCGGGCTTGCGCGCGCGCACCGCTTCATAGCCGACGCCCAGGCGGTCGGCCGCGCTGGGCCGCATGCTGTGCACAAAAACGTCGGCGGTCTCGGCGATTCTCATCAGGGCCTCGAGTCCGGCCGGGCTCTTCAGATCGAGCACCACGCTTTTCTTGCTGCGGTTCACGCCCAGAAACAAGGGCGCAAGTCCCGGATGCCGGGCCGCCGCAGCCTTGCGGTTGGGGTCGCCTGCGCGGGTCTCGATCTTGATGACTTCCGCGCCCATATCCCCCAACGTCTGTGTGGCCAGCGGGCCGACGACATTGATGGACAGATCAACGACGCGAAGACCCACCAGCGGGCCGCTCGGAATACCTGAAAGGGGAGGAACTTTATTCATGGTCATGGCGCATATTGTGCAGGAACAGGCGCGCGCTCGCATTCATCACAAGCGCTGATGGTTTGATGAAAATTGCTTGGTTGTCAGGGGGCGTGCACGGGACTACTCTCTGCCGGGTACGGAGTTCGGACAATCGCGGCCCGCGCCCAGCGGCATCAAAGATCCATCGGAGGAGAACCATCTTGAAAGCTCTACTGTGCCTCGCAACCTGTGCGCTCTCGATCCTCACCGCCACCAGCGCCTGCGCCCAGGCCTGGCCTCAGCGCCCGATCCGGGTGCTGCTGCCCAACGCGGCCGGCAGCACCACTGATGTTCTTGCGCGCATCATTGGCCGGGAACTGGCGCCGCGCCTGGGGCAGCCCGTTCTGATCGAACCGCGCCCGGGCGCCAATGGCGTGGTTGCGGTCGATGAGGCCTCCAAAGCCGCGCCCGACGGCTACACGCTGGTCATCGGCTCCAATGGCACCTATGGAATCCTGCCGGGCGCCGGCGTGAAGCTGCCTTACGACGCGGTCACGGGCTTCGAGCCGGTGACAAAGGTCAACCAGGTGTCGTACATCTTTACCGCGCGCAACAACTTCCCGGCAAAAAACTTCACGGAATTTGTTGCGGCAGCCCGTCAGAAGCCTGGCAATGTGTCGATGGGCTTTACTGGCAGCGTGGCCGAACTGGCCGCCACCCTGCTGGGCACGACCACGGGCATACAGTTCAACATGGTGCCCTACAAATCACCCGCACAAACCATCGTCGACCTCATTGGCGACCGGCTCGATACGGTCATGGAAACACACGCCACGCTGCTCAAGCAGATACAAGCCGGGACGATGCGCCCGCTGGCCGTCACCTCGCGCGAACGCTCCGCCCTGCTGCCCGATGTGCCGACGGTTGCCGAATCGGGCTACCCTGAATACGAAGCGGTCGCCTGGCAGGGATTCTTCGCGCCCGCCGGCACCCCCAAGGCCGTGATTGCCCGGCTCAGCACGGAGATCAATGCCGTGCTCAACATGCCGGAGGTGCGCGCAGCACTGCGCCAGAACGGCATCGAGGTGTCGCCATCGACACCTGAGCAGCTCGGCGAGCTCGTCAAGGCGGAGATCGCCAAATGGGTCCGCCTGTTCCGCAACCCCGCGTTCAAGAGGCCGGGATGACAGAGATAGACCGCTCGCTGATCGGACAATTCACCGAACCCTATATCGTCGAAATTGAAAAAGGCGCCATAGCGAAATTCGCCGATGCGATCGGCGACCCCAACCCGCTGTACCGCGACGAGGCCTACGCGCGCCGCCACGGCTACGCCAGCATTCCCGCGCCGCCGACCTACCCGACGACTTTTCTTCCGCCGCTGCCGCCCTGGCTCGCAAACCTGGACATGCGCCGCCTGCTCGCAGGCGGCATGACCTACGACTACGCCAAACCCATCGTGGCCGGCATGCGCCTGAGCTGCCGGGTGCGCTTCGTCGGTGTGGACGACAAACAGGGCAGCAAGGGGCGCATGTCGCTGATACGACAGCAGATCCAGGGACACGACGAAACCGGAGAACTCATCTACACCGCAAACCGGACCACCGCCTACCGGGCGCAGGTGCAGTTCGGCAATGGAGAGAAAACATGACGCCCCCAGACGCAAAGGCCCCCTCGGGAGGGGGCGCTGCCGCCGACCTGCGCGAGCGTGGACCCGAGCTGCCGCTCGATTTCAATGAGGTAGATGTCGGGCACACTTTCGAAATGCAGATCGCTCCCGTCACGACGGAGCAGCTGGTGCGCTACGCGGGCGCAGCCAACGATTACGCCCGCATTCACTACGACCTGCCCTACGCCATCGAGGCCGGCGTGGGCGGCATCATCGCCCACGGCATGCTGACCATGGCCTTCATGGGGCGGGCCGTGACCGACGGGTTCGGGCCGCGCGCGCGCGTACTGCATATTTCCGGGCGCTTCAATGCACCGGTGCGGCTGGGAGAATCGGTACGCGTTCGCCTGAGCATCACCGACAAGCGCGGCACGCAGCGGGACGCACAGATTGACTGCAGCCTCGTGGCGGATGTGCAAGGCCGGCAGGTGGCGTCGGGCGAAGCCACGGTGACGCTCATGCCGGTGACTTCATGACCTTGCCACGCTCATCCGGGGCCACCAGCTTCACACTTGGAAAGTAACTGGCATAACGCCGGGTATCTCGGGTCAGCAACGGTAAGTCGCTGACAGCAGCATGCGCGCCGATGAAAAAGTCCCCAAGCACATTGCTTTTGACCCCACCGTTTCGGCGATACCGGACGAAGGCCTTGCCAGCCAAAAACAGCGCTGGCCTCGGGATTTCCAGCAAGTGCAGCTCCATGCCATTGACAACCGCATCCAGGGCCTCGACGGTTGAAAATGTCAGCGAGAGTTCGGAATAGATGACTGGATTGATGACCAGACGGTGCACCCTGGATTGCGCCTGCAACTGCGCGATCGACCAATCGGCCCAGTCCGGGTCGTCTTCGAGCACATCCACCAAAACGTTGGTGGCGACATGGCCAAGGGGCTCGCGGATACACCTTATGTGGCCGGTACTTTTTGACGCGCGACTTCCTGTTCGTGATCAAAGGCGAGCCCATGCCCGCCATCAGGAAATTTCTGGATTTCGTCTTGAGTCCTGACGGAGACCGGGTCATCCAGGCTAACGGCGGGGTGCCGTTGCGATAGCCCCTCGGGCATGGTGATGGCGCCAAAGTCAAAAATTGTAGCCCAGAGCAACCACAGCCGACAGGGTGCTTTTGTCGCGCACGATGGGGCTGCGCCTGGCGTCTCCCTGAAGCTCGGAGTGGGTGATGGACCCGGTCAGGCTCCATGCCGGCGTGACCCGATAGATGAGCGACGCGCCCAGTCGAACATCCCGGAAGCCGGAGCCAGGGACGAATTGCGCGTATCCGCTGCGCGCCGCTTGCGCGGCATCGATGCCAAAGTACGACTGTGCGTAGTCGGCGTTGCTCCAGGTGGTTGCCAGGGTCGTGCCGAATCGAAGATTGGGGCTGAGACTGGTGCTCCAGCCGGCCCCCAGGTCCACGAGCAGCCCCTTGCGCTCGTTCCCGCTGCCGTAGCGCACCGAGGTATTCAGCGTGACGCCGCGCATCGGGCTGAAGTTGAAGAAGGCCCCGAGTTCGGGCCGAGGGTCGATGTCACCGAGACCTCGCAGTGCGTTGCTGCGACGCTCCTTGCGACCGAAATCCGCGGTGACGCGAACGCCGTAGGCCATGTCTGGCTGCGTCGAACCGTTGTAGCCGACACCGTTGAGGACACCTGCAAAGAATCCGTTGCTCCACTGGTACTCGATGCTCGGAAGGACCCGCACACGGGACTCGTCAGAACCCTGGTACTCGCGTCCAACGAGCAGGGCCGCACCGGCAACACCCCCTTCTCGCGCGTTCGGCGGTGTGAAGCTGCGGTAAAAGTCAGACTGAGCCAGGACGGAGCCAGATGCGCCGGCAAGAGCTGTGAACGCAAGCAGTGCGGTGATGGTTTTCATGGATGTTCCAAAAATATAGAAAGGGCTGAAGCGTTTCAGTTTCGCTCAATGGAAATGTCCCTACGGGGCGCTGGTAGACAGCATCCCGTAGGGACACAACGGCACCCGCCGGACCGCGAAACGCCGGCAGCCGAGCGCTTGCGGCATCTTGCGAGTCGGCTTTTCCCGCGCCACCGACCTACCTGACGACCTTTCTTCCACTGCCGCCGCCCTGGCTCGCAAACCTGGACATGCGTCGCCTGCTCGCCGGTGGCATGACCTACAACCATGCCAAACCCATTGTGGCCGGCATACGCCTGAGCTACCGCGCTCTCGAATTGCAGATCGCCCCTGTCACGACGGAGCAGCTGGTGCGCTACGCGGGCGCAGCCAACGATTACGCCCGCATTCACTATGACCTACCTTACGCGAGCGGCTGCTTCACCAGCGTCAACTGGCGCAGCATTCTGGCGGCTGCAACAACACCCGCTGCTCTTGCGGGATTCTCCACCAACAAGAGAGGTGGCAGCCGCTGTGACTGACACTGGCGTGTATCCGGCTTGCCTGATGGCGTCGCTCAGCTCCGCGGCGTCCGTCTCGGTGGGCTCGATCAGAACACGGTGGGTGGCCAGGTCAATCCGGACCTCGGCATCCTTGTCGACGGCTCGCACCGCATTGGTGATTGTGCTGACACAGTGTCCGCACGTCATGTCTTTGACTTCGACACCAATCATGACTTGTTCCAGTTGGTAGTGTGAGCCTTGACTCTCAGCCTTCCAACCGTGTGAAGGTCAAGACCCTGCCGCGAAAGGCCACACTAGCGAAAGTGTCTACTCTCGCTGTTGTTGACCTTCCCATCGTGGGAAGCTTCAACATTCGACAAGATGGGGGCGCTTGAAGTTTATTCCCTCATCCAGGCCATGAGGCCGCTACCCAAGGTCACTGACACATGAACAGAAGAACGCTCCTCTCTCTCGCCGCGGCCGCTGCAGCAGTCGCCTCGGTACCAACCCTTGCAAAGACAACGTTGCCACAGGTTGAAGTTTTCAAGAACCCGGATTGCGGCTGTTGCGGCGTTTGGGTCGACCACCTCAAGGCTGCAGGCTTCCCGGTCAAGGTGCACGAGACGCCCGACACCTCGGCTGTTCGCAAGCGCCTCGGCATTCCGGATGAGTTCGGCAGTTGCCATACCGCTGTGGTTGCGGGGTATGCCCTTGAGGGCCACGTACCGGCCGGGGAAGTGAAGCGGCTCCTGGCAAAGAAGCCCCTGGCGGCAGGCCTGAGTGTGCCCGGCATGCCTGTGGGCTCACCAGGCATGGAGGTAGGTTCACGCAAGGACCCATACCAGGTCCTCCTCATCGACAAAGCGGGACGCGCGAGCGTCTTCTCCAGCTACTCAAGCGTAAATCGCGGGAACGGGCTTCAGGTGAAGTTGCCAGTGACAGCGAAGCCCGACAAGAAGACGCTTGATGTACGTCAACGCAGCGAAGCACGCCGCCGCGTAACTTGAACCAGGGCCACGAGCATCGGTGCCCATTTCTTCAGGAGCTTTTATGAAATTGATTCCACTATTTTTCGCGCTGGCTCTGACCGGCGTGTTGGCAGGCTGTGCCGCTGGCCCTCAGAAGAGCGACGCCCACGCTCATTCGGGTCACTCCGGTATGGGAATGATGGACATGCAGGCGATGTGCGAGAGGCACAAGAAAATGATGAGCGGCAAACCTCCCGCAGAGCAGCAAGCAATGATGCAGGAACACATGAAGTCGATGACGCCGGAGATGCATCAGCGTATGCATGCAATGCACGAACAGTGCAAATAAGCGACCGTTGGTGATGGAAAAATTTGGTGCCGATTATCGGATTCGAACTGATGACCTACCGCTTACAAGGCGGTTGCTCTACCAACTGAGCTAAATCGGCGGGGAACTGGATTTTACTTACTTCACCCGCTTCAGGGCGGGGCGCGGACCTGCCGGGGGGCGTGGCGGGTCGGCGGGGTCGGGGGGCTGGGTGCCGGCGCTCTCGGTAGGCACGAGCTGGACCACCTTGGGCTCTGTCAGGGCACTTCCCTTTGTGGCGGCGGGCGCTGCGCCTTCGGCTGCGGTCTCAGGGGCCTCGTGGGTCGGCGCGATCGGGGTCGGCGCGGGCACACCGGTCAGCGCGGTGCGGCTTGCGCCCTCTTCGCCCGGCGCGGGCGGCATCGGAAAGGCCATGCCCTGGCCGTTTTCGCGGGCATAGATGGCGATCACGCGGCTCACGGGCACCATGATCTCGCGCGCGGTGCCGGCAAAGCGGGCCCTGAACTCGATGAAGTCATTGCCCAGCTTGAGCGAACTGGTTGCGTCGTAGCTGATGTTGAGCACGATCTCGCCATTCTTGACGTACTCGCGTGGCACCTGCACGGTGCCGTCGACGAGCACGGCCACATACGGCGTGAAACCGTTGTCGGTGCACCATTCATAGAGCGCCCGTATCAGGTACGGGCGCGTGGTCGTGGAGTCCGGCGGGTTCATCGCTGGGCCGTCCGCCTTACTTGCGCATGACTTTTTCAGAGGGCGTGAGCGCCTCGATGTAGGCGGGGCGCGAGAAGATGCGCTCGGCGTACTTCAGCAGGGGCGCGGCGTTCTTGCTCAGGTCGATGCCGTAGTAGTCCAGGCGCCACAGCAGCGGCGCGATGGCCACGTCGAGCATCGAGAAGTTGTCGCCCAGCATGTACTTGTTCTTGAGGAACACCGGGGCGAGCTGGGTCAGGCGGTCGCGGATGTGGGCGCGGGCCTTTTCCAGGGCCTTCTCGTTGCCTTTGGTGGCACGCGATTCGAGCGTGTTCACGTGCACGAACAGTTCCTTCTCGAAATTGAAGAGGAACAGCCGCACACGCGCACGGGCCACGGGGTCACCGGGCATCAGCTGCGGGTGCGGAAAGCGCTCGTCGATGTACTCGTTGATGATGTGGCTCTCGTACAGGATGAGGTCACGCTCCA
>JAURZS010000078.1 GCA_030653255.1 Burkholderiaceae bacterium | reverse complement strand
GGCACTGACGCTGTGCGTCTCCGTGACCTGGCCGTTTTCGTCCTGCAGCAGGTAGGTGCGGTTGCCGTGCAGCACGCCCGGGCTGCCGCGTTGCAGCGAGGCCGAGTGCTTGCCGCTGTCCAGGCCTTCGCCGGCGGCCTCGACGCCGATCAGACGGGTGTTTTCGAAGGGAATGTAGGGATGGAAGATGCCCATGGCGTTGCTGCCACCACCCACGCAGGCCACCACCGCATCGGGTTGACGGTCCGGGCCCAGGCCCAGGGGGGCCAGCATCTTGGGCATCTGCCAGATGCACTCTTCACCGATGACGCGCTGGAAATCGCGCACCATGGCCGGATCGGGGTGCGGGCCGGCCACGGTGCCGATGATGTAGAAGGTGTTTTCGACATTGGCCACCCAGTCGCGCATGGCCTCGTTGAGCGCATCCTTCAGGGTGCGGCTGCCGCTTTCCACCGGCACGACGGTGGCGCCCAGCAGGTTCATGCGAAAGACGTTGGGGTTCTGGCGCCGCACGTCCTCGCTGCCCATGTAGACCACGCATTCCAGCCCGTAGCGCGCACAGATCGTGGCGGTGGCCACGCCGTGCTGGCCGGCGCCAGTCTCGGCGATCACACGCGGCTTGCCCATGCGGCGCGCCAGCATGGCCTGGCCGATGGTGTTGTTGATCTTGTGCGCGCCGGTGTGGTTCAGGTCCTCGCGCTTGAGGAAAATCTGCGCGCCGCCCTGTTCGCGGCTGGTGCGCGCCGCATGATAGACGGGCGAGGGCCGGCCGACGAAGTGTTCAAGCTCATAGTGGAACTCGGCCAGGAACTCGGGGTCCTGGCGGTATTTTTCGTAGGCGTCGCGCAGTTCGTTGATGGCGTGGGTGAGCGTCTCGCTGACGAAGCTGCCGCCATAGATGCCGAAGTGGCCGCTGGCGTCGGGTTGCTGATAGGAATTCATGGTGGGTGTTCAGACTGTCTGCAGGTCTGCGGCGCGTACCGCCGCGACGAATCGGTTGATCTTCTCCGGGTCCTTGATCCCCCTGGAATGTTCGACGCCGGAGCTCACGTCCACGGCCAGCGACTTACAGCGCGGCCGTACCTGCAGGATGCCGTCGCCCACATTTGCAGGCGTCAATCCACCACTCAAGACGAGGTGACAGTTGACGCTTGGAGGAAGGCGTGACCACGTGAATGCTTTGCCGCCACCGCCATATCCCTCGACGTGGGCGTCGAGCAGGATGGCCTGGGCGCTGGAATGAAGATCGGCGAATTTTACCAAGTCGAACGAGACCGCATCGTCCAGGGGAATGCGGGCGGCGCGCAGATAGGGTCGCGCGCCCTGGGCGCTGGCCGCCAGGCACTGCGCCGGGGTTTCGTCCCCGTGAAATTGCAGTGTGGCGTTGGGCACGAAGGCCAGGGCCTGATGGATGCGCTGCGCGTCTTCATTGACGACCAGCAGCACTGGCGTCACAAAGGGCGGCAGGCGGCGTGCGAGTTCGCCGGCACGCTCGGCGCTGACATGGCGTGGGCTGGCCGGGTACAGCACGAAACCCACGGCATCGGCGCCGGCGGCGACGGCGGCATCGACATCCTGCTCACGCGTGAGTCCGCAGATCTTGATGCGGGTGCGCGGGCGTGGCGGCAGGGCAGGTGCGGGCGGGTTCATGGCAGCCAATCATACGCAGGGCTGCGGTCTGGCAAACCCCAGTGGGGGGCATACACCGGCCCGAGGAAATACAGGCCGTCAGGTGAGAAGGTCGGCGCCGCTGCATCGCGGTCACGCGCGGCGAGCACTTCGCCCATCCAGCCGGGTGGGCGGCGACCTTGTCCGATGCGCACCAGGCAGCCCATGATGTTGCGGATCATGTGGTGCAGGAAGGCGTTGGCCTCGAACTCGAAGCGCCAGTAGCGGCGCCCCGGTTCGCCGCGCCGCGTGATGTCGATGCGCCGCAGGGTCTTGACCGGCGACAGGGCCTGGCAGCTCGATGCCCGGAAGGCGCTGAAATCGTGCTCGCCCAGCAGCATGGCTGCTGCCACGCGCATGGCGTCGCCATCGAGCGGCAAAAACACCCAGCCGGTGCGTCCCGCTTCGACACTCGGGCGCACCGGCGACTCCAGCAGCACATAGGCATAGCGCCGCGACAACGCACTGGCGCGGCAGTGAAATTCGGGCGGAACTTCGCAGGCCCACTGGACGGCGATGTCGCGCGGCAGCAGCGCGTTGGTGCCGCGCACCCAGGACGAAGCCTGGCGCCGGACCTCGGTGTCGAAATGCACCACCTGCATCAGGCCGTGGACGCCGGCGTCCGTGCGCCCTGCGCACAGCGTGCCGACTTTGCGCGCGGTGAAACCCGACAGGGCGGCTTCCAGCTTGTCCTGGACGGTCTGGCCCGAGGACTGGCTTTGCCAACCCTGATAGCCCTGGCCGCTGTAGCTCACGCCCAGCGCGACCCTGACGCAGCGGCCCGCTTCGGTGTTCATGGTGTGGGAGTCGTCGCCGCGGCGGGTCTCAGCCCAGGTCGGCCAGCAGGCGTTGTGCCCGGGCCTGGAGGCTGCCGCTGGCTTCGGCCGCGACCTCTGCGGCCAGCGTGCGCGCGCCGTCGGTGTCGCCGATCAGCTGGAATTCCTCGGCTAGCGCCAGTTTGGTGGCCAGAGGGTCCTCGCCGGCGTCGGCATCGGCATCGAGGTCGATGTCGGGCAGGCCGTCAGCGGCCGCCAGCGGGGCGCCCAGTGTCGGGCCGGGGTCAATGGCAAAGTCGGGCTGCGCCGGCGGCAGGCGTTGCGGCGAAGCCTGGGAAGAGGCCTCGGCAGCGAAGAGATCGAGATCGAACTCGATCATGCCGGAGTCTGGCGCGTCGGGCGGTGTCGGGGCCGCAGGAACTGCCGCGGTGGCGGGCGGCTCTGCAGGGGCGTCGAGAGAGAAATCGAGGGCGTTGTCCTGGGGCAACTCAAAGTCGGGCGTCGCCGGCTCCGCGACAGGCGCCGTGAAGGGGGGCGGGGTCATGGCCGGCAGCGGCTCGATGGCGGTGGTCTGGACGGCCTCCCCGACGCTGAAATCCATGTCGAGCGCGGCGTCGGACGCCTGCGGCATGGCTTCCATGGCTACGGTCGACTGTGAATCCGGGTCAAATGACGGCGCAAGCGGCATGGCGTAGGTCTGCTCGGCGGCGGGCCCATCGCCGATGGAGAAGTCCAGATCCAGGTCCAGGTCCGGTGCAGGCGGCGCCGCATCTTCCTGGGCTTGCAGGGGTTGGGGCAGTGTGCTGCTGACAAAACCGGGCCCGCCCTCGTCATCGGCGCCGGAGGGCTGACCGCCGGGCCGGTACAGCGCATTGTCAGCGTCCAGATCGCGGCCGAGTTCGCAGATGCGCTCCCATTCGGGGCCATCGCCGTGGGTCAGGCTGAAGGCCTCGGTGGCCACGAACTCGAAGCCCTTGGCGTCGCGCCGCTTGGCATAAATTTCGAGCAGCTTGGCATGGACGGCCACCCGTGTGGGCGTGGCACGCATCGCCTCTTTGAGGATTTCCTCGGCTTGCAGGTCGCGGCCATAGGCCAGGTAGACATCGGCCTCGGCCACGGGGTCGACATCGCCGGCTGCGTCGAGCTGGCTTGGCGAATAGACCATGGATGAGCCGGTGGCATTGGAGTTCTCGTTGGTGTCCACGCGCTGGCCGCCGCTGGCGCCGAAGAATGAATCCGGCTGCAGACGGCTCTCGAGGAAGGAGCTGTCGACCTGGCTCGACTTCTTGCGCTGGCGGGCGCGGTACAGGCCCAGGCCCAGCAACAGGGCGATCAGCGCGCCGGCGCCGACCGGCACCAGGGGGCTTTCCAGCAGGTCGTCGACCAGGCCAGGCTCGACGGGTGCGGACTTGGCGGCAGCGCTGGCCGGCCGCGCCGGCGTTGCACTGGCCGCCCCGGAGGCAGACGCCGCCACAGGCGCACTGAGCGAAGTCGCGCTCGCCGCCGGTGCGGCTGCAGAGGTGGCCGCCGAAGCGGCAACCACTGCCGCAGACGCCGAGGCTGTGGCTCCCGGAGCCGCCAGCGGAACCGTAGGCGTGGTGTCGTCGGACTTGGGCATGGACGACGGCGTGGCGACCGTTGTCGTGCGTGGCGCCGCCGGCACGCTGGCCGGGACTGCCGCGACCGGTACCGTGACACCGGGTCTGGCGGCGCCGGACCCGGCAGCGGCTGCAGGTGGTGTCCCCGCCGCTGCGGTGGCGGAGGCGGCGCCGAGCTTGCTGAGCTGGGCAATGTTCTGGGCCAGCTGGGCTGTGCGCGCTGCGGCTTCCTTGGCTTCGCGCTCGCGGGCGATCTTGTCGGCCGCGCTGGCGGCCACCGCTCCCTTGGACAGGGTCAGGCGGTCGGGCGCGGCCGGTGCCGGCTTCTTGTCATCGACTTGCGTCTGCACCTTGCCGGTGGCGCTGCGCTCGGCGGCGGCGACCTGCGTGCTGGGCGCGCCCTCGGCCAGGCGGCGGCGGAATTCGTTGAAATCGCGGCTCTGCGCGATCACGGTCTGCGTGGCCTCGGTGGTGGAAACAGACTGGGCCTGCTCTGCCGTCGGCAGGTTCAGCACCGCGCCCGAGCGCAGCCGGTTGATGTTGCCACCGATGAAGGCATCGGGGTTGCTGCGCAACAGGGCGACCAGCATCTGGTCGAGCGAGACGCTGGCCGGCTTGCTGTTCGCAGCAATGCGCCCGGCAGTGTCGCCAGCCTGGACCTTGACTTGCTGGCCGCCGCTGGCAGCAGGGGTGCCAGGGACGGGGCGGGCCGCTGCAGCAGCCCTGGCGGGCGCGGCAGCCGCTGGCCGCGGCGCCGGTGTGCGGGAGGCAGCTGCTGCCGCTACGCCTGCGCGGGCTGGGGCTGGGGCTGCGGCAGGGGCCGGCGATGCCGATGGCGCGGGGGCAGGCGCCGGCGCCGGGGCAGCGGGAATCTGCGCTGCAATCGGCGCAGGCACGGCCGCGGCACGCAGGTTCGGCGGGTCGAACAGCATGGTGTAGTCGCGCACAATGCGACCGGCAGACCAGTTGACTTCGAGAATCAGGTCGATGAAAGGATCGTTGACAGCGCGCTCATTGCTCAGCCGCAAATACATCCGACCGTCGGGGCGGCGCAACAGATTGATCTGAAGACCGGAGACGGAGGGACCGTACTCCAGGCCAGCGGCCCGGAAGGCCGCTGCCGGAGCGACCGATGCGCGCAGGGTGGCGGCTTCCGACTCGCTGATGTCGGGCAGGTCGATGTCGGCCCGAAGAGGCTCTCCCAGCGCGGACTGGACGCTCAGCCGGCCCAGTGCCAGGGCGCTTGCATCGCTGACATGGCCGCCCAGAATGAGCGTTACAGCGAGCACCATAGCCGACCCGACCCGGCGCTTCGGTTTTTCCGACAATCGGGGGCCCTCCGATGCTTGGTCTGCAGGCAATTTTTTTCTCTTCATGCGAACAAGCGCCTCGCCACAGAAATCAGAAAATAGACCATAACATCAATGCTTTAGCCTGACAAGCTGAACCAAGCTTTTAACATTGTGACCCTGTCGCCAGTGCGAGGCAGGCCCCTGCGCATGTTGCCTGCGGACAACGAGCAGCCCCTGGGACGTCAGCGCTCCAGCAGGATGCGCAGCATGCGGCGCAAGGGCTCGGCCGCGCCCCACAGCAACTGATCGCCGATGGTGAATGCGCCCAGGTATTCAGGGCCCATGGCCAACTTGCGGATGCGCCCCACCGGGATTCCCATGGTGCCGGTGACCTGTACCGGCGTGAGATCGCGCACCGTGGCTTCGCGGGTGTTGGGCACCACGCGCACCCATTCGTTGTCGGCGGCGATCAGGGCTTCGATGTCGGCCACCGGCACATTCTTGCGCAGCTTGAAGGTCAGCGCCTGGCTGTGGCATCGCATGGCGCCCACGCGTACACAGAAGCCGTCCACCGGCGTTGCGGCGGTTCCGAAGCCGGGGCCCTGACCCAGTATCTTGTTGGTCTCGGCGCCGCCCTTCCACTCTTCGCGGCTGACCCCCCAGCCGGCGTCCTCGCGCTGCTTGCCCAGGCCCAGGTCCTTGTCGATCCAGGGAATCAGGCTGCCGCCCAGGGGGGCGCCGAAGTTGGCGGTCTCTTCGGGGCTCATGGCCTGCTGCCGGGCCAGCACCTTGCGGTCGATTTCGAGGATCGCCGACTTGGGATCGTCCAGCAGTGCGCGCACTTCGCTGTTCAGGGTGCCGAACTGGGTCAGCAGCTCGCGCATATGCTGCGCGCCGCCGCCCGAGGCCGCCTGGTAGGTCATGCTGGTCATCCACTCGACCAACCCGGCCTTGTAAAGCGCGCCCACACCCATCAGCATGCAGCTGACCGTGCAGTTGCCGCCGATCCAGTTGTTGCCGCCTTAGTCGAGGGCGCGCTGGATCACCGGCAGGTTGACCGGATCGAGAATGATGACGGCGTCGTCATTCATGCGCAGCGTCGAGGCTGCGTCGATCCAGTGGCCCGTCCAGCCTGCGGCGCGCAGGCGGGGGAAGACATCGCTGGTGTAGTCGCCGCCTTGCGCGGTGATGATGACGTCGCACTTCTTCAGCGACTCGATGTCGCCTGCGTCCTTGAGCGTGGTCTCGTTCTTCGCATAGGCCGGGGCCTTGCCGCCGGCATTGGAGGTGGAGAAGAAAACCGGTTCGATCAGATCGAAGTCGCCTTCCGCCTGCATGCGGTCCATCAGGACCGAGCCGACCATGCCGCGCCAGCCCACGAGTCCTACGAGATTGCCTTTGAGTTTCATTGCGTCGCCCTTTTTCGAAAAATGGTTCTGGTCCCCGGCTCGTCAGGGCCGGGGAAGGGCGCGACGAACCGGGCTTGTTTCAGCCTTTGCTTGTCTTCTTGGTAATGGCGGCCACCACGGCATCGCCCATCTCGCGGGTGCCGACCCGCTTGCAGCCTTCGGCATGGATGTCGCCCGTGCGCAGCCCGGAGGCGAGCACGGCCTGCACCGCGGACTCGATACGGTCGGCGGCTTCGGCCTGATTGAGTGAAAAGCGAAGCATCATGGCAGCGGAAAGTATTGTAGCCAATGGATTGGCCACGCCCTTGCCGGCGATGTCCGGGGCGCTGCCGTGGCTGGGTTCGTACAACCCCTGGTTGCTGGCGTTGAGGCTGGCCGAGGGCAGCATGCCGATCGAGCCGGTCAGCATGGCGGCGGCGTCCGACAGGATGTCGCCGAACATATTGCCGGTCACGATGACGTCGAACTTCTTTGGCTCCTTGACCAGTTGCATTGCGGCGTTGTCGACGTACATGTGGTCCAGCGCCACGTCGGGGTATTGCTTGCCCACTTCCGTGACCACGTCCTTCCAGAACTGGAACGTCTCCAGCACATTGGCCTTGTCCACGCTGGTCACGCGCCGGCCGCGTTGGCGCGCGGCCTTGAAGGCGACATGGGCGATGCGTTCGATCTCCGGGCGCGTATAGCGCATGGTGTCGAAGGCCTCTTCGGCGCCGGCGAAGGCGCCGTCGGGCGCGATGCGGCGTCCGCGCGGCTGGCCGAAATAGATGTCGCCGGTCAGCTCGCGGATGATGAGCAGGTCCAGGCCCGCCACCAGTTCGGGGCGCAGGCTGGAGGCGGACACCAGTTGCGGGTAGCAGATCGCAGGCCGGAAATTGGCGAACAGTCCGAGGTTCTTGCGCAGGCCCAGGATGGCCTGTTCCGGGCGCAGCGGCCGGTCCAGCGTGTCGTACTTCCAGTCGCCGACGGCGCCGAACAGGACGGCGTCGGCCTCCTTGGCCAGCTTGAGCGTGGCTTCGGGCAGCGGGTGTCCGTGGGCGTCGTAGGCGCAGCCGCCAACCAGCGCGGTTTCGGATTCGAAGCGCAGGTCCAGGGCCTTGAGCACCTTGACGGCTTCGGCCACGATTTCGGGGCCGATGCCGTCGCCCGGGAGAATTGCAATTTTCATGGAGAGTCTCAGGTCAATTGATGGGCGAGCCAGGGCTTGGCGGCGAGGCGCTCGGCCTCGAAGGTCTTGATCTTGTCGGCATGGCGCAGCGTCAGGCCGATGTCGTCCAGGCCGTTGATCAGGCAATACTTGCGGAAGGCTTCGACCTCAAAGGGGATCTCTTCG
>JAURZS010000075.1 GCA_030653255.1 Burkholderiaceae bacterium | reverse complement strand
GGCACTTCCTGGCGGAACAGCTCGATCATGAACTCGGGGGCCGAGCGCGACAGGATGATGGGCGCGCCGCGCAGCGTCAGGTCGACTTCCATGATCATGGCGCGGACCCGGTCGCCGTTGCGCAGGTTTTCCTTGGGGATCATCTCGCCGCGGCGCAGTCGCCCTTCGACGCGGCCGCTCTCGACGATGATGTCGCCCTTGTCCATGCGCTTGACCGTGCCCACGAAGATCTTGTCGCCACGCGACATGAAATCGTTGAGCAGCATTTCGCGCTCGGCGTCGCGGATCTTCTGCAGGATGACCTGCTTGGCCGCCATGGCGCCAATGCGCCCGATCGGCACGGATTCGACCGACTCCTCGATGTATTCATCGACCTCGACGTCGGGGATCTGCTCCTTGGCTTCGAACAGCAGGATCTCCTGGTCGGGCAGTTGCAGGCCGGCTTCGTCGGGCACCACATGCCAGCGGCGGAAAGTCTCGTAGTTGCCGCTGTCGCGGTCGACGGCCACGCGGATGTCCACGTCGCCCGGGTAAAGCTTCTTGGTGGCTTGCGCCAGGGCAGCCTCGACAGCGCCAAAAACAACGTCGCGCTCGACGTTTTTTTCGCGCGAAATCGCTTCCACCAGCATCAACATCTCGCGATTCATATCACGGCTCTCCACAAAAATTAAGCTGTCCGGTCCGCATTCTTCGCGGAGCGTCCCTTGAAATCCACAATCGGCGCGAGTCTGGCCTCGCGCAGTTCGTCCAGCGTGAAGCCCAGCGCCTGTACCGGCGCCGGCGGGCGCTTCTTGCTGACTCGCGCGCCTGGCTTCACCTCGGGTTCTTCGCTCCAGACGATCTGCCAGCGCCCGGCGCCCTGGGCGACCGCAGACTCCAGCGTGCCGCGAAACCGCTTGCGGTTGGCGCTGACCTGTCCAGCGGCGGCACTGCCCATCGGCGCCTTCAACACGATGTCGATGACGCTGCCGGCAAACCGCTCAAAATCCTTCTCCGTGCGCAGGGGCCGGTCGATACCGGGCGAGGACACCTCAAGCCGCTTGTATTCGATCTCATCCACCTCGAGCGCAAACTGCAATTGCCGAGTGACTTTTTCGCAGTCCTCGACCGTGACATACTGTTCGGCGCCGGCTTGCGTGCCTGAAACCCAGGGCAGGTCGATCGTGATGCGCAGCAAACCCCCGGCCGATCTATCGATCTCGACCAGTTCGTAACCCAGTCCGGTCACGGTTTGCTCTACGATGTCCTGTAACGCCACTTGCTCGAGTTTCTCCGACACGAAAAACGACCGCCCATAAAAAACGGGCGGTTGGTACCCGCCCGTTTGGTCGTGAGCCTCGGATTATACGCTCAAAATATCACCTAGTGCATTGATTTTCAAGGGATTAAGCCGAGGCCGCCACCAGAACCCGGGTGTAGGGGTCCCGGGGGTTGCCCAGGACCTCGTCCACCGGCCCGGACTCGACCACCGCACCGTCCTTGAGCACCAGGACCTCGTGCGCCATGGCCCGGATCACGTCCACATCGTGGGTGATCAGCAGGTAGCTCAGACCTTTTTCCCGTTGCAGGCGCTGCAGCAGCTGCAAAACCTGCTTCTGGATGGTCACATCCAGGGCACTGGTCGGCTCGTCCAGCACCAGCAGACGCGGCCCCACGATGAGCGCTCTGGCGATGGCCAGGCGCTGGCGCTGCCCGCCCGAAAATTCGTGCGGGTAGCGGGCCAGCAGGCCGGGAAACTCGGCCTCGGACAGACCGACCTCGGACAGCGCCTCCAGGCTGCGCTGGCGGCGCTGGCCAGCGTCCAGGCCGGGCTCGTGGACGCGCAGGCCCTCGCCCACGATCTCCTCGACCGTCATACGCGGGGACAGCGAGGAAAACGGGTCCTGGAACACCACCTGCACCAGCCGGCGGATCGCCTTGTTGCCCGCCGCGTCGCCCCCCCACCCCCGCTCCATCACCGACAGCTGGCCCTCAAATGGCAGCAGACCGAGCGCGGCCAGAGCCAGGGTGGATTTGCCCGAGCCCGACTCGCCGATCACGCCCAGCGTGCACCCGGGGGCAATGGTGAAATCCGCCCCCTGGACCGCCACGAAACTGCCCTTGCGGAACCAACCCCGGATGCCGGGCAACGGTATGGGGTAGCTCACCCGCAGGCCTTCGGCGCGCATCACCGCAGCGCCGGCGCCAGGTGCGCCGGCGTTGGGGTCGCGCGCGGGCTTGCTGTCAATCAACCGGCGCGTGTAGGGGTGCTGGGGATGCGCGAAGACCTCAGCCACCGGCCCCTGCTCGACGATGCGGCCGCGCTCCATCACGGCGACCCGGTCGGCGAAGCGCCGCACCAGATTCAGGTCGTGGGTGATCATCAGCACCGACATGCCGATGCTGCGCTGCAGGCTGTCGAGCAGGTCGAGGATCTGGCCGCGCAGCGTCACATCCAGCGCTGTCGTGGGCTCATCGGCCAGCAAAAGACGGGGCTTGCAGGCCAGCGCCATGGCGATCATGGCGCGCTGGCGCTGACCGCCCGACAACTGGTGGGGGTAGGACTGAGCCCGGCGCGGCGCATCGGCAATGCCGGTGTCGGCCAGCAGCGCCACAGCCGCCTGGGCGCATTCGCGGCGCGGCAGGCCCTGCTTGAGCTCCAGCACTTCGGCAATCTGGTCGCCCACGGTGAACAGCGGGTTGAGCGCGGTCATGGGCTCCTGGAAAATCATCGCGATGTCCTGGCCGCGGATCTCGCGCAGTCCGGCCTCAGGCATGGACAGCAGGTCCACGCGCCGTTCGCCCTGCGCGAACAGCGCCTGCCCGGTCAGGCTGGCATCGTGCGCCAGGCGCAGCAGACTGAGCGCCGTCACCGTCTTGCCGGAGCCGGATTCGCCGACCAGAGCGAGCTTCTCGCCGGCGGCAATGCACAAGTCCACGCCGTGCACCACCGCCTTGCCCTGGAAGCTCACGCTCAGGCCGTTGACCTCCAGCAGGGGCGTGGCAGGGGCGACCCTTGGCATGGCGGTGGAGCCCGATGGCGTGATCAGGGCGCTCATGTCTGCGCCTTCCGCGGATCGAGCGCGTCGCGCAGGGCGTCGCCCATGAAGGTCAGCAGCAACAAGGTGACCACCAGGACGCCAAAGGTGGACAAGGAGATCCACCAGGCGTCGATATTGTCCTTGCCCTGCGCCAGCAACTCACCGAGCGAGGGGGTGCCGGGCGGCACGCCCAGCCCCAGAAAATCGAGCGAGGTCAGCGCCAGGATGGCCGCGCTCATGCGGAAAGGCAGAAAGGTGACGACGGGCGTCATGCTGTTGGGCAGCACGTGGCGGCGGATGATCTGCAGATTGCTCATGCCCAGTGCGCGGGCGGCGCGCACGTAGTCGAGCTGGCGGTTGCGCAGGAACTCGGCGCGCACATAGTCGCTCAGGCCCATCCAGCCGAACAGGCTCAGCAGCACCAGCAGCAGCCCGATGCTGGGGTCGAACACGGCGGCAAAAATGATCAGCAGGTACAGCTCCGGCATGGCGCCCCAGATCTCGATGAAGCGCTGGAAGGCCAGATCGGTCTTGCCGCCGAAGAAGCCCTGGATCGCCCCGGTGACGATGCCCAGCACCACGCCGATGGCGGTCAGCGCCAGCGCGAACAGCACCGAGATGCGAAAACCGTACAGCAGCCGCGCCGCCACGTCGCGCCCCCGGTCGTCGGTGCCCAGCCAGTTCTCCGCCGACGGGCCGGAGGGGTTGGGCTCGCTGGCAAAGTAATTGATGGTGTTGTGGTGGTAGCGGTTGGGCGGGTAGACCGCAAAATTGCCGGGCCGGGCGAACTGCTGCTGGATGAAGGGGTCGAGGTAGTCGGTGGGCGTCTGGAAATCGCCGCCGAATGTGGTCTCGGGCACAGTGCTCAGGATAGGCAGGTACCAGCGCCCCTCGTAGCGCGCAATCAACGGCTTGTCGTTGGAGACCAGTTCCGCGCCCAGGCTGAGCACCACCAGCGCGACAAAAGCCACCAGACTCCAGAAGCCGGTGCGGTTGCGCTTGAAGCGCAGCCAGGCCCGGCGCGACGGGCTGGGGCTGGCGGGCGCCGCCTGCGCGGCGGCAGACGGCGGCGCGGACTCAATCGAATTTGACACGCGGGTCCACCCAGACATAGCAAAGATCGGAGATCAGCTTGGTTACCAGCCCGATCAGGGTAAAGAGGTACAGCGTGCCCAACACGACGGGGTAGTCGCGCCGGATCACCGACTCGTACGACAACAGGCCCAGCCCGTCGAGCGAGAACAGCGTCTCGATCAGCAAGGATCCGGCGAAGAAAGCACCGATGAAAGCCGCGGGAAAACCGGTGATGATGGGAATCAGCGCATTGCGAAACACATGCCGCCACAACACGCGCCGCTCCGACAGGCCCTTGGCCCGCGCCGTCAGCACATACTGCTTGCGGATTTCCTCCAGGAAGGCGTTCTTGGTCAGCATGGTGGTCACCGCAAAGGCACCCAGCACGCTGGCCGTCACCGGCAGCGCGATATGCCACAGGTAGTCCACGATGCGCGCGCCCCAGCTCAGGCTGTCCCAGTTACTGGAGGTCAGGCCGCGCAAGGGGAACCACTGCAGTTGCCCGCCGAAGATGACCAGCAGAGCCACCCCCAGCACAAAACCCGGAATGGCATAGCCCACCAGCACCAGCAGACTGGTCAGGGTGTCGAAGCGGCTGCCGGCGCGCACCGCCTTGGCAATGCCCAGCGGCACCGATATCAGGTAGCTCAGGAAAAAAGTCCACAGCCCCAGGCTGATCGACACCGGCAATTTTTCCTTGACCAGTTGCCACACATCCTTGGGATAGAAAAAGCTCTTGCCCAGATCGAAGCGGGCAAACTGACCCAGCATCTGCACGAAGCGCTCGTGTGCGGGTTTGTCAAAGCCATAGAGTTGTCTGATCTCGGCGATGCGCGCCGCATCCACGCCCTGACGGCCGCGGTAGCCCGCGCCGGCGGCCGCAGCGCCCTCGCCGCCACTGTCGCGGCCCTGCAGTTGGGCCACCATCTGTTCGACCGGGCCGCCCGGCACGAACTGGATCACGACAAAGGTGACGAGCAGGATGCCAAACAGCGTGGGCACCATCAGCAGCAGGCGTTTGAGGATGTAGCTCAGCATGTCAGGGGCGGCGCCGGGCCGCCCACCAGGTGGCGGTGGCCCAGCTTTCGGGCTGGTAAAAGCGCGGCGCGACGGCGGGCTGCTCGAAGCGGCCAGCGCGATAGGCCACGCGGTGCACGCCGCTGTACCAGTGCGGCACCACATAGTGCCCATGGCGCAGCACCCGGTCGAGCGCGCGCAGGCTCGACACCAGTTGCGGACGTGTACGCGAAGAGATGACCCGGTCCAGCAAGGCGTCGACCGCCGGGCTCTTGATGCCCATGACGTTGCTGGAGCCTTCGATGTCTGCGGCCTTCGAGCCGAAACGCTCCAGCAACTCGGCGCCCGGCGCCTCGTTGCCGACCGTGCGGCTGCTGATCACGTCGAAGTCGAAGACATCCATGCGCTTTTGCAGGATGGCGAAATCGATGACCTTGTAGCGGACCTCGATGCCCAGCTTCTGCAGGTTCTTGGCATAGGGCGTGATGATACGGCCCATGGAACCCCCGCTGTCCAGGAACTCGATGGACAGCGGCTCGCCCCGGGCGTTGCGCAGCGCGCCGTCGCGGTAAGTCCAGCCGGCCGCCGCGAGCAAGGCCTTGGCCCGGCGCAGGTTGTCGCGCAGCGTCAGGCCGGAGGCTGGATCGAGGCTGGTCACTGGCGGCTGGGGCGCCTCCTGAGTGAACACCTCGGGCGGCAGCTGGCTGCGCAAGGGTTCGAGCAGTGCCAGCTCCTCCGGGCCGGGCAGGCCCCGGGCCTCGAAGTCGCTGGCCACGAAATAGCCGCGCACCCGCGTATAGGCGTTGTAGAACAACTGCCGGTTCATCCACTCGAAATCCATCGCCAGCGCGATGGCCTGACGCACGCGCACATCCTTGAAACGCTCGCGCCGGGTATTGAACTGGAAACCCTGGAAATCGCCCGCATTGCCGTGGCGCAGCTCCTTCTTGATCAGCTGCCCCGAGTCGAACTGTTTGCCCGCGTAGGCTCGCGCCCATTCACGGGCAATGAAAGCCTGGATGAAATCGAACTCGCCGGCCTTGAAGGCTTCGAGCTGCGCCGTGTTGTCCTTGTAGATGCGGTAGGTGATGCGGTCGAAATTGAACATGCCGCGCCGCACATTGAGGTCGCGCGCCCAGTAGGCGGGGTCACGCAGATAAGTGATGTCCTTGCCGAAATTGACCGGCCCGATGCGGTAGGGCCCGGACCCCAGCGGCACATCGGTGACGATCTTGTCGAGCGGCTTGGGCACGCCGTCGACCACGCCCCATTTGCGGCTGAACACCGGCAGGCTGCCGGCGATCAGTGGCAACTCCGCGTTGACCCGCTTGAAGTCGAAGCGAACGCTGCGCTCGTCAAGCACAGTCACACCCCGGACCTCGCCAAAAATAGTGCGGTACTGCGGCGCCGCTTCTTTGCTTGTGATGCGGTCGAAGGAATGCTTGACGTCGGCGGCCAGCACCGGGTCACCGTTGTGAAAGCGCGCCAGCGGATTCAGGCGAAACACGGCAGAAAGTTGATCCGACGCCACGCTCACATCCTCGGCCAGCAGCCCGTAGGCGGTGGTCGGCTCGTCCAGCGTACCCGTGAGCAACGTCTCAAAGATGAAGCCGTTGAGGTTGGGCGGCGCACTGCCCTTGAGCGTGAAAGGGTTGTACTTGTCGAAATTGGACAGCCGCGTAGGCGACACCAGCGTGATCTCCCCGCCCTTGGGCGCCTGCGGATTCACATAGCCGAAATGGCTGAAGCCGGCCGGGTATTTGATGTCGCCGAACTGGCCATAGGCGTGGGCGCACCAGGCGGGCAGGCCGCAGACCAGGAGCAAGAAGAAAGCAACGACCCGCATGCGACAATTCTGCACAAGTTTTCAACCCAGGAGACGTATGGGATTCCTTACCGGCAAAAAATTACTGATTACCGGCGTTCTGTCGAACCGGTCCATCGCCTACGGCATCGCCCGCGCCTGCCACGCACAGGGGGCCGAACTCGCCTTCAGCTACGTCGGAGAACGCTTCAAGGACCGCATCACCGAATTCGCGGCGGACTTCGGCTCCAGCCTGATCTTCGACTGCGATGTCGGCGACGACGCCCAGATCGACAAGCTCTTCAAGGACTTGTCGGCCCACTGGCCGCGCTTCGACGGCTTTGTGCACAGCATCGGCTACGCCCCGCGCGAATCGATCGCCGGCGACTTCCTCGACGGCCTGAGCCGCGAGGCCTTCCGCATCGCCCACGATATCAGCGCCTACAGCTTCCCGGCGATGGCCAAAGCCGCCCTGCCCTACCTCAATGACAAGTCCGCGCTGCTGACGCTGACCTATCTGGGCGCCATCCGCACCGTGCCCAACTACAACACCATGGGCCTGGCCAAGGCCAGCCTTGAGGCCTCGGTGCGCTACCTCGCAGAATCCTTGGGCCCCCGCGGCATGCGCGTCAACGGCATCAGCGCCGGCCCGATCAAGACCCTGGCGGCCAGCGGCATCAAGGGCTTCGGCAAGATCCTGAGCGTGGTGGCCGAGGCCTCTCCGATCCGGCGCAACGTCACCATCGAGGACGTGGGCAATGTCGCGGCTTTCCTGCTGAGCGACCTGGCCGCCGGCGTCAGCGCCGAGATCACCTATGTCGACGGCGGCTTCAGCCACGTCGTGGGCGGCATCGCAGAGCCGCAGTCCAGCTAACGCACGCAGTCGGCGTAGTAGCGCACCGTGCCCTTGGCATCGGACTCTTCCACCAGGCCGTGGATGTCGGTCTCGAAGCCGGGGCACTGCGCGTTGAACTCGCGTGAAAACTTCAGGTAATCCACGATCTTCTTGTTGAAGACCTCGCCGGGGATCAGCAGCGGAATGCCCGGCGGGTAAGGCGTCACCAGACTGGTGGTGATGCGCCCTTCCAGGTGGTCGATCTCCACGCGCTCGGTCTTGCGGTGCGCGATGTAGGCGTAGGCGTCGCTCGGCTTCATGGCCGGCGTGAGGTCGCTCAGGTACATCTCCGTCGTGAGGCGGGCGATGTCGTACTTGGCATAGAGTTCGTGCACGAACTGGCACAGGTCGGCCAGCCCCATGCCTTCATAACGCGGATGCTGCTTGCAGAACTCAGGCAGGATGCGCCACATCGGCTGGTTCTTGGCGTAGTCGTCCTTGAACTGCTGCAACGCGGTCAGCATGGTGTTCCAGCGGCCCTTGGTGATGCCGATGGTGAACATGATGAAAAAGCTGTACAGGCCGGTCTTCTCGACGATGATGCCGTGCTCGGCCAGGAACTTGGTGACGATGCTCGCCGGTATGCCGGTCTTGGCGAACTTGCCGTGAAGGTCCAGCCCCGGCGTCACGATGGTGGACTTGATCGGGTCCAGCATGTTGAAGCCTTCGGCCAGATTGCCGAAACCGTGCCACTTGGCGGTGCGCGCCTCGCCCTTGATGATCCAGTCGTCGGCGCGGCCAATGCCCTCTTCCACCAGCTTGTCCGGTCCCCAGACCTTGAACCACCAATCCTTGCCGTATTCCTGGTCGACCTTGCGCATGGCGCGCCGGAAGTCCAGCGCCTCCATGATGCTTTCTTCGACCAGCGCGGTGCCGCCGGGCGGCTCCATCATGGCGGCTGCCACGTCGCAGCTCGCGATGATCGCGTACTGCGGACTGGTGCTGGTGTGCATCAGGAACGCCTCGTTGAACAGATGCCGGTCCAGCTTGCGGTCTTGCGAGTCCTGCACCAGCACATGGCTGGCCTGGCTGATACCGGCCAGCAGCTTGTGCGTGGACTGCGTGGCGAACACCAGCGCCTCCTTGGGCCGGGTGCGGCGCTTGCCCATCGCATGGTAGGGGCCATAAAAGGGATGGAAAGCCGCGTGCGGCAGCCACGCCTCGTCGAAATGCAGCGTATCCACATAGCCGTCAAGCATGGTCTTGATGGTCTCGGTGTTGTAGATCACACCGTCGTAGGTGGACTGCGTGAGCGTCATCACGCGCGGCTTGACCGTCTCGGCGTCGACATCCTTCAGCAGCGGGTTGGCGCGGATCTTGGCCTTGATCGCGGCGGGCTCGAACTCGCTTTGCGGAATCGGGCCGATGATGCCGAAATGATTGCGCGTGGGCTTCATGAACACGGGAATCGCGCCGGTCATGATGATGGCGTGCAGGATTG
>JAURZS010000063.1 GCA_030653255.1 Burkholderiaceae bacterium | reverse complement strand
TGCGTCTTCGAGCAGCCAGGACGCGTCTGCGCCAAAGCGCGCCTTGGCCGCCACCGTGGTGGACACCAGGTAGCCGCGCTCGTCGAACTCGAAGATGCGCAGTCCGTGCATATTGCCATCGGGCGAGAGCTCGCGCACATTGGCGTTGTAGGTTCTGTTGCCCTGGCGTTCCTTGAGCCAGGCGCCCGTTTGCCCCACGGTGATGGCGCCCTGGTAGCGGGCCTTGAGCAACTGGCCGGCACGGTCGGCGGCGGGGGCAAGATAGTCTCCGGTGGCGAAGGTCAGCAGCACGAAGCCCAGGCCCAGCAAAAGCAGGGTGCGCAAGGCGCGCCAGGGCCCCAGGCCGCTGGTGCGCAGGATGGTGTATTCCGAGCTTTGCGCCAGCCGCGCCATCACGAAGATGGTGCCGATCAGCACGACGATGGGCAGCAGCTCGTAGAGATGGCTGGGCACGCGCAGGGCGCTGATCAGCAGGGCATGGGTCAGTTGATAGCCCTGCGGCCCGGACTTGCCCACGAACTGCAATTCGTCGACGAAGTCGAAGAAGAAGAACAGCGACAGAAAACCCAGCGCGACAAAGGTCACCGCCGCCAGAACTTCGCGGTAGATGAGGCGGCGCAAGGTTTTCATCGGGTGCTTCCGTTCGCTGCGGCAGGGCGGCGGCGCAGCAAGCCCTGCCAGGACCAGTCGTTGTGCAGGCGCCCCAGCCACAGCAGGCCCAGGGCCAGCACGCCTCCGTGCAACGCCACCATGAGGGTGGCAAAGCCGATGCGGCCGGACTCGATCCAGCCTTGGCCCAGGTTCAACAGGTTGTAATAGACAACGAACGAAAACAGTGCAAAGACCAGGTTGCCGCTGCGCCCGGCGCGCGGATTGACGCTTGACACGGTCACGGCAATAAGCGCGAGGTTCAGGCCGGCCAGGGCCAGGCCCAGGCGCCAGGAAAGCTCGCCCAGGTGGGCCGGGGTGGGGTCGCGCAGCAGGTCCAGCGTGGGGCGTGAGCGCGTGGGCGCGGCCTCTTTCTCGCCGAAGGCCCTGCCGCCGATGTTGGTGCCGTATTCCTCGAACTCGCTGACCTTGATCTCGGGCTGGTTCACGCTGCTCTCCAGGCGCTGGCCGTTGCTGAGCAGCAGGAACTGTGTGTCGCCCAGGGTCTCGATGCGGCCGCTGCGTGCCGAGGTCACGGCCTCGCGGCCGCGTTCGTTGGTGGAGATGAAGATGTTGCGGCCGGACTTGTTGTCGGGGGTGTCCTTGTCCATGAAGAACACGCGGCCGCCGCTGGCCGATTCCTGGAACTGGCCGGGGCTCACGCGTTCGAGGTCGCCGCGCTGCTCATAGCGCTGGCGCAGGTCCTGGGTCTGCTGGTTGGACCAGGGCCACACCACCAGCGCCAGCAGCGCCACCACCAGCAGCACCGGCCAGGCAAAGCGCAACAGCGGTGAAATGAAGCCCGAAAGCCCGCGGCCGCTTGCGAACCAGATCACCATTTCGCTGTCCTGGTACATGCGCGACAGCGTGCCCACCATCGCAATGAACAGGCTCAGGGTCAGGATGGTGGGCAGGTAGCCCAGCACGATGAAGCTCATCACGAGCATGACCTCGGAAGGGTTGACCGCCCCGCGCGAGGCCTGGCCCAGTGTGCGGATGAGCATCATGGTCATGACGATGGTCACGAGGACCACCAGCGTCGCTCCGAAACTGCGAGCCAGCTCCTTGCGCAGGGAGGAATGGAATAACATCGGTTTGAAGGAAAAAGGCAATTATGGACTTTGAACTGAAATCCCTGGACCTCGGCAGCGCGGCCACCGATCCTTGCGACGCGCTGGTGGTGCTGGTGCCTGCCGCCGTCAAGACCGGCAGGGACGCCTTGTCCCAGCTGATTGAAGGGGCCCGCAAGACCGGCGATCTCGAGCCCAAGCCCGGCAAGCTGCTGCAGATCTGGCGCGCCAGCGGCGTTCATGCGGCCCGCGTGGTCTTGAGCAGTATCGGCGAGGGCACGCCGCGTCAGGTGCGCCAGGCCGTCAGTGGCGCGGTGGCGGCGCTCAAGGGCAGCACTGCGCGCCGCCTGACCCTGTGCGTGGCCGGCGCGATCAGCCCCGACGCCGTGCGCGCCGCCGTGCTGGCTGCGGCCGATGCCAGCTACGTCTACACCACAACCAAGACCAAGGCCGAAGGCCGCAAGCTGCAGCGCGTGGCCCTGGGTCTGCCGTCGATCGCCGGCATGCGCGAGGCCTTCGACCATGGAGTGGCCGCCGTGACGGGGGTGGAGCTGGCCAAGGAGTGGGGCAACCGCCCGGCGAACTTCGCCACGCCCGCCTTGCTGGCCGATGCGGCGCGGACTTTGGGCAAGTTGCCGCGCCTGAGTTGCGATGTGCTGGGTCCGAAAGAGGTCGCCAAGCTGGGCATGGGTTCTTTCATGGCCGTGGCGCAGGGCTCCGAGCAGCCGCTGCGCTTCATTGTCCTCAAGTACAAGGGCGCGCCCAAGGGGAGCGCGCAGGCTGCCGCGCCCACCGTGCTGATCGGCAAGGGCATCACTTTCGACACCGGCGGCGTATCGCTCAAGCCCGCGCCCGAGATGGACGAAATGAAATTCGACATGTGCGGCGCGGCCAGTGTGCTGGGCGTGTTCCGCGCTCTGGCAGACCTGCGGCCGGCAATCGATGTCGTGGGCCTGATCCCGACCTGCGAGAACATGCCTGACGGGCGCTCGCTCAAGCCGGGCGATGTCGTCACCAGCATGAACGGCCAGACCATCGAGGTGCTGAACACCGACGCCGAGGGCCGTCTGATTCTGTGCGATGCGCTGACCTACGCCGAGCGCTTCAAGCCCCGGGCGGTGATCGATATCGCCACCCTGACCGGGGCCTGCGTGATTGCGCTGGGCGCCGTGCGTAGCGGCATGTTCGCCTCCGACGACGCCCTGGCGGGCGCGCTGATGACTGCAGGCGACTCTGCGCTCGACCCGTGCTGGCGCATGCCGCTGGACGAAGAATACGCAGAGGGTCTCAAGACCCAGTTCGCCGATGTCGCCAATGTGGCGGGTCGGGCCGGCGGGTCGATCACGGCCGCCAAGTTCCTGCAGCGCTTTGCCTCGCAGTACGCCTGGGCCCACCTGGACATCGCCGGCACAGCCTGGAAGGGCGGCGCCGCCAAGGGGTCGACCGGCCGGCCGGTGGGGCTTTTGCTGTCTTACCTGATGGCCTTGCAGACACAGGCGTCTGCGGCGCCGAAGGCGAAGCCGACGGGCGGCAAGGCGGCGCCAAAGTCCGCTGCCAAGGTCGCCGCGAAGGCTGCCCCGCAGGCTGTTGCCAAGGTGCCTCCCAAGGCCGCGACCCGGGCGGCCCGTCGTTGAGGCGCGACGGCTGTCCAGCCTCCATCCATGACTGAAGTCGCTTTTCATTTCAATGTTTCGGGCAAGGTGGACTATGCCTGCCGCCTGCTGCGCAAGGCCGTGGACAAAGGCGCCAGGGTGATCGTCACTGCGCAGCCGGAGTTGCTGCGCGAGCTCGACGTGGCGCTGTGGACCTTCGACGCGCTGGAGTTCGTGCCGCATTGCCGGGCCGGCGCCGAACCGGCCATGCTGGCAGCATCAGCGGTGGTGTTGGCCGCCTCCCTGGAGTCGCCGGCGCACCAGCAGGTGCTGGTCAATATGGGCGAGGAAGTGCCCAGCGGTTTCGAACGCTTCGAGCGGTTGATCGAGGTCGTGGGCCAGGATGAAGAAGACCGCCTGAGCGCCCGGCGCCGCTGGAAGCACTATGCCGACCGCGGCTATGCCATCGTCCGCCACGAAATCCGGTCAGAGGCCGCCTGAGGTGTCCATGGTCAAGCCGCCGCCCCGCTTCGTTCCTACCCTCACGGAGGTCGTGCCCGCACCGCCGGCAGCTTCCGTGCCCACCGCGCAGGGGCAGCCAGCGTCCCCGCCGCTGGTGCATGCGGTGCTGCCGGGCCCCTTGCAGGAGCAGATCATTCACCGGGTGATGCAAAGGGTGGATGTGTCGCTTGAGCGACGCCTGCGCGAGGCGATTGCCACCGTGGTTCTGGAGCAGACCCGCTTGCTCGGGCCATTGCTCAAGGAAGAAATCGAGCTGGTGGTGCGGCAGTCCGTGTCCGAGGCCGTGGCCGCCGAACTGGCTTTGCTGGGGCGCTCCGAAACCTGAAAATGATTACACTGCGAGCTTGGAATTCAAGCGCGCAGGGGGCCTGCGGCCGCTGAGTTCTGAGCCCTGATCTCAAATCACTTATCTATTCATCTGGAGGTTTCTATGCGGAAAGCTTTCGTAGCCAGCGGCATGACTGTCGCTGTGGTCCTGGCCCTGGTGGCCTGCGGCAAAAAAGACGAACCCAAAGCCGAAGCGCCCGCTGCGAAGCCTGCCGCAGCAGCCCCTGCCGGAAACGTCATCAAGATCGGCCACGTCGGCCCGACCAGCGGCGCCATCGCCCATCTGGGCAAAGACAATGAAAATGGCGCGCGCATGGCCATCGAAGAACTCAACGCCAAGGGTGTGACGATTGGCGGCCAGAAGGTCACCTTCGAACTGGTGGCTGAAGACGATGCCGCCGACCCCAAGCAAGGCACGGCCGTGGCCCAGAAGCTGGTCGACTCCAAGGTCGCCGGTGTGGTGGGTCACCTGAACTCGGGCACCACGATACCCGCATCCAAGATCTACAGCGACGCCGGCATTCCGCAGATCTCGCCGTCCGCCACCAATCCGAAGTACACCCGCCAGGGCTTCAAGACGGCTTTCCGTGTCGTGGCTGACGACGTGCAACTCGGCGGCGTGCTGGGCCGCTATGCGCATACCACGCTCAAGGGCAAAGCCATTGCCGTGATCGACGACCGCACGGCCTACGGCCAGGGCGTTGCTGAAGAATTCGAGAAAGCCGTGGCTGCGTCCGGCGGCAAGGTCATCGCGCACGAATTCACCAACGACAAGGCGTCGGATTTCATGTCCATCCTGACCTCCATCAAGGCCAAGAAGCCCGACGTTGTGTTCTTCGGCGGCATGGACGCCGTGGCCGGCCCCATGCTCAGGCAGATCAAGCAACTTGGCATGAAGGTCAAGTTCTCCGGTGGTGACGGCATCTGCACGACCGAGCTGGCCAAGCTTGCGGGCGACGCCATGGCCGACGGCCAGGTTGTCTGCGCGGAAGCGGGTGGCGTCGACGGCGAACAGAAGGCCGGCATGGACGATTTCCGCGCCAAGTTCAAGGCCAAGTACAACGCCGATGTGCAGGTCTATGCGCCTTACGTCTATGACGCCGTCAATGTGATGGTGGCCGCCATGGTCAAGGCCAATTCCGCCGATCCTGCCAAGTACCTGCCGGAGCTGGCCAAGACCGAAGGCTACAAGGGCGTGACGGGCACCATCTCCTTCGACGAGAAGGGCGACCTCAAGAACGGCGCGTTGACGCTGTACACCTACAAGGGCGGCAAGCGCGAACAGATCGCCGTCGTTCGTTGATCTGTGGAGGCCCACGCGGTCCCACAACGCATGGTTCAAGTAAAAGGCCCCTCGGATGAGGGGCCTTTTTTTCGGCCGGGCCTGCGCACTCAGTGCTGTTGCGAAAGGTTGGCAGCGCCAGCCTCGGCATAGGCCGAAGCGCGTTCGGAGGATGCACTGATACCCACTGCCTGAAGGCTCTGCTGCACACGCGCCAGGATTTCGGCGTTCAGGGTGCGGCCATTGCGGGCGGCTTCGTCGCTCAGTCGCGAGCGCACCTCTTGCGGCAGGCGCAGGGGGTAGGAGGGGGTGCGGTGTCTGTCAGTCATGGGCAATTTTTATCACTGCGGTACTGACCACTGGCTGACTGAAAACCCCGAATATCCCCAGGATGCAGTCTGATTTAGAGCGGCAGCAGCCGGTCGTATTCTTTCTTGACGACGGCGTAGCACTCGCAGCTGCGCTGCTCCAGGCCCGGGCGGTCCAGCACGGTGATGTGTCCGCGTGCGTAGCGGATCAGTCCGACCTTTTGCAAATTGAGCGCGGCCTCGGTCACGCCTTCGCGCCGCACGCCCAGCATGTTGGCGATCAGCTCCTGCGTCATGACCAGCTCGCTGCCGGGCAGGCGGTCCAGGCTCAGCAGCAGCCAGCGGCACAGCTGCTGGTC
>JAURZS010000056.1 GCA_030653255.1 Burkholderiaceae bacterium | reverse complement strand
CACATGATCGCCTTCGCCCTCATCAATGCCATTGCCGGCCAGCAGCGCGGCCGCGACTATCTGGCCTTGGCCGGCCCGGGCTTTCGCGACTTCACCCGCATCGCCGCCGCCGACCCCCAGATGTGGCGCGACATCCTGGTGTCCAACCGCGAAGAGCTGCTCGCGCAATCCAGGCTGTTCCAGCAAAGCCTGCAGGCCATGGACGCGCTGGTGGACGCCGGCAATGCGCAGGCCCTCGAAGCGCTGATCGCGCAGGCCAGCGAGACACGCGCCCACTGGCGCATGTCTTCCGTGAAGCCGCCGCGCTAGATGTTCACCACAGAGTATCTCGACCTCCCTCCCCTGGCCAGTGCGGGCGGCAGCGTGACGCTGCCAGGCTCCAAGAGCATCTCGAACCGCGTGTTGCTGCTGTCGGCGCTGAGCGGCGGCACGACCACGCTGCACGATCTGCTGGACTCCGACGACACGCGCGTCATGCTCGATGCGCTGCGCGCCCTCGGCTGCGGCGTGACGACACAAGGGACGACTACCGTCATCGTTGGGCTAGGCGGGGAGCTTCCGGCCGGACCGGCGCGGCGGCTGTTCATGGGCAACGCGGGCACGGCCATGCGGCCGCTGACAGCGGCGCTGGCCGTGCTGGGCGGCGACTTCGAGCTCAGCGGCGTGCCGCGCATGCACGAGCGCCCGATCGGCGATCTGGTCGATGCGCTGCGCCAGCTCGGCTGCGCCATCGACTACCTCGGGCAACCGGGCTTTCCGCCCCTGCGCATCGGGCGGCCACGGCTGGCGCTGGGTGCGCCCATCCAGGTGCGCGGCGATGTGTCCAGCCAGTTCCTCACGGCGCTGCTGATGGCCCTGCCCCTGGTGGCCGCGCGCGATCTGGTGATCGAGGTGACCGGGGAGCTGATCTCCAAGCCCTATATCGAGATCACCCTGAACCTGCTGGCACGCTTCGGCATCGAGGTGCGCCGCGACGGCTGGCAGCGCTTCACGATTCCCGCCGGCAGCCGCTACCGGTCGCCGGGCGCCATTCACGTCGAGGCCGACGCTTCATCGGCCAGTTATTTCATCGCCCTGGGCGCCCTGGCCGCACCGACGCCGGGACAGCCCGGCGTGCGTATCGAGGGCGTGGGCGCGGATTCCATCCAGGGGGACATCCGCTTCATCGATGCGGCGCGCCAGATGGGCGCGCAGGTGCGCAGCGGCGCCAACTGGATCGAAGTCTCGGGACCGGCCGTCGCAGCTGGCGTGCCGGCGCGGCTGCGGGCCATCGACCTCGACTGCAACCACATTCCCGATGCCGCCATGACGCTGGCCGTCATGGCCCTGTATGCAGACGGTCCCAGCACGCTGCGCAACATCGCCAGCTGGCGCGTCAAGGAGACCGACCGCATTGCGGCCATGGCCGCCGAGCTGCGCCGGCTGGGGGCGCAGGTCGACGAAGGCGCGGATTTCCTGCGCGTGCACCCGCCAGTGCGCTGGGCGGCCGCACGCATCCATACCTACGACGACCACCGCATGGCGATGTGCTTCGCGCTGGCAGCCTTCAACCCGGCCGGTCTGCCGGTGCGCATCGAAGACCCCAAGTGCGTGGCCAAGACTTTTCCCGATTACTTCGAGGCGCTGTTCTCCGTGGCACAGGCGCCGTCCGACGCCATCCCCGTCATCTGCATCGACGGTCCGACCGCGTCCGGCAAGGGCACGCTGGCTTCGGAGTTGGCGCACCGGCTGGGCTACCACTACCTGGATTCCGGCGCGTTGTACCGGCTGACGGCGCTTGACGCACGGCGCGCAGGCCTCGAACTAGACACGGCCCATGAGGAAGCCATCGCGGCACGTGCCCGTGTGCTGCCGCTGCGCTTTGCCGGCGACAAGGTGTTTCTCGCCGCAGTCGATGTATCGGAGGCGATCCGGACCGAGGCCGCCGGTATGGACGCATCGCGGGTCTCGGTTCTGCCTCGGGTGCGCAGCGCCCTCACCGCGCTGCAGCTCGGTTTCCGGCGCCTGCCGGGCCTGGTGGCCGATGGCCGCGACATGGGCACGGTAATCTTCCCCGGGGCGCCGCTGAAGGTGTACCTGACGGCAAGCGCCGCCAGACGCGCCGAGCGCCGGTATAAGCAGTTGATTTCAAAGGGTTTTCCGGCTATACTCGACAGTCTTCGCGCTGACTTGGAAATGCGCGACGCCAGGGACTCGTCCCGCAGCGTCGCCCCCTTGAAGCCCGCCGAAGACGCCTTGCTGCTGGACAACTCCGATCTGAACATCGCGCAATCGATCGATCGGGTGTTGCAATGGTGGCAGGGCAAACAACCGTTCGGGGCTGGCCCGTCCGGTTGAAAGAGGTCCTCGTCGCCCCCCACCGCGCTGCATGCGCACAGGTTGCGAGGTTTTTCAACTTAACCCGCGGTCCATCCGCCAAGTACGCCGTCCCCAGTCTTAGAAACAGCCGCACGGTGCTGCTGTGAACCTGTCGACGGCCCAGGAAGAAATACATGTCTGAATCTTTTGCCGCCCTTTTCGAGGAATCCCTGCAACGCTCCGAAATGCGTACAGGCGAAGTCATCACTGCCGAAGTGATCCGTATCGAGCACAGCTTTGTGGTCGTCAACGCCGGACTGAAGTCCGAAGCCTATGTGCCGATCGAGGAATTCAAGAACGACAAGGGCGAAATCGAAGTCCAGGTCGGCGACTTCGTCTCCGTGGCCATTGACGCCATCGAAAACGGCTACGGCGACACCATCCTGTCGCGCGACAAGGCCAAGCGCCTGGCCTCCTGGATGAGCCTGGAAAAGGCCCTCGAATCCGGCGAGTTCGTCACCGGCACGACCAGCGGCAAGGTCAAGGGCGGCCTGACCGTTCTGGTCAACGGCATCCGCGCTTTCCTGCCCGGCTCGCTGATCGACACCCGTCCCATCAAGGACCTGTCGCCCTACGAAAACAAGACCCTCGAATTCAAGGTCATCAAGCTCGACCGCAAGCGCAACAACGTCGTGCTGTCGCGCCGTGCAGTGGTTGAAGCCAGCATGGGCGAAGAGCGGGCCAAGCTGATGGAAACCCTGAAGGAAGGCTCCGTCGTTCGTGGCGTCGTCAAGAACATCACCGAGTACGGCGCCTTCGTCGACCTCGGCGGCATCGACGGCCTGCTGCACATCACCGACATGGCCTGGCGCCGTGTCCGCCATCCGAGCGAAGTGGTCCAGGCCGGCCAGGAAATCACCGCCAAAATCCTCAAGTTCGACACCGAAAAGAACCGCGTGTCCCTGGGTCTCAAGCAAATGGGCGATGACCCCTGGATGGGCGTGAACCGCCGCTATCCGCAAGGCACGCGCATGTTCGGCAAGATCACCAACATCGCCGACTACGGCGCGTTCGTGGAACTCGAACCCGGCATCGAAGGCCTGGTCCATGTGTCCGAAATGGACTGGACCAACAAGAACGTCGCACCGAGCAAGATCGTGGCGCTTGGCGACGAGGTCGAAGTCATGGTCCTCGAGATCGACGAAGACAAGCGCCGCATCAGCCTGGGCATGAAACAGTGCAAGGCCAACCCCTGGCAGGAATTCGCCCAGAACACCAAGCGCGGCGACCGCGTCAAGGGCCCGATCAAGTCGATCACCGACTTCGGCGTGTTCGTCGGCCTGGCCGCCGGCATCGACGGCCTGGTGCACCTGTCCGACCTCAGCTGGAACGAGCCCGGCGAAGCCGCCGTGCGCAACTACAAGAAGGGCCAGGAAGTCGAAGCCCTGGTGCTGGCCGTCGATGTGGACCGCGAGCGCATCAGCCTGGGCATCAAGCAGCTCGACGCCGATCCCTTTACCACCTTCGTGTCGATCAACGACAAGGGCCAGATCGTCACGGGCAAGGTCAAGACCGTGGACGCCAAGGGCGCCGAGATCGATCTGGGCCAGGACATCCTGGGCTATCTGCGCGCCAGCGAAATCAGCCGCGACCGCGTCGAAGACGCACGCAATGTGCTGAAGGAAGGCGACGAAGTCACGGCCGTGGTGGTCAACATCGACCGCAAGACGCGCAACATCCAGTTGTCCATCAAGGCCAAGGATGCCGTCGATCAGCAAGAAGCCATGCAGTCGCTGAACCAGTCCTCGGCGCGCGAAAACGCCGGCACCACCAGCCTGGGCGCACTGCTGCGCGCCAAGCTGGACAACAACAACTAAGGTTGCGGTTCCGGCACGATGACCCGCTCCGACCTTGTCGAGGAACTGGCCGCCCGTTTCAGCCAGCTCACGCACCGCGACGCCGAATTTGCCGTCAAGTCCATTCTTGACGCCATGAGCGACGCGCTGGTGCGGGGGCACCGCATTGAAATCCGGGGGTTCGGCAGTTTCTCGATCAACCGTCGTCCGCCGCGCATGGGCCGCAACCCGCGCAGCGGCGAGAGCGTGGCGATTCCTGAGAAGCGCGTCCCGCACTTCAAGCCGGGCAAGGCCTTGCGAGAAGCCGTCGACAAGCGCACCGCAGAGATTGAAGCAAGAAAGTGACGGGCCAGCCGGCCGGTCACTTCCTCATCCGCCTCGTCCCCAAGACGGGTTCTACTCTGTAGAATTCCCTCGTCACTGAGGAGAAGAATGAAATACCTCACGTGGCTGCTCAAGGCGGCCATTTTTTTTACCCTGTTTGCCTTTGCGCTGAACAACCAGCAAGACGCCACCGTGCATTTTTTCTTCGGCACGCAGTGGAGCGCGCCTCTCGTGCTGGTGGTCCTGTCCGCGTTCGCGCTGGGCGTGGTCGTGGGTGTATTGGGTATGGTTCCGCGCTGGTGGAAGCACCGCAGTGCAGCCCACCGGGTGCGCCAGGGCGCAGCTGCGGCTGACGACGCCTCCCTGAGCCAGTCGACGCATGGACTTTGACCTGACCCTGATCCTGGTG
>JAURZS010000117.1 GCA_030653255.1 Burkholderiaceae bacterium | reverse complement strand
AGCTCGGCTACGACCCGGACGTTCCGCCCTGCTTGCGCCTGCTGCCCATCGAAACCCGCCTGCAGCCACAGGCCCTGGCAGAGTGGCGCCATGTTCCCGAACAGTGGACCCATGTCGACCTGGACGTCAACAACGCCGGCCAGCTCGCACAGGCGCTCGAGAAAGTTGCCGAAGTCCGGCGTGTTCCGAAGGAGCAGGCGCGCGCGCTGGGCTTCTGGCACGAGTCCATGCCCGAAGACAACCCACCGGTGGATGCCGAAGGCATGGTGGAGGTGCCGCGCTGGCGCCATGCATTGGTCAACATCGCGCACCCCCTGCTGCGGCAAGGGCTAGTCATACTCGACACGCCGGGCTTGAACGCCATTGGCGCAGAACCCGAACTCACCGTCAGCCTCATTCCCCAGGCGCACGCGGTCGTCTTCATCCTGGCCGCCGATGCCGGCGTGACCAAATCCGATCTCACCATCTGGCGCGAGCACCTGATCACCGAAGGCGCAGGCAACGCGTCGCGACTGGTAGTGCTGAACAAGATCGACATGCTGTGGGATGCCCTGAGCAGCCCGCAGCAAGTGCATGACCAGATCGAACGCCAGCGGCAGCTCTCGGCCGACATCCTCGGGCTCCCGGTCGAGCAAGTCATTCCCGTGTCCGCCCAGAAGGGGCTGGTGGCCACGATCACCAAGGACGACGCCCTGCTGCAGGCCAGCCAGTTGCCGCAGCTGGAACAGGCACTGAGCCAGGGTGTGATGGGGCAACGCCAGAAAATCCTGCGCGCCGCCGTCGCAGGCGGCACGGCCGATCTGCGCGCCGAGACGCTGCGTGCCATCAACATCCGCCGCCGCGACCTGGCCGAGCAGATGCTCGAACTCAAGGGCCTGCGGGGCAAGAACGTGTCCGTGATCAAGCACATGCGCTCGCGCGTGCAGCAAGAGCAGAGCGAATTCGACGCCAGCGGCGCCAAGATCCACGCCATGCGTTCGGTCCACCTCAAACTGCTGGGTGATGTCTTCGACTTGCTTGGCAACGCCCGTCTCAAGACCGAGATGGGCCAGTTGACCGAAGCCCTGCGCCAGCGCGGCATCAAACTGGGCGTGCGCCGGGCCTATGCCGAGACCTTCGAACGCCTGCGCGCCGGACTGGCCCGGGCGCAAGGCGTCAGCGCCGAAATCCAGACCATGCTGGGCGCGACCTTCCGACAGCTCAACAGCGAGTTCGGCTTCTCGTTGCAGGCTCCCAAGGAGCCCGACATGGAGCGCTACGGTCGCGACCTGACCCTGGTGGAGCGCAGCCATCTGCAATACCTGAGCGTGAGCAACACGCTCAAACTCGTGCAGCCCGAATTCGCCGAACGACTGGTCCGCGCTCTGTCCACCCGGCTGCGCGTGGTCTACGAATCGGCGCTGGGCGAGATCGAGCTTTGGAACAAGTCCGCCGCCGCGCAGCTGGACGCCCAGTTGCGCGAGCGCCGCCGCAATTTCGGCCGGCGCATGGAGGCCATTGAGCGCATCCAGAACGCCGCCAGCGCGCTGGACGACCGCATCAGCGAAATCGAGATCAGCGACGCCCTGCTCAACCAGCTCGACCTGCGGCTCGAAGAACTCACCGCCTACCTCATCAACACGCCCGAGACCGGCGACACCACCCGCAAGCCTGTCCTGGCCAGCGCATGAAGCCGATGGACCCTGAATTCGCCATGCGGGTGGTGCGATGGCAGCGAAGTCATGGCCGCAATCACCTGCCATGGCAAGGCACGCAAGACCCCTATGCCGTATGGCTCTCGGAAATCATGCTGCAGCAGACCCAGGTCGGCGCGGTGCGGGAGTACTTTGCCCGCTTCATGCAGCGTTTCCCCGACGTGGGCGCTCTGGCGCAGGCGCCGCTCGACGAAGTGCTGGGGCTGTGGAGCGGCCTGGGCTACTACAGCCGGGCGCGCAATCTGCACCGCTGCGCCCGCGAAATCATGGATCAGCACGGCGGGCAATTTCCGCGCAGCGCGGAACTGTTGCAGACGCTGCCTGGCATCGGGCGTTCCACAGCGGGCGCCATCGCGGCCTTCTGCTTCGGTGAGCGCGTGGCCATTCTGGATGGCAATGTCAGGCGCGTACTGGCACGCAGTCTGGCCTTCGACGCTGATCTTTCGAAGTCCGCCAATGAGCGCACCCTCTGGGACCTGGCCACCGGCCTGCTGCCGCGCAGCGCGCTGCGAACCAGCATGCCCGCTTACACCCAGGGCATGATGGACCTGGGCGCCACAGTGTGTGTGGCGCGAAACCCGCAGTGCCTGGTCTGTCCCGTGGCCGATACCTGCGGCGCCCGCCGCGAAGGTGCGCCCGAGAAATATCCCGTCAAGACACGCAAACTCAAGCGCAGCGCGCAATCGCTTTGGCTCTTGCACCTGCACACCGCCGATGGCGCCGTGTGGCTGCAGCGGCGGCCCGTGCCCGGCGTCTGGGCCGGTTTGTACTGTCTGCCCTTGTTCGACAGCTTCGAGGCCTTGCAAGCGGCCGTTCCCTTACGCCATCGCACCCGCCTGCAGGATGCGCCGGCCTTCGTCCATGTGCTGACGCACAAGGACCTGCATCTGCATCCCGTGAGCGCGCGCGTTCCTGCAGGCACGCCCCTTTGCGCGCAGGCCTTGCCGGCGCCGGCGCAAGGCAAGGGCGAGGCCGACATCGAACACCGCGGCGAATGGATCGCACCCGAACAATGGCCGCAACTCGGACTGCCTGCCCCCATACGCAGGCTGCTGCAGACAGCAGTCCGCCACAGCGCGTGACGACAGGCCTCAGGGGTGATCGAGTTCGCGGTGGCGCTTGAGCGTCACCCACCTGGTGCCGAAAGCGCGCGACAGGTATTCCACCAAATACACCGAGCGATGCTGTCCGCCGGTGCACCCGATGGCGACGGTCACGTAGCTGCGGTGGTCGCGCGCCAGAAAATCAAGCCAGTGGTTCAGAAACTGTTCGATGTGGTCGCGCATCTGCCGGACCTCCTCGTGGCGCTCCAGAAACAGGGCAACCTCCGGGTCACGGCCCGTCTGCGGGCGCAAGTCAGGCTCGTAGTGGGGATTGGGCAGCATGCGCACATCGAACACGTAGTCGGCATCGACCGGAATGCCTCGCTTGAATGCAAACGAGGCAAACACCAACGTCAACTGGCTGACAGGCGCCGAGATCAGCAATTTCACGTAGCTTTGCAACTGCGACGCGCGCAGGATGCTGGTGTCTATCACATGCGCTTGCTCGCGCAGGTCGGCCAGCAGTTCGCGCTCGAGTTCGATGGCGCCGACCAGGGCGTGGCGCTGGTCACCGGGGTCGCTGTTGAGGCGGCCGCTGGACAGCGGATGCTTGCGCCGCGTCTCTGAGAAACGATGCACCAGCGTCGACGTGGTCGCATCGAGAAACAGGGGCTTGACCGTCACACCCTGCTCGCGCAACTCGGACAGTTGCTGCGGCACCAGCGGCAGCGAGCCCGCGCTACGCACATCCATCGCAATGGCCACCTTGGCCGCGCCATGGCCACGCTCCAGCGCGACAAAGGGCAGCAGCAACTCGGGAGGCAGATTGTCGACGCAGTAATAACCGGCGTCTTCCAGCGCGTGCAGCGCGACGGACTTGCCCGATCCGGACATCCCCGTGATCAGAACGACCTCCAGGACTGCGGCTTCGCTCACGGCCCGACCCTGGACTTTCCGTCGCCCAGCATTTCCTTGGCATGGGCCAGCGTGGTGCTGGACAGCCGCTCGCCGCCCAGCATGCGCGCGATCTCTGCGACGCGCTGCTCGCCCTCGGCCACCAGCACACTGCTGGCCGTTCGCTTGCCGTCGCTGTGCTTGGAAACCACAAGATGATGGTCGGCGCAAGCCGCAACCTGAGGCAGGTGTGTCACGGCCATGACCTGCCGGTCGCGCCCCAGTTGCTTCATCAGCCGGCCCACGGTTTCGGCCACGGCGCCGCCGACGCCGGAGTCGACCTCGTCGAAGATCAGTGTCTGCGCCGTGCCAAGCTGGCTGGTGGTCACCGCGATGGCCAGCGCCAGGCGCGACAGCTCGCCGCCCGATGCCACCTTGCCGACCGGGCGCGGCGTGGCTCCGGCGTGCGCCGCCGCCAGAAAACTTATCTCCTCCAGGCCGCTGGCCGCTGGCTGTGAAGATTTGGCCAGTGCCACTTCAAACACCCCACCCTGCATGCCCAGGCCTTGCATGGCCTGCGTGATGGCCCGGGCCAGCAGGGGCGCGGCCTTGCTGCGACTCCTGGACAGCTTGCGGGCTTCGGCCATGTAGGCCTCGCCGGCCGCGTGTTCCCTGGCCTGCAGTCCGGCCAGATCGGCGGCGGCGTTCAGACGATGGAGTTCGTCCTTCCAGGTTTCCAGCAGCGCGGGAAGCTCCGCTGGCGTGCGCTTGTAGCGCCGCGCCAGGGATATCCACAAGGCCATGCGCTGGTCCAGCTCCTGCAGGCGCTGGGGGTCGAGCTCGGTCTTGCGCAGATAGGTGTGCAGCGTATGGACTGCATCGGCGACCTGCGCCACGCTGGATTCGAGCACCTCGTCGAGCTCGCGGAATTCGGGTTCAAGTGGCAGCTGGCCGGCCAGGGCCTGCCGGGCGCGGACCAATTCGCGCAGCGCGCCGCCCTTTTCGCCGTCTTCGCCATCGAGCGCCGACAGCGCCGCCTGCGCGGCTTCGAGCAGCGCCTGGGCATGCGACAAGCGCGTGTGGTTGGCGTTGAGCGCATCCCACTCGTCGGCACCCGGTGCGAGCTTGTCGACTTCGGCGAGCTGCCAGTTGAGCCGCTCGCGCTCACGCTGCAAAGAATCCTGGGCCTCGCGCGCGTCGGTCAGGGCCTGCCTGGCCTGCCGCCACGCGTGCCACAGCCCTTCAAGGGGGCGCGGGCTCACGCCGGCGTAGCCATCGAGCAATGCACGCACGGAGTCGGGCCGCGTCAGGCTCTGCCAGGCGTGTTGACCATGAATGTCCACCAGTTGCTCGCCGATTTCCTTGAGTTGTGCCGCCGTAGCGGGGCTGCCGTTGACCCAGGCCCGGCTCTTGCCTTGTGCATCGACGGTGCGGCGCAGCAGCAGGGTCTCGCCGGCGTCGAAGCCGGCGACATCGAGCCAGCCGCTGAACGACTGCACTCCATCGAACTCCGCGCTGATGTCCGCGCGCGCTGCGCCCTCGCGCACCACCCCGGCGTCGGCGCGCGCGCCCAGGGCCAGTTGCAGGGCGTCGATCAGTATGGATTTGCCAGCGCCCGTCTCGCCGGTCAGCACACTGAAGCCTGGGCCCAGGTCCAGCTCCAGTTCGTGCACGATCACGAAATCGCGCAGGACGATGCGCCGCAGGCTCATGTGCCGCCCTCGTTCCAGTGGAGTTTCTTGCGCAGGGTGTCGAAGTAGCTCCAGCCTTGCGGGTGCAGGAAGCGCGCCCGGTGCTGCGACCGGCGCACGATGATGCGGTCGCCATGCAGCAGGGAAGCCAGCGACTGCATGTCGAAATTGGCGCTGACATCGCGCCCGCTCACGACCTCGATCGCGATCTCGGCGCTGTCGGACAGCACGATGGGGCGGTTCGACAGCGTGTGGGGCGCAATGGGCACCAGCACCCAGCCGGGAATCGAGGGGTGCAGCATCGGCCCGCCCGCAGACAAGGCATAGGCTGTAGAGCCCGTGGGCGAGGCGATGATCAGGCCGTCGGCGCGCTGGGTGGCCACGAAATGGCCATCGACCTCGATTCGCAGCTCCACCATGCCGGACGTGGCGCCGCGGTTGACCACCACGTCGTTCATGGCCAGGGCGTCAAACACGCAATGTCCGTCGCGCATCACGCGTGCGTGCATGAGGGTGCGCTGGTCTTCCTCGAAGCGGCCCGCCAGCATGGGTGTGAGTGTGGACGCGAAGTCGCCCAGCGGTATGTCGGTGATGAAACCCAGGCGGCCCTGGTTGATGCCGATCAGCGGCACGCCATAGCGGGCCAGCTGGCGGCCGATGCCCAGCATGGTGCCGTCGCCGCCG
Source organism: Burkholderiaceae bacterium (assembly GCA_030653255.1). Lineage (GTDB taxonomy): Bacteria > Pseudomonadota > Gammaproteobacteria > Burkholderiales > Burkholderiaceae_C > JAURZS01. The sequence continues at coordinate 16,194 of JAURZS010000117.1, read as the reverse complement.
ACCACCAGAACGAGATCACATTGCTCGCCGATGGCCGTCACATCCAGATCGGTGTAGCCGGCGATGCCGGTCTGGTTGGCGGTTTCGCGCTCCAGGTAGACCTCGCAGCCCTTGGCAGTCAGGAAGTGGGCTATCTCCTCCAGGGCGGCGCGTGACGATCCGGCGCCAGACCCACCCCCGCTGGCAGCGTGGTACTTGCCGATCAGGGCGACATGGTGGAAATGGGCTTTCATTCGCAAATTACATCATTAAAATAAAGGAATGCTCGATGACCGTGCCAAGTTGTTACTCAAAGCGCTGGTCGAACGCTATATCGCCGACGGGCAGCCCGTGGGATCGCGGACCCTGTCGCGAGCGTCCAGACTGGATTTGTCGCCAGCGACCATCCGCAACGTGATGTCCGACCTGGAAGAGATGGGCCTGATCGTCAGCCCCCACACCTCGGCCGGACGCATACCCACGGCCCGTGGCTACCGGTTGTTCGTCGACACCATGCTGACGGCCCAACGCGAGCAGCTCAATGCCCCGCCGCTGGCACCTGGGCAACCGCAGAAAGTCATTACCAACGCTGCGCAGTTGCTGTCCAACCTGTCGCAGTTTGTCGGTGTCGTGATGGCGCCCAGGCGCACCTCGGTGTTCCGGCATATTGAGTTCCTGCGTTTGTCCGAAAAACGCTTGCTGGTGATCATCGTATCGCCCGATGGCGATGTCCAGAATCGCGTCATCGTCCCTGAAGTCGACTATTCGCAGACGCAGCTCATCGAGGCGGCCAACTTCCTCAATACCCACTACGCCGGTCTGGCGCTGGAGCAGGTGCGCGCGCGGCTGCGCGAGGAAATCGAAGGCCACCAGTCCGAGATCGCCTCGCTGATGCAGGCCGCAGTCAATGCCGGCTCCGACGCGCTCGACCAGGAGCAGGATGCCGTCGTGATCTCCGGCGAGCGCAACCTGCTGTCGGTCAGCGACTTCTCCAACGACCTGAGTCAGTTGCGGCGCGCCTTCGAGCTGTTCGAGCAAAAGACCCAGATCATGCGTTTGCTTGACGTGTCAAGCCAGGCCGAGGGCGTGCGCATCTTCATCGGCGGCGAGAGCAAGGTCGTGCCGTTCACTGAACTGTCGATCGTGAGCGCGCCTTACGAGGTGGACGGCCAGATCGTCGGCACCCTGGGGGTGATCGGCCCCACACGCATGGCCTACGACCGCATGATCCAGATCGTCGACATCACCTCCAAACTGGTCAGCAATGCGTTGAGCCACAACAACAAGTAGTCCGGGCGCGCAGGCCGGCCGGGTGCAGGGCATCAGGGTAACCCCGTACCTCCAGGGGGTGACATACAAGCCGTACACCGCTTATCTAGACTGGGTGGCTTCACGCAGCCCCTTTAAGGAACCTCCAAGGAAGTACCCGTCATGAACATGGCCACCGAACCCAACAAATTCCGCCCCGCCGCCAGTGGCGCAGTCATGAGCGAAGACGAACTGATCGGTATCGTCAAGCATCTGCTCAAAGAGTTCGGGCATGACACCGCGCCCCTGGTGCAGAAAATCGCCGCCGGCACCGCCACGCGCGAGCAGATCATCCGCCTGGGCATTAACTTCCAGAACTTCACGCGCATCACCCCCAACGTGCTGGGAACGCTGTATTCGCGTTGCTACGACCATGCCGTGCGCCGCAAGATCTTCGACAACCTGATCGACGAGGACACCGGCATGCGCTGCGGCGACCAGCCCCATTACGAACTGGCGATGGAGTTCATCACCCGCTTCTCGGGCATGAGCTGGGACGAAGTCGTCAACCACCCCATCTGCTACGAAGTGCAGGACATCAACAACTTCCGCCTGCGCACCGCCAAAGAAGTGCCCGTGGCCGTGGCCATGGGCGCCTTCGGCCTGGCGGGCGAAGCCGGCTTCTCGGCCGCTGCAGCCGCCGTGTCCGATGGGCTGCGCGAGCACTACGGCGTGAAGGATGAAGACCAGGTCAGCTGGATCGTGCACATCGAAGGCGACGAAGAACACTCCGAAGTCGCCGAGGCCATCGTGCGCAAGCTGATCCGCAAGGCGGACGATCAGCAACTCATCATCCGCCTGTGCGCCGAGTATCTTGACCGCTGGCAGTACCTCTACGGCACGGCCGAAGACCCCAACTTCAAGCTCAAGCGCTCGGCTCTGCGCGAGTTCGAACAAGCCATCGCCGGTTGACGCGTTGCCCCATGAGCAACGCGAAGATGCCATCGGCCCTGTCCCTCGTACCCGGCCTGCAGAAGGCTCCGCCGCGCGACCTGTCGCTGCCGATGAAGGCGGTGCTGCGCGAACGGCCAGGCTACGCCAGCGGCAAACCCAAGCTGATGGTCTGCATCAACGAGCGTGTGCCGACCGAAGGCGTTTCCTGCGCGCCGCGCGGCGGCTGCAAGATCCACGAGGCCATCGTGCAGGCGCTGCAGGCGGAGCCGCTGGATATCGAGGTCGCCACCACCCGCTGCCTGGGCACCTGCGACAAGGGGCCGGCCTTGCGGTTGGCGCCCAACAACAGCTGGTTCTACGGCGCCCATGTCGAAGATGTTCCGCAGATCGTCGACCACCTGCGCAGCGCCGCCGGTGAATACCGTGACTGGCTGGCGCGCCAGCCTGCCGGCTGACCCTGAGCCCGCGACGGCGGCAAGTCCCATTTCTTTCTTCAAAGCGAGGTCTTTCATGAGCCAACGTTCCATGCCCACCCGCCGTACCTGCCTGTCACTGGCCCTCGGCGCCGCCTCCATCGCGCTGCTGCCGGCGGCGCGCGCGCAGGCGTATCCGAACAAGCCCGTGAAAATCATCGTCGGCTTCGCGCCCGGCGGCGCCAACGACCTGCTGGCGCGCGTGCTGGCCGAGCCTCTGGGGCAGGCGCTGGGGCAGTCGGTCATCATCGAGAACAAGCCCGGCGCCGATGCCATCGTCGCTGCGGAGTTCGTGGCGCGTTCGCCGGCCGATGGCTACACCCTGTTCTTCGCGGGCAGCGGCCCCATCACCATCAATCCAGCCATCTACGCCAAGCTGCCCTACGACGCGGTCAAGGACTTCGCCCCCATCTCCGTGCTGGGCACGCTGGGTGTGGTCATTGCGGCGCGCCCGACCCTGGGCGCCAAGACCGTGGCCGATGTGATCCGCATGGCCAAGGAGCGGCCCCAAGGCCTGAGCTACGGCTCCGGCTCCACATCGTTCCAGATGGCCGCAGAAATGTTTGCGCGGCAGGCGGGCATCAAACTGCTGCACGTGCCCTACAAGGGCGGCGGCCCTGCGGTGCAGGCCCTGGCGGCGGGCGACATCGATCTCATGTTTGCCGACTCCGCCAGCGTACTGGCGCTGGCCACCTCGGGGCGTGTCGTTGCCGTGGGCATGACCTCCGAGCCCAGGCCCGCTGCGCTGCCCAACCTGGCCATCGTGGCGGAGTCCGGCCTGCCGGGATTCGACTTCAACTTCTTCGTCGGCCTGATGGCGCCGGGCGCCACTCCGCCGGATGTGGTCCAGCGCCTGTACGAGGCCTGCAGCGCGGCGCTGGCCCGGCCCGCAATCCGCGACCGCATGATGTCCATGGGCATCCGACCCGTGGGCACAACCCCGCAACAGACGGTCGAGCGCGTGCGGCGCGACATCGACCACTTCACCGCCATTGCGCAGGCGGCAAAGATCAGGGGCGGCGGCTGAGTCTGAGTTCCCCATCGAGGAGGACCGCGTGGCAGGCCGGTGGGGAATTGGCTTCTACAATGGGCGCGCGCCTTGCGTTGGCGTCGGGGGGCGTTAGCTCAGTTGGTTAGAGCAGAGGACTCATAATCCTTTGGTCGTTGGTTCGAGCCCAACACGCCCTACCATTTATCCATGCGGGTTTCGAGAGGGGTGACCCTGCCCCAAGATTCCGGACCGTTTTCCGACGCTGAAATACTAGCGATGCTTTTTATGTAGTAACATCACTACATAATGCAACAAATGAGGTGTCGCCATGATCATTACCACCTTATCAAGCCGCGAGTTCAACCAAGGGGCGAGCGAGGCAAAGCGGGCCGCGAACAATGGGCCGGTGTTCATCACGGATCGAGGCCGACCGGCGCATGTGCTGATGAGCTTTGAGGAATATCAGCGGCTCACAAAGCAGCGGCGCAACATTGCCGATGCGCTGGCTATGCCCGGTATTGCCGATATCGAGTTTGCGCCGCCGCGTGTGACCATCGAAACCCCGCCGGCTGATTTCTCATGATGTTTGTTCTCGATACCAACGTGGTGTCGGAACTGCGCAAGGTGCGGCTTGGCAAGGCCGATGCGGGCGTGACTGCATGGACGCAAAGCGTTGATGCCGCTGAGCTCTTTGTTTCGGCCATCACCATCATGGAACTGGAGCTTGGCGTTCTTTCGATCGAGCGAAAGGACGCCGCCCAGGGGGCCATGCTGCGCTCGTGGCTGGAGCAGCACGTATTGCCTGAGTTCTCCGGGCGCACCTTGCCCATCGATACCGCCGTGGCACAGCGCTGCGCCCGCCTGCATGTACCCGACAAGCGCGGCGAGCGCGACGCACTCATCGCGGCAACTGCCCTTGTGCATGGCATGACGGTGGTAACTCGCAACGCCGCTGATTTCAAGCCCACGGGAGTGCCCGTCCTCAATCCGTGGGAAGTATCGCAATGACAGGTGCGCATGCAAACTGCCCCACCGGGCAAAAGGCGTAGTCGTCCCCTCGCCGCGAGTACGCGCCGCTGACGGCTGTCTCCGCAGTGCCATACTCATACGGTCAGCCCCCTCCCGGAGTTCACCATGCCACGGTCCATTCTTCCCGAAACGCTCATCCACCCCGCAATCCGCGACAAGGTCGCCCATCATCAGCAGGCCATCGTGCAGGAAGTGATGAAAGCCGCACAAGACAACGAGGTACTTGTCGTCGGAATGGGCATGAACCCATTTCCCAAAAAGGCCTGCAAAGCGCTGGACCAGGCCGGTCAGGCCTATCGGTATCTGGAGTATGGCAATTACTTCAGCACCTGGCGCTCGCGCAACGCGCTCAAGATGTGGACGGGGTGGCCCACGTTCCCGATGGTGTTCGTCAAAGGTGTTCTGGTGGGTGGCGCCACGGACCTGCAGGCGCTGATCGACAGCGGCGGGCTCAAGGAGATGCTGGCGCGGGGTGCCAGCACCGCCGGCTAAGGCAAATGCCATCGGCCCCTGCGGCCGTCAACGCGAATCAGGCCCCTGCCGCGCCCATCGCCGCCACCTTGGCCGCCAGGCGCGCCTGCACAAAAGGCGAGACGAATTTGTCGACCTCGCCGCCCAGGATGGCGATCTCGCGTACGAAGGTGCTGGAGATGAACTGGTACTTGTCGCTGGGGGTGAGGAACACAGTTTCCACTTGGGGCATCAGGCTGCGGTTCATGCCGGCGAGCTGGAATTCGTAGTCGAAGTCGGTCACGGCGCGCAGGCCGCGCACCATGGCCTTGGCGCCACGCGCGACGACAAAGTCGCGCATCAGGCCGGAGAAGGTCTCCACGGTTACCTGGGGAAAGGGCTTGGCCGCCTCGCGCGCCATTTCGATGCGCTCTTCCAGGCTGAACAGCGCCTTCTTGTGGTGGCCGGCGGCCACGGCCACGATCACGCGCTCAAACAATTGCGTGGCGCGGCGGACCACGTCCTCGTGTCCCAGGGTGATGGGGTCGAATGTGCCGGGGTAGACGGCAATCACATTAGCGGTCATTGCTTGTGCTTTCAACAGCGAGGGGGTCCCGCTTCCCGCCGCATTATGCAATGCGGGCGAGCAAGTGCGCATGCACCGCGCCGGCTTTGAGATGGCGCCGGCAGGTCCAGCCCCTGGCTGCGAGCACTTCTTCGGACCACTGGGCAGCCGCTTCCAGATAGACCAACCCGTGTTCGCTCAGTACCCCTGCCGCACCTTGCAAGGCGCCGTCGTAGGCCGGCGAATCGAAGGGCGGGTCCAGAAACACCAGGTCCAGACTGCCGGCGGGCTGTCGCCTGAGCACGCCCACGCCGTCACCGCGCTCGATACGAACCGTGCTGGCCTTCAGCCGCGTGCGCGTGGCCTCGAGCTGCGCGAGCAAGGCGGCGTCCTGCTCGACCATCAGCACAGACGCGGCGCCGCGGGATGCGGCCTCGAAGCCCAGCGCGCCGGTACCTGCAAACACGTCGGCGCAACGCCAGCCGCTCAGGTCTTGTCCCAGCCAGTTGAACAGTGTCTCGCGCACGCGGTCCGGCGTCGGGCGCAGGCCCGGCCGGTCGGGAACCGGCAGACGGGTGCGCTTCCACTGGCCGCCGATCAGGCGAATCTCGCCGGGCAGTTTGGCAGCCCGGCGTGTGGGCTTGCCGGGGGTCCTGGCGGGGCCCGGTGTCTTTGCCGCTGTCTTCATGGTTTGCCTCCTACGACCACCGTGACCATGCGCTGTGGCATGAGCTTGCGCGCAAACGCGGCGCGTATGTCCTGCACCGTCACTTTTTCGACCTCGCGCGTCCAGGTGTCGAGGTAGTCGAGCGGCAGGCCGTTCCATGCGATGGACGCGACCTGGTCCAGCAGCTTGCGATTGCTGTCGATGCGCAGGGCGAAGCCTCCGACCAGGTTGTCGCGGGCCGCCTGGAGTTCGGCCGGCGTCGGACCCTCGCTCACAAATCGCGTCAGCACATCGCGGGCCACCTGTACGGCCTGTGCGGCCTGGTCGGGCCGTGTCTGCAGCCCGAGTGTGAACGCGCCCGCATGCAGGCCGGGCGCAAAGTAGCTGTAGACGCTGTAACTCAGACCCCGTTTCTCGCGGACCTCGGCCGTGAGCCGGGATACGAAGCCGCCACCGCCCAGGATGTAGTTGCCCACCGTCAGCGCGAAAAAGTCCGGGTCCGCACGCCGGTACCCCGGCTGGCCGATCAGCACATGCGCCTGCGCCGATGCGAACGGGATGATGCGCTCCTCGGCCCGGGTCAGCGGCGCGACCTCAGGCACCGGCGGCAATGCGGCACAGGCAGTGGCGGCGAGGCGCGACAGCAGCGTTGCCACCAGCGCATCGGCCTGCGCGCGGTCCAGCGCACCGACCACGCTGGCCCTGGCACGGCAAGGCGCGAGCAGAGCCGCATGGCGCTGGCGCATGTCGGCCACCTCGATGCGCGCCAGCGTCTCTTCGGTCACTTCGAATCCATAGGGGTGCGTGCCGTACACAGCGGCCTGGAACGCGCGCGCGGCCACCGTGGCCGGCTTGGTGTTTGCTTCGCGCAAGGCAGCACCCATGCGTGCGCGCTCGCGCAGCCACACATCCTGCGCAAACGAAGGCTGGCCGATCTGCCGTGACGCGAGCTGTGCCGCCCGCGCCAGCAGATCGGGATAGGCCAGGGAGCGCAGAGAAAAGCCCATGCGGTCACTGCTCGCATAGGCACTGAACGAAGCGCCCAGATCGGCCCAGGCCTCACTCAACGCGTTCTCGTCAAGCGCGGCGTCGCCACCGGCGGCGCGCACGCCCCGGGACAGCATCATCGCCGTGACGCTGGCAAGCCCCGCCTGCACAGCGGTGTCGCGCCGCCCCCCGGCGTCGAAATCGATCTGCACATCGACCATGGGAATGCCGTGGCTCTCCACCAGATGCACGGTCGCGCCGCTGGGCTGCACCCAGCGTTGAATGGGAATCGCGGCCAGCGCGCCTGCGGCCAGCAGGGTCAGGCCCAAGGCGGCCAGGCTGCGGCAGAAAGTCAGCAGCGGGGCATGCGGACGAAGCATTGTCTTCATCATGGAATCATCCCCGTTCAATGCCGGGCGCCAGCAGGCGCCGGGCGCGACCGGCGCGCGGGGTCCAGCGGCTGTGGCGACAGCACGGCCACCGTCAATTGATCGTCGCCGAAATAACGCGCCGCCACCGCCTGCACCTGGCTTGCCGTGACTGCGCGCAGGCGCTCGATCAGGCGCTCGCCCGCGTCAAGCGGCAGGCCCTGCGTCCAGTAGCTGCCGAGCTCGCGCGCCTGGCTCATGACGGAGTCGAGCTTGTATACCTCGCTGGCCACCCACTGGGTCTTGACGCGCTGCAATTCGGCCTCGCTTACACCGTCGCGCGCCACTCTGGCGACTTCGGCGCGCAAGGCGGCTTCAAGTTGAGCCGCTGTTTTTCCTGGCGCGGGCACGCCGTCCAGCGTGAACAGCTGCGGCCCGCGGCCCATCAGGCCGTTGTAGGCACCCACGCTGTCCGCCAATCGGTCCGGGCCCTGCGTCAGTGCACGGTCCAGCCGGGCGCCGCTGTAGCCATCAAGCACTGCTGCCAGCACGGTAAGGGCCAGGGCATCGCTGTCTTCAGCGCTGGCGTCCGACAAGCGCCACTGAGGCACCTTGAAGGCCAGCGCGACGTAGGCCTGCTCGGCCGGCGCCTTGATCTCGATGCGACGCAGACCTGCCTGCACTGGCTCGGCGCGCGGCTTGCGCGGCGGCACGGCACGGGCTGCAATGCGCCCGTAGTACTTCTGCGCCAGCGCACGCACGGCCTCGACATCGACGTCGCCCGCCACCACCACGGCTGCATTGGCCGGTGTATACCAGCGCGCATAAAAGGCGCGCGCGTCATCGGGCGTCATCGCGTCGAGGTCGCTCATCCAGCCGACGACCGGGCGGCGATAGGGGGACGCCACATACACGGCCGCATTCAAGGCCTCGTACAGCTGCGCACGTGGTGAATCGTCGGTGCGCAGGCGGCGCTCTTCCTTCACCACTTCCAGCTCGCGCATGAACTCGTCGTCGGACCACTGGTTGCGCGCGAAGCGATCGGCCTCCAGTTTCATCACGTCTTCAAGGCGATTCGAAGGAATCTGCTGGAAATACCCGGTGTAGTCGCGGCTGGTGAACGCGTTCTCGCGCCCGCCCAGCGCAGCCACGCGGCGCGAGAACTCACCCGGCTTGAGGTCGGGCGTACCCTTGAACATCATGTGCTCCAGCACATGGGCCACGCCGCTTGTTCCATCGACCTCGTCCATGGAGCCCACACGCACCCACAGCATGTGCACGGCGGTGGGTGCGCGGCGATCGGGCTTGACGATCAGCGTCATGCCGTTGGACAGGGTGAACTGCTGCGCCTGGTTGTTCGGCTGCGCCCCTGCTGTAATCCCCGCGCACAGGGCGAGAATCAGGCCCAGGGACAGGATCAGGCGTCGCAAATGGTGTTTCATAGAATGGTGTGATTCTAGAAACCCATTCAATGTTCAGTTTTTTCAAGAAAAAAGCCCCTGCCGGCGCAAACGCTGCGCCCACCCCCGACACCCCGGCCTCCGCCACTGAGGTCGAGGGCGACGCGGGAAATGCGCTGATCGGCAGTGCGCTGGTGGCCCCGATCGATCTCGCGCAGGCGCCGCCAGTGCCAGTGCCACGCCAGAGCTGGATGGACAAGCTCAAGGCCGGCCTGCGCAAGACCGGCGGCGGCATCTCCAGTGTCTTCAACCGCAGCCAGATCGATGAGTCGCTCTACGAAGACCTGGAATCCGCCTTGCTGATGGCCGACACCGGCGTCAAGGCGACCACACAATTGATCAAGGATGTGCGCAGACGCGCAACCCAGGGCGGCGCCACCCACGCCGTGCAGGTGAAGAACCTGCTGGTCGACGCGCTCACCGAACTGCTGCGGCCGCTGGAAAAGCCCCTGGTCATCGGAGCGCACCACCCCACGGTGATCATGGTCGCCGGCGTCAACGGAGCGGGCAAGACCACCTCCATCGGCAAGCTCACTCGCCACCTCGCCGACGCCGGCGCGTCGGTGCTGCTGGCCGCCGCCGACACCTTCCGCGCCGCCGCGCGCGAGCAGCTCGGCGTCTGGGCCGATCGCAACACAGTCGATATCGTCAGCCAGGAAGGCGGCGATCCGGCGGCGGTAAGCTTCGACGCGGTGACCGCCGGCAAGGCGCGCGGCCGCGACGTGGTTCTGGTGGACACGGCGGGCCGCCTGCCCACCCAGTTGCACCTGATGGAAGAGCTGAAGAAAATCCGCCGCGTGGTGCAGAAGGCCGACCCGACATCGCCGCATGAAGTGCTGCTCGTGATCGATGGCAACACCGGCCAGAATGCGCTGGCACAGGTGCGCGCCTTCGACGACGCACTGGGCCTGACCGGCCTGATCGTGACCAAGCTCGACGGCACGGCCAAGGGCGGCGTGCTGGCCGCCATTGCACAGGAGCGGCCGGTGCCGGTCTACTTCATCGGCGTCGGCGAGAAACTCGAAGACCTGCAGACATTCAACGCACGCGAATTCGCGCAGGCCCTGCTGGCCTGAACATCAAGGACACACGACATGAACACCCTTCTACCGCGCATTGAAATCGAAAGCGCGCCCCAACCCAGCGCCGCCGTGATCTGGATGCATGGCCTGGGCGCCGACGGCAACGACTTCGCCGCCCTGGTGCCAGAGCTCGATCTCCAGGGCTGCCCGCCGATCCGCTTTGTGTTTCCGCATGCCCCCAGCATTCCGGTCACGCTCAATAACGGCTACGTCATGCCGGCCTGGTACGACATCATCGGCGGCGCCGGCGACTTCGCGCGGCGCGAGGACGCCGCCGGCATCGCCCGCTCGGCGCAGGCCATCGAAGCGCTGATCGCGCAAGAAAACAGTCGCGGCATCCCCTCGAACCGCATCGTGCTGGCCGGCTTCTCGCAGGGCTGCGCCATGGCCTTGCACACGGGGCTGCGTCATGCGCAAAAGCTCGCAGGCATCATCGCGCTGTCCGGCTATCTCCCGCTGGCCGCCGCAGTGGCGCAAGAGCGCAGCCCGGCCAATGCCGCGACGCCGGTCTTCATGGGCCACGGGACCCAAGACCCGATGGTGACTGTCGACCGCGCCGAGGCCTCCCGCGCCTTCCTCGCGACGCTGGGCTACGACGTGCGATGGCATACCTATCCGATGCCGCACAGCGTGCACCCCCGTGAGATCGCCGACATCAGTCGCTTCCTGCGCGACGTGCTGGGCACATGAAGCCCGTGCTGCCGCCGCTTTCCTGGTCCGGGCGGCCCGTCGCCTGAGACAGCCCAACGACCGACCTGGCCACATGTACAAGGGCATCAGGAAACTTGTCCTGCTGGGCGCCGGCCCTGCGCATCTGGAAGTGTTGCTTCGCCTGGCGCGACAGCACCCCGCGGACCTGGACGTGACCCTGGTCTGCCCCCATCCCTTCCACGTCAATGCGGCCATGGTGCCGCGCTTCGTCGCCGGCGGCGTAAGCCTTGAAGAATGCCAGGTACCCCTGGAGCCCCTGTTCAAGGCGGCGGGTGTGCGCTGGGTACAGGGCCGCTGCGAGTCGATAGACGCGGGGCAGCGCCGCCTGAAGGTCGCTGGCGATCCGGGGCTGGATCTGTCTTACGACGTTCTGGGTCTGGACACCGGCGCAGACCCTGACAGGCAGCGGCTGGAGGCATCCATCCCCGGCGCCGCAATCCACGCTTTGCTGACCCGTCCGCTGGCGCAGTTCACCGCGCTGTGGCCGCGCGTGGTCGAGCTCGCACAGCAGCGGCCCTTGTCTGTGGGGGTGATCGGTGCCGGCCGTACCGCCATCGAACTGGCGCTGGCAGCGCACGAGCGCCTGAGTGGCTCTCGCTTCACGCTGCTGACCGGTGGCGGCGAAATCGTCCCTCATGCCCCAGCCCCGCTGCGCCAGCGTGTGACCGAGGCACTCAAGCGCCGAAACATCACGGTGCTGCGCGCCGCCTGCACCGGCGTGGCCGAAGGCGAACTGCGCATGGAAGGCGACGCAACGCTGGCCTGCGATGTCCCCCTTCTGGCTGTTGGCGGCCTGGCCCCGGGATGGCTGTCGGGCAGCGGACTGGCGCAGGACGCTGACGGACATGCCTTGATCGAGTCAGGCCTGAACAGCGCCTCGCACCCCGAGGTTTTCATTGCGCCCGACCTCGGGCACCGCACGGGCGAACACTGTGGCGGCGATGCGCTGGCGCAGCGCGCCGCAGCGCTCCTGGCCGTCAACCTGCTGGCTGCGGTCGAGGGTGCGCCCCCCCGCAGCCTTCCTGTGTGCACGAACGAATTGTTGCTGTGGTCCTGCGGGGCCCACCGCGCATTCGCACAATGGGGCCCGATGGGCGCACAGGGACGCCTGATCGGCTGGTGGAAGAACCGGCGCGACAAGGCTGCGCTGCGGCGCAGCCGAAGCGTCCACGGCTGAGCTCCCACCGCCCCTTCGACGCCAAGTTCGGATTGGATTAGCACTCTCCTCAATCGAGTGCTAAAATGTCCCTAGATTCTCGAAAGGAGTTCGGGTATGACACAAATTGCTGGAACCCCCGCTGCACCTGCGACCACGGCCTTGGCCGTGGCCAACCCCTGGGCGGTCGTTCCGCCTCTGGGCAACCTTGACGCCTACATCAGCGCGGTCAACCGACTGCCCATGCTGACGCTGGAAGAAGAGCGCGAGTTTGCCAAAAAACTCAAAGAAAACAACGACCTGGAAGCCGCCGGAAAGCTGGTGCTGTCGCACCTGCGCCTTGTCGTCTCGGTGTCGCGCAAGTACCTGGGCTACGGCCTGCCCCATGGCGACCTGATCCAGGAGGGCAACATCGGGCTGATGAAAGCCGTCAAGCGCTTCGACCCGGACCAAGGCGTGCGCCTGGTCAGCTACGCCTTGCACTGGATCAAGGCCGAGATCCATGAGTACATCCTGAAAAACTGGCGCATGGTCAAGGTGGCGACCACCAAGGCCCAGCGCAAGCTGTTCTTCAACCTGCGCTCCATGAAGCAGGGTTTCAAGGACGACGCGGACAGCGCCACGCACCGCGACACCCTGTCCGAGGCGCAGATCGACGTCATGGCCCGACAGCTCAAGGTCAAGCGCGAGGAAGTCATCGAGATGGAAACGCGCATGTCCGGTGGCGACGTGCTGCTGGATCCCGCGCCCAGCGACGATGGCGAGCAGGCCTTCGGCCCGATCGCCTACCTGGCCGATGCAACCCAGGAGCCCACGGCCCTGATCGAGTCGCGCCAGCGCGACGTCATGGCCTCTGACGGCATCGCCACCGCCCTCGAAGCGCTGGACCCACGCAGCCGACGCATCGTCGAAGAGCGCTGGCTCAAGGTCAATGACGACGGCTCCGGCGGCCTGACGCTGCACGACCTGGCTGCGGAATACGGCGTGAGCGCCGAGCGCATCCGCCAGATCGAGTCCGCTGCCATGAAGAAAATGAAGAAAACCCTGGCCGAATACGCCTGAGCGCTTTGGGGCAGGCAGCCGGGATTGCGCCATACACGGCACAATCTCTGCTGTGCCCCATTTATCTCTCTCATCCCTGATCTTCCCGGCAAGACTGGCGAAGCTTGCCTGCCTTGCCTTGCTGGTTTTTCTGACCCTTCCGCTGCGCGCGGACCACCCCCAGCCCAAGACCCTGATCGCGCTCCAGCGCGACACCATGGAGATCAACCTCGATGGCCACAGCCGCATGTGGGTCGACGAGACGGGGCAGGCCTCTCTGGCAGAGGCAGAAGCCCGGGCCGTCACTGGCGAGGGCTACCATCTGCGCCGCCCCTACGAGCGCCACACGCTCACCGACCGGGCTTTGTGGGTCACCTTCGATGCTGTTCTGCGCGACGACTCCTTCCGCTGGCTGCTGGAGGTGGCTCTGCCCGGCGTGGACCGGGTCAGCGTGTACTACCGGGACGCAAACTCGCGCTGGGTCGAGCAGGTGGCGGGTGACAGCGTCGCCGTCGAAGGTTGGCCCCTGCCTGACCGATTCCCGATCTTCCTGCTGAGCGACAACCTGGACAGGACGGTGCGCTATTTCGTCAAGATCGAGCATGCGCGGGTGCCCTTCTCCGCACCGCTGACCCTCTACAGCCACCGCGCCTTGCTGACCCAGCGCGAGATCGAGCACATGTTCATCGGCGCCTACTTCGGGCTGCTGTTGCTGGTCATGGTCCTGGCCATCGCCAACATGGTGGCCTATCGCGACAGTGCCTTCGGTGCTTTCGCCGTCTACATCTTCTTTCTTGCGCTGACGCAGTCCTCCTACATGGGCTTGAGCGGCCAGTACCTGTGGCCCGGCTCGCCGCACTGGAGTCACACTGCCGGCTTCCTGCTGGCGGCCTTCTCCTCCTCTGCCGCGCTGCTTTATGTCAGACGCGTGACCGCCCCGGCACAGTACTCGGACATGCTGGACCGCGCTTTGATCATCTGGGTGGTGTTGAATCTGGCGAATGCCTTCATCGATGCCTTTTCTCCCAGCAAGATCGGCTTCATCCTGGGCTCCACCTTCCTGGCCGGCACCGTGGTGCTGGTCTACATCACCTGCTGGTTCCTCTGGCGGGGCGGCAATCCGCATGGACGCATGCTGGCCCTGGGCTTTCTTCCGGTGCTCGTTGCCGCGCAGTTTCCGATCCTGCGCAATTTCGGCGTCGTGCCGATGAACCTGCTGGCCGCCTACTCGGTCGCCATCGGAACGACCTTCAGCGCGCCGATATTGCTCTACCTCATGGGCCGGCGCACCGCACAGCGGCGCGAGGCGCAGGTGCGCGCGCGCGCGCTGCTGCAGACGGACCCCCTGACTGGCCTGACCAACCAGCGCATCCTGCTGATCCGGTTGCACGATGCACTGGTGCGGGCCCAGCGATTCAAACACCGCTGTGCCCTGCTCGTAATCAACCTGTCCAACCACGCGGACTTCGCTGATGAGTATGGCCGGGAAACGGCAGAACGCGCCCTGGTGCTCGCGGCCTCGCGCATCCGCGGCAACGCGCGCGAGATCGACACCGTCGCGCGTGTGGGCGAGACCAAGTTCGCGCTGCTGATCGAAGGCCCGGCCAACCCGGGCATGGCCGCCGCAGCGGCCACACAAGTCGTGGCACGCGGCCTGCGCCCCTCAAATGTGCTGCCCGTGGGCACCACCCTCAAGTTTCACGTCGCAGCGGCAGTACTGCCTGATCCGGAACACGAATTCGGGCATGATGCGCAAGCGTTTCTCGACTGGCTCGCGGAAGTCACAGGATCCATGACACAGGATCCGCGCCAGTCCATCCGGACCCTCAACTTTTAGGAAAGACACGACACCATGTCTCGCAGAACACACCTGACCCAGGCCCTGGCCATTGCTGCTGCCGTCCTGCTGTCCCATGGCGCCCTGGCGCAGTCCAAAGCCGCACCCAAAGCAGCGCCGGCCTGGCCGACCAAGCCCCTGAAGATCATCGTCGGCTTCCCGCCGGGCTCCACCCCCGACCTGGTCGCACGCACCATCGGCGAGCCTCTGAGCCGCGCCATCGGCCAACCTGTGATTGTGGAAAACCGCGTTGGCGCAGGCGGCAACATTGCCGGCGACGCCGTGGCCAAGGCCACCGATGACCACACCATCGGCGTGATGATCAACGGCAACATGACCATTGCCAAACTGCTCAACCCAAAGACACCCTTCGATCCGCTGAAGGACTTCACACCGATCAGCCTCATCGGCACCGCCCCCCTGGTGCTGGCCGGCCCGGCCAATCTGCCCGGCAACACGGCACAAGAGATCCTGCTGGCGGCGCGCAATGCCGGCAACAAATGGAGCTATGGTTCCGTGGGCGTAGGCTCGGTGGGCCATCTCGGCATGGAGCTCCTCAAGACCCGGACCAACATCGATCCCGTGCACATTCCCTACCCGGGCAATCCGCAGGTCATCACCGCCATGATCGGCGGCCAGATCCAGCTCTCGTTGCTGCCGCCGGCGTTGGCGGCAGCACAAGTGCGCGCCGGCAAGCTCCGAGCGATCGGCGTCACCTCCAGCGGACGCAGCCCCCTCGTGCCTGAAATCCCCAGTCTGGCCGAAGCTGGCGTGCCCGGCTTCCAACTTGAGATCTGGAATGCCGCTGCTGCACCGAACTCCATGCCCAAGCCGGTGGTCGCGAAGTTGTCGGCGCTGATCAGCCAGATTGTGCGTACGCCAGAGATTCGCGAGAAGCTGTTCCAGCAGGGGTGGCAGGTGGCGGGGACTTCTGCGGAGGGGCTTGCCAATCGGATCAAGTCGGATACGGCGATGTTGGGGGGGGTGATTGTGATGCGGGGGATCAAGCTGGATTGACCCTTTCTTTTTTGGGGGGGGCGTGGGGCGGGGAGTGTGTGGGGGGTGACCCCGCTGTGCGGGCCCTTCGGGCTTCCCTGCGGTGCTCGGACTGGGCGGGGTCTGGCTAAACTCGCCCTGCGGGCTCAGACAACGCCAGCCCTGATCCGCCCAGTCCTGTGCTCCTCGGCCGCACAGAA
>JAURZS010000054.1 GCA_030653255.1 Burkholderiaceae bacterium | reverse complement strand
ATACCCCCGGCTCGTTACGCCGGTAAGGCTGGTGAAGCACCCGCTTCGCGAGGCGTGCGAAGCAGGAACGAAAAAAATACGGTTCCGGTCGGCCGGATCAACGCGAATACAACTCGACGATCAGCGATTCGTTGATGTCGGCGGCAAACTCGTCGCGGTCGGGAACCTTCTTGAAGGTGCCTTCTGCCTTGTCGGCATTGACTTCGACCCAGGCCGGCAGGCCGACTTGCTGGGCCAGTTGCAGCGCCTCCACGATGCGATTCTGCTTCTTGGACTTGTCGCGCACGGAGATCACGTCGCCGGTCTTGACCATGTAAGACGGGATATTGACCGACTTGCCATTGACCGTGATGGCCTTGTGCGACACCAGCTGGCGCGCCTCGGCGCGGGTGGAGCCGAAGCCCATGCGGTACACGACGTTGTCCAGGCGCGATTCGAGCAGGAACAGCAGGTTGGCGCCGGTGTTGCCACGGCGGCGGTCGGCTTCTTCGAAGTAGCGGCGGAACTGGCGCTCAAGCACGCCGTACATGCGCTTGACCTTCTGCTTTTCGCGCAGCTGCAGACCGAAGTCGGAAGTGCGTGAGCCCGAGGTGCGGCCATGCTGGCCGGGCTTGGAGTCGAACTTGGCCTTGTCGCTGATGGAGCGGCGCGCGCTCTTCAGGAACAGGTCGGTGCCTTCGCGGCGGGAGAGTTTGGCCTTGGGGCCGAGATAGCGTGCCACTTGAACGTCCTTCTATGTCATCTGCCGCAACGGGGGCGCTGCGGGAGCCGCCGGCCGAGGCCGGTGGCGGTGGGCTTGAATGAAAATGTCGCGAATCAGATGCGACGGCGCTTTTGCGGCCGGCAGCCGTTGTGCGGCACCGGGGTCACATCGGCGATCGAGGTGATGCGGATACCCAGGGCAGCCAGGGCGCGAACCGAGGATTCGCGGCCCGGGCCGGGGCCCTTGATTTCCACATCGAGGTTCTTGATGCCTTGTTCAATGGCAGCGCGGCCAGCCACTTCGGACGCCACCTGGGCGGCGAAGGGAGTGGATTTGCGCGAACCCTTGAACCCCTGGCCACCCGAGGAGGCCCAGGACAGGGCATTGCCCTGACGATCGGTGATCGTGATGATGGTGTTGTTGAAGGAGGCATGGACGTGAGCGACACCGTCGGACACGTTCTTGCGGACCTTCTTGCGCACACGCTGCGCGGCATTATTGGCTGGAGCTTTTGCCATAGGGTTCTCTCAATTATTTCTTCAGTGCCGCTGCGGCCTTGCGCGGACCCTTGCGGGTACGTGCATTGGTGCGGGTACGCTGACCACGCATGGGCAGGCCACGGCGATGACGGAAGCCACGGTAGCAGCCGATGTCCATCAAACGCTTGATGTTCATCGTCGTTTCGCGACGCAGGTCACCTTCGATGGTGTACTGTGCGATCTGGTCGCGGATTTTCTCCAGTTCCGCGTCGGTCAAGTCTTTGACCTTCTTGGAATAGGCGATGCCGCAGGATTCACAGATCTTGCGTGCGCGAGTGCGACCGATGCCGAAAATGGCGGTCAGGCCAATTTCTGCATGCTGTTGCGGCGGAATGTTGATGCCAGCGATACGTGCCATGTGCGTCCTCTATAACTCTTTCAATCAACCCTGGCGCTGCTTGTGGCGCGGATCCGTGCAGATCACGCGCACAACGCCCTTGCGGCGGATGATTTTGCAGTTGCGGCAAATTTTCTTGACCGAAGCCGAAACTCTCATTTCATTCTCCTAAAACTGTTCACCCGTTCCGACTTCATTTGGCGCGGAACATGCGCTTGTTACTTTGCTCTGAACACAATCCGGGCCCGCGTCAGGTCGTAGGGCGTAAGCTCCACTGTGACCTTGTCGCCGGGCAGGATACGGATGTAGTGCATCCGCATCTTTCCGGAAATATGACCCAACACCACATGGCCGTTTTCCAGCTTCACGCGAAAAGTCGCGTTGGGCAGGTTTTCGACCACCTCGCCTTGCATTTGAATGACATCGTCTTTGGACATCTGTTCAGGCACCCGGCGCTGTTTTGAAGTTGGCTTTTTTCAGCAATGATTCGTACTGTTGAGACATCATGTAGTTCTGTACCTGCGCCATGAAGTCCATCGTGACCACCACGATGATCAGCAGGGAGGTGCCTCCAAAATAGAAGGGCACGTTGTATTTGAGGATCAGGAATTCGGGCAGCAGGCAGACGAACGTGATGTACACGGCGCCGGCCAGGGTCAGCCTGACGAGAATCTTGTCGATGAAGCGCGCGGTCTGGTCGCCGGGACGGATGCCGGGGATGAAGGCGCCGCTCTTCTTCAGGTTGTCGGCGGTTTCGCGGCTGTTGAACACCAACGCGGTATAGAAAAAGCAGAAGAAGATGATCGCGCCAGCGTACAGCATGACGTAGATCGGCTGCCCGGGGGTCAGCATGCCGGCGATGTCCTTGAGCCAGCGCATGGCGTCGCCCGTGCTGAACCAGCTCACTACCGTGGCGGGCAGCAAGATGATGGACGAGGCGAAGATCGGCGGGATGACGCCGGCCATGTTGAGCTTGAGCGGCAGGTGCGAGGACTGGCCGCCATAGACCTTGTTGCCCACCTGGCGCCGTGCGTAGTTGACCAGTATCTTGCGCTGACCGCGCTCGACGAAGACCACAAAGTAGGTCACCAGAATCACGACCGTGACGATCACGATGGCGGCGAGAATGCTCATGGCGCCGGTGCGCACCAACTCCAGCAGGCCGCCAATGGCCGACGGCAGGCCGGCGGCAATACCGGCGAAGATCAGGATGGAGATGCCGTTGCCCAGACCGCGCTCGGTGATCTGCTCACCCAGCCACATCAGGAACATGGTGCCAGCGGTCAGGCTGACGACTGCCGTCATGCGGAATCCGAAACCGGGGGTGATGACCAGACCGGCCGAGCTCTCCAGGGCGAGCGCAATGCTCAGCGACTGGAACAGCGCCAGACCCAGCGTGCCGTAACGCGTGTACTGGGTGATCTTGCGGCGGCCGGATTCGCCTTCCTTCTTCATTTGCTCGAATGTCGGCACGACATAGGTGAGCAACTGCATGATGATGGAGGCGGAGATGTAGGGCATGATGCCCAGCGCGAACACGGTGAAGCGCGACAGCGCCCCGCCCGAGAACATATTGAACAGGCTCAGGATGCCGCCCTGCTGGTCCTTGAAGAGCTGCTGCAGTTGCGTGGGATCAATGCCCGGCACAGGGATGTGCGCGCCAATGCGGTACACCACCAGGGCGAGCAGCAGGAAGACCAGCCGGCGACGGAGGTCACCGAACTTGCCTGTCTTTGCGAGTTGCGCGCTAGATGCCACGAGTCTGTTCTTTCAGTGCGTCTGGATCAGGCCACGCTGCCACCGGCAGCTTCGATGGCGGCCTTGGCACCAGCGGTCGCGCCGATGCCCGTCAGCTTGACGGCGCGGGTCAGGGCGCCGGACTTGATGACCTTGACGGTCTTGGCGAGTTGGCCGATCAGGCCGGCTTGCTTCAGCGTCAGGGGATCGACCTCGGCGGCACCCAGGCGCTCGAGGGCGGCCAGGGTGACTTCGGCGTTGAACTGAAGCTGATGCGACTTGAAGCCGCGCTTGGGCAGACGACGCTGCAGCGGCATCTGGCCGCCTTCGAAGCCCACCTTGTGATAGCCACCAGCGCGGGATTTCTGGCCTTTGTGGCCACGGCCCGCAGTCTTGCCCAGGCCGGAACCGATGCCGCGGCCGACACGGCGCTTGGCGTGCTTTGCGCCGTCGGCGGGCTTGATGCCATTGAGTTCCATTTCAGTTCCTATAGTTCTAGTCAGTTGAGGACAGAGCTGTAAAAGCTGCGCTTTTCAGGTCTGTCCCGCAATGTTCTTGGCTCTTCAGACGATCTTTACCAGATACCTGATCTTGTTGATCATGCCGCGCACGGCGGGTGTGTCCTGCAGTTCGCTCACGCTGTTGAGCTTGCGCAGGCCCAGGCCACGAACGGTGGCGCGGTGCGATTCTTTGGTCCCGATGGGGCTGCGGACCAATTGAACCTTCAGTGTTGTTTGTTGCGTTGCCATATGTGGCTCCTCAAGCGAAGATTTCTTCGACGCTCTTGCCGCGCTTGGATGCGACTTCCGCCGGAGTGGTGGAATTGCGCAGTGCGTCCAGGGTGGCGCGGACCATGTTGTAGGGATTGCTGGAGCCATAGCTCTTGGCCACGATGTCGGTGATGCCCACCACTTCGAAGACAGCACGCATGGGGCCGCCTGCGATGATGCCGGTACCCTTGGGCGCCGGCGACATCATGACGGAGGCAGCGCCATGCTGGCCCGTGACCCTGTGGTGAAGCGAGCCATTCTTCAGCGAGACCTTGAGCATGTTGCGGCGGGCTTCTTCCATGGCCTTCTGCACGGCAGCCGGCACTTCCTTGGATTTGCCTTTGCCCATGCCGACGCGGCCGTCGCCATCGCCCACCACGGTCAGTGCAGCGAAGCCGAGAATACGGCCGCCCTTGACCACCTTGGTGACGCGGTTGACGGCGATCATCTTCTCGCGCAGACCGTCTTCGGGACCGTCGTTTTGTCCCTTGCCCTGCATTTTTGCTTGAACTTTAGCCATTTTCTGTTTCCGTGTCCGTTAGAACTGCAAGCCGGCTTCGCGAGCGGCCTCGGCCAGCGCCTTGACGCGGCCGTGGTACGCAAAACCTGCGCGGTCGAATGCCACCTTGTCGACGCCCGCTGCTTTCGCCTTTTCAGCGATCAGCTTGCCGATGACCTGGGCTGCAGCGGCGTTGCCGCCCTTGCCCGAGGCACCGAGCGTCTTGCGCACTTCCGCCTGGGCGGTCGAGGCGCTGGCAAGGACCTTGCTGCCGTCGCCGGAGATGACGCTGGCATAGATGTGCAGATTGGTGCGATTGACCGTCAGGCGCGCAACGCCTTGAGTGGCGATGCGGATGCGGGTCTGACGAGACCGACGCAGGCGCTGTTCTTTTTTGCTCAACATGATGCGGCCCCTTACTTCTTCTTGGTCTCTTTGATCGTGATCTTCTCGTCCGCATAGCGGATGCCCTTGCCCTTGTAGGGCTCGGGCGGACGAACAGCACGAATCTCGGCGGCGATCTGGCCGACGCGCTGGCGGTCGGCTCCCTTGATCACGACTTCGGTCGGGGTGGGCGTCGCGACGGCGATGCCTGCGGGCATCTTCATCACGACGGGATGGGAGTAACCCACGGTGAGGGTCAGGCTGGCGCCCTGGGCGGCGGCCTTGTAGCCCACGCCGACCAGGCTCAGCTTCTTCTCGAAACCCTTGGACACGCCGTTGACCATGTTGTTCACGAGCTGGCGCAGAGTGCCGCTCATGGCATTGGCTTCACGGGAATCGTTGGCGGGCTCGAAGCTGAGCAAGCCATCCTTGTTGCTGATCTTGACCAGCACGTTCTGGGCCAGCGACAGGGTGCCGCCAGCACCCTTGACGCTGATCTGATCTTCCTTGATCGACACTTCCACTCCGGTGGTGATGGCGACAGGCATTTTTCCTACTCGGGACATTTCAGTTTCTCCTCGATGCCGCGTCAGGCCACATAGCAAAGCACTTCGCCACCGACACCGGTAGCGCGCGCCTTGCGGTCGGTCATCACACCCTTGGGCGTGGTGACAATGGCCACGCCCAGTCCGTTCTGGACCTGGGGAATGGCGTCGTGACCCTTGTACACGCGCAGGCCGGGACGGCTCACGCGCTCGATGCGCTCGATCACCGGGCGACCGGCGTAGTACTTCAGGGCAATTTCAAGTTCGGACTTGCCGGCTTCGGTCGTGACCTTGAAGCCGTCAATGTAGCCTTCGTCCTTCAGCACCTGCGCAATGGCCACCTTCACTTTGGAAGATGGCACGCTGACGGTGGTCTTGGCCACCATCTGCGCGTTGCGGATGCGTGTCAGCAGGTCGGCAATGGGATCGCTCATGCTCATGTTTAGTCTCTCCTGCCTGGCTTACCAGCTGGCCTTGACGACACCGGGGATGTCGCCGGCAAAAGCCAGTTCGCGAATCTTGGCGCGGGCCAGACCGAACTGGCGGAATGTGCCGCGGGGACGGCCTGTGATTGCGCAGCGGTTGCGCTGGCGCGTCGGGTTGGCGTTGCGCGGGAGCTTTTGCAGCTCCAGACGGGCGACCATGCGCTCTTCGTCGGAACGCTTGGCGTCATTGGAGATCGCTTTGAGCTCCGCATGCTTTTTGGCGTACTTGGCGACCAGTTTGTCGCGCTTGAGTTCGCGTTCGATTAATGCTTTTTTAGCCACACGCCACCTCAGTTCTTGAACGGGAAACGGAAGCCCGCGAGCAGTGCCTTGCACTCTTCGTCGTTCTTGGCCGTCGTGGTGATGCTGATATTGAGACCGCGAACGGCGTCGACCTTGTCGTACTCAATCTCAGGGAAGATGATCTGCTCTTTCACGCCGATGTTGTAGTTGCCACGGCCGTCGAACGCACGACCGGAGATGCCACGGAAGTCGCGCACGCGGGGCAGGGCCACGGTGACGAAACGGTCCAGGAACTCGTACATGCGAATGCCGCGCAGCGTGACCATGCAGCCGATGGCCTGGCCTTCGCGGATCTTGAAGCCCGCAATGGCTTTCTTGGCCTTGGTGACGACAGGCTTCTGGCCGGCGATCTTGGTCAGGTCGCCGACGGCGTTGTCCATGATCTTCTTGTCGGCAACTGCCTCGCTCACACCCATGTTGAGCGTGATCTTGGTCAGGCGCGGCACCTGCATGGGCGAGGTGTAGCCGAACTTGGCCATCAGCTCGGGAGCCACTTTTTCGCGATAGTGTTTTTGAAGTCGTGCCATGGTCATGCCTTGATTTCGTCGCCGCTGGACTTGAACACGCGCACGCGCTTGCCGTCGTCCTGGAGCTTGATGCCGACCCGGTCGGCCTTGCCGGTGGCGGCGTTGTAGATCGCCACATTGGACTGATGGATCGGCATGGCCTTGTCGACGATGCCGCCCGTGGTCCCCTTGAGAGGATTCGGCTTGGTGTGCTTCTTCACCAGATTGATGCCGTCGACGATCAGGTAGCTGTCGTCCTTGCGCAGCGACACCTTGCCGCGCTTGCCCTTGTCGCGCCCTGCGAGCACGACGACTTCGTCGCCTTTGCGAATCTTGTTCATGCTGCGTCCTCGATTACAGAACTTCGGGAGCCAGGGACACGATCTTCATGAACTTCTCGGTACGCAGTTCGCGCGTGACCGGGCCGAAGATACGGGTGCCAATGGGCTCCAGCTTGTTGTTGAGCAACACTGCAGCGTTGCCGTCGAATTTGACCAGGGAGCCATCACTGCGGCGAATGCCCTTGGCGGTGCGGACCACCACGGCACTGTAGATTTCGCCTTTTTTGACGCGTCCGCGCGGCGCGGCTTCCTTGATGCTCACCTTGATGACGTCGCCTACGCTGGCGTAACGACGCTTTGAGCCGCCCAGCACCTTGATGCAAAGTACGGACTTGGCGCCGGTATTGTCGGCGACCTCTAACCGGGATTCAGTCTGGATCATTTCAAATATTCCCAACTTGCACCAGGGGACGATGGCCGCCGCGCGATGCGGCTTGTTCGTTGACCCTGATCAGTCTTGGGCCCGTCGTCCATGCCGCGAACCATTCACGGCAAGTCCCTGGGCAGAAATTCTTAACGCTCTTTTACCAAGCGAAGCCCGCGATTATGGCAAAGCATTCGGGGTGTGTCAAGCGGCTTCGCGCCCGGCCTGCGAAAGGGGGACCGTCAGGTAGTGCCTGACCAGTCCGGAAAAGGCGTCGAGACGGGGGTCGCAGCCGTTTTCTTCGTGCAGGATGCGGGCCACCGGCGAGGCCAGGGCGCCGGCCTGCGCCGCGTCCAGGAACAGCAGTCGGGAGCGCCGCGCCAGCACATCCTCAACAGTGCGGGCGTATTCAAAGCGGGCGGCAAAGCGCACCATGGCTTCGGTCAGGCCACCACCCAGCGGACGGTCGGCGCCGGGCAAGGCCAGCACCTCGGGCCCGTCACTGCCATAGGAATGCAGGCCCGGCGGGTCGCTGATGCGGGGGCGCGGGCCGGCCACCGTGCCGGCGCCGACCAGAAGGAAGTCAGTAGTCACTCCTGGCTTTGTCCTTGGTAGCAAATGACTTTCAAAGCATTTTTCCAGAACGTCTTCGGCCATGGCGCGGTAGGTTGTCCATTTGCCGCCGGTCACGGTGACCAGCCCGCTGCGGCTGACCAGGACGGTGTGCTCTCGGCTCAGGCCCTTGGTCGGCGCGTCGGGGTCGTCTTGCTGGGGCTTGACCAGCGGGCGCAGGCCAACCCAGATGCTGCGCACGTCGGCGCGGGTTGGGGCACGGCGCAGGTAGCGGGCCGACTCGTCGAGGATGAAGGCGACCTCTTCGGCAAAGGGGTCGGGTTCGCGCGCGAGGTCGTGGCGCGGGGTGTCGGTGGTGCCCAGGATGACTTTGCCCAGCCAGGGGACCGCAAAGAGCACGCGGCCGTCGGCCGTGGCCGGCACCAGCATGGCGTGATCAGTGGGCAGGAATTCGCGGTCAACCACGATGTGAACGCCCTGGCTGGGCGCAACCAGGGGCTGGGTCTGGCGGCCGATAGCCTCGCCGTCGAGCTGGCGCAGGGTGTCGACCCAGACGCCGGTGGCGTTGACGACGCAGCGCGCACGCAGGGTGTGGCTGCGTCCGGTCTCGCCGTCTTCGCAGATCAGGCCGGCAACTTTGCCCTGCGCATGGACCAGCGCGGTCGCGCTCACGTAGTTGAGCAGCAGAGCCCCCTGGGCGGCGGCGCTGCGCGCCAGGGCGAGCGCCAGGCGGGCGTCGTCGAACTGACCGTCCCAGTATTTGACGCCGCCCTTGAGGCCCTGCGGCTGCAGGGTGGGCAGGCAGCCCAGGGTGGCGCTGCGGCTGAGAAATTCGGTTGGGCCCAGGCCATCGCGGCCGGCCAGGGCGTCATACATCTTGAGGCCCAGGCCGTAGAACGGGGTCTCCCAGAATTTGTAGGAGGGCATGACGAAGGGCAGGCGCTGGGCCAGATGGGGCGCGTTGTGCAGCAGGGTGCTGCGCTCGTGCAGGGCTTCGCGCACCAGGGCGATGTTGCCCTGCGCCAGGTAGCGCACGCCGCCGTGGACCAGCTTGGTGGCACGCGAAGAGGCGCCCTTGGCGAAATCGTGGGACTCGACCAGCACCACGCGCAGGCCGCGCAGTGCGGCATCCAGCGCCACGCCCAGGCCGGTGGCGCCGCCGCCGACGATGGCCAGGTCGTACAGCGTGTCTTCGGACAGCGCGGCGATCAGGGCCTCGCGCTGGGTCGGCTGGGGGGCGGCCTTCATGGGCCGATTGTCCATCCGCGCGCGCGCTCCACAGCCTGGCGCCAGCGGGCCAGTCTGGCCCGGCGGGCCGCGGCCGGCATCTGCGGCTCGAAACGACGCTGCGCCGCCCATTGCGCGGTGATTTCGCCGGCATCACGCCAGAAGCCGGTCGCCAGCCCGGCAAGGTAGGCGGCCCCGAGCGCGGTGGTTTCGGTGATCTGCGGCCGCACCACGGGCACGCCGAGAAAGTCGGCCTGCATCTGCATCAGCAGGTTGTTGCGGCAGGCGCCGCCGTCGACGCGCATTTCACGCAGGGGCATGCCGGCGTCACGCTCCATGGCTCCGAACAGGTCGGCCACCTGCAGCGCAATGGCCTCCAGCGCGGCGCGCGCAATGTGGGCGCGGGTGGTGCCGCGGGTCAGGCCCACCAGGGTGCCGCGCGCGTGGCCGTCCCAGTCGGGCGCGCCCAGGCCGGCGAAGGCCGGCACGAGGTAGACGTCACCGGTGTCCGGCACGCTGGCGGCCAGGGCCTCGACCTCGGCGGCCGACTTGATGATCTGGAGTCCGTCACGCAGCCACTGGATGGTCGCGCCCGCCATGAAGACCGAGCCCTCCAGGCAGTAGGCGGTCTGGCCTTGCGGGCCCTGCCAGCCCACGGTGCTGAGCAGCCGGTTGCGGCTGGTGACGGCGGCGGTGCCGGTGTTCATCAGCATGAAGCAGCCCGTGCCGTAGGTGTTCTTGGCCATGCCCGGGGCGAAGCAGGCCTGGCCGAAGGTAGCGGCCTGCTGGTCGCCGGCCACGCCTGCAATGGGCAGCGACACACCGAAAAGAGCCTTGTGGGTATGGCCGAGGATGCCGCTGGACGGCCGCACCGGTGGCAGCACGCTGCGGGGGATGTCGAACAGTGTCAGCAGTTCTTCGTCCCACTGGAGGGTGTGCAGGTTGAACAGCAGGGTGCGCGAGGCGTTGCTGGCGTCGGTCGCGTGCACGCTGCCGCCCGTGAGGTTCCAGATGAGCCAGCTGTCGATGGTGCCGAAGGCCAGTTCGCCCCGCTCGGCCAGGTCGCGCGCGCCGGGTACGGTGTCGAGCAGCCATTGCAGTTTGGTGGCTGAAAAGTAGGCGTCAAGCTGCAGTCCGGTTTTTTCCTGGATGAGATCGGCCCAGCCGCCGGCGCGCAGGTGGTCGCAGCGCTCGGCGGTGCGCCGGTCCTGCCAGACGATGGCGTTGGCCAGGGGGCGGCCGCTGCGCCGCTCCCACAGCACGGTGGTCTCGCGCTGGTTGGTCAGCCCCAGGGCCGCAATGCGCGCGCCGGCCGGCAGGCGGGACAGGGCCTCGCGCGCCACGGCAAGCTGGGTGGTCCAGATCTCGACGGGGTCGTGCTCGACCCAGCCCGGCCGGGGGAAGATCTGCCGGAACTCGCGCTGCGCGAGTTCGACAACGCGCCCGCCCTGGTCGAACACCATGGCGCGCGAGCTGGTCGTGCCCTGGTCAAGTGCAAGAATGTAGTCCATGGCATGCAGCGTAGCGCAAGGCAGCCCCTGCGAATAGACTGAAAACCTTCATGATGCGACAGACTTCCACTTTCTCCGGCCGCCGGCGAGCCTTGCTGCGTGGCGTGGGCGGTGCGGCGGCCCTGCTGGGCGCAGGCAGCGCGGCCCTGCTGGCGGGCTGCGCGGCGCGGATGGACAGAGGCGCCGCCACCCCAGCGCCGGCGGCCCCCGCTTCAGGCGTGCCGCTGCACACCCCGGCACTGCGGCTGATCGGCGAGGCGCGGCTGCCGTACCGCATGTCGTTTCAGGGAACAGCGCTGGGCGGTCTGTCGGGCATCGACTACGACCCGGTGCGCGATCTCTATTACGTGATCAGCGACGATGGCTCGAATGCACGCTTTTATACCGCCCGCATGGCGCTTGGCCGGGAGCGGCTCGGCACGCCGCAGCTGCTGGAGGCCACGCTGCTGAAGCAGGCCGATGGCCGACCCTATCCCGGGCGCGCTGGTGGCGCAGAGGACCCTGACCCCGAGTCGATCCGCTGGAACCGCACGAGCGGCACGCTGCTCTGGGCCAGCGAGGGCGACAGCCGCCTGGGCACGCCGCCGGCGCTGCGTGAGATGCGCGCGGACGGCCGGCTGCTGCGCGATTTCCCCCTGCCGCCGATGTTCACGCCCGGCCCCGCGCGCGGGCCGCGGCCCAATCTGGGCTTCGAGGGAATGACGCTCACGCCCGACGGCGCCACGGCCTGGCTGGCGCTGGAAGGGCCGATGCAGCAGGACGGCCCCACCCCTGCGGCAGGCGCCGCCGGCGGTGCCTGCCGGTTCACGCAGATCGATCTGCGCAGTGGCCGCGCGCTGCGGCAGATCGCCTACGTACCCGACGCCATCCCGCACGCGCCACGGCCGCCCGGCGCCACCGCAGACAACGGGGTCAGCGAGGTGTTGATGGCCGACCCGCACCAGATGCTGGTGCTGGAGCGCGCCTATATGAGCGGTGTCGGCAATTCGCTGCGGCTGTATTCGATCGACACGCGCCAGGGCAGCGACACATTGGCACTGGCGGCGCTCACGCCGGGTGGGTACCAGGCGGTGCGCAAGGAGTTGCTGGTCGATTTCGCGCAGTTGGGCCTGGCGCGCCTGGACAATACCGAGGGCATGTGCTGGGGACCGGCGCTGCCGGCCACACCCAGCCGGCCTGCAGCACGCAGCCTCGTGTTCGTGAGCGACGACAATTTCAACCCCAGGCAGATCACGCAGTTCGTGGCGCTTGAATTCAACAGGTAACAGACATGCCTCCCACACAGGTCAGCAAGAACCATCAGCGCATTGCCTTCATCGGCGGCGGCAACATGGCCAGCGCCATCATCGGCGGCCTGCTCAAGCAGGGCACGACAAGCGCCCAGATCGAAGTCGTCGAGCCCATGGCCGAGGCCCGCGAGAAGTTGCATCAGCATTTCGGCATCACCGCGCAAGCCATACCCGGCACGGCGCTGGACGATGTCGGTCTGGTGGTGTGGGCGGTCAAGCCGCAGACGTTCAAGGAGGCCGCACTGCAGACGCGCTTTCATGTCAAGCAGGCGCTGCATCTGAGCGTGGCCGCCGGCATTCGCAGCGACAGCATCGCGCACTGGCTGGACACCGGGCGCGTGGTGCGCTGCATGCCCAACACGCCAGCCCTGATCGGCAAGGGCATGACGGCCTTGTTCGCACGCGGTGCAGTGAGCCCGCAGGATCGGCTGCGGATCGAGCACGTCATCTCCACCACCGGCGAGTATCTCTGGGTTGATGAAGAGGTGCAGCTCGACGCAGTGACAGCCTTGTCGGGTTCGGGGCCGGCCTATGTGTTTTATTTCATCGAAGCCATGACGCAGGCCGGCGCCGACATGGGGCTGCCGCGCGAACAGGCGCACCGCCTTGCCGTCGCCACCTTCACCGGCGCCTCGGAGCTGGCGCGCAAGTCGGACGAGCCGCCGGAGTTGCTGCGCCAGCGCGTGACGTCCAAGGGCGGCACCACCTACGCCGCCATCATGTCGATGGAGCAGGACAACGTGAAGACGGCTTTCATGCGGGCCATGCATGCCGCGCGGCACCGGGCGCGCGAACTGGGTGACGAGTTCGCGGCCTAGAGCCAGCCCGCCACGATGCCGGCAAAGACGGCGAAGCCCAGCCAGTGGTTGAGGCTGAAGGCCCTGAAGCAGCCTTCGCGCGAGCGGTCGCGGATCATGGCACCGTGCCACAGGGCCTGCGCGGCGGCCAGCCCCAGGCCCAGCGAAAACCACGGGCCGGGCACGCGATGGATCAGCATCAGGCCCCAGATCAGCAGGTAGGCGAAGTAGCAGGCCATC
>JAURZS010000045.1 GCA_030653255.1 Burkholderiaceae bacterium | reverse complement strand
CTGAGCCGCACATAGTCGGCCTGCGCCATGGTGATGGCGCCGCTTTGCCGCGCATAGTCGCGCCAGACGCCGGCGACGAAGAACACCGGCGGCGCGGCGTCAGGCGAGGCGCCGGCGGGCGGCGCCCAGGCCTGCGACAGACTCGCCAGGACCGTACCGGCCCGCGCGCCGTAGAGATCGACCATGGCCTCGCTCACGTAGATCGCGACCTGTCCCGCCGGCGCCGGCAGCGCGGGGCCGACCAGCGGCAAATCGCGCGCCGGGTCGTCGATCGGGCGCGCCAGCAGCGCGACAGGCGGACGCGCCGGCACCAGGCGCAAGGTGGTGTGGCGCAGCGCGGCCAGTCGCCGGATGCCGGGGATGGCTGCCGCGGCCTGCGCCAGCTCCGGCGTCAGCGCGGGCTCGTCGCCTGTGCTGACGCGTGCGTACATCTGCGCCGGCAATACCACGTCGAGCCACTGGCTGACCGAATCCCGAAAGCTCGCAACCATGACCGTCAAGGCGACGGCCAGGCTCAGTGAAGCGACCACACCGCCGATGGCGGCGGTCGTGGCCTCGCGCGCGCGCCGTGCGCGCTCCACCGCCAGCATGGGCAGCAGGCGATTCGCCAGGCGCGGCGCCAGGGCGTCATACAGCAGGCCGGTCAGCGCGGGCAGCGCGGCAATGCCCCCCAGCAGCAGCAGGGCCACCGAGACATAGGCCGCCAGCGGCAGGCCGAACACCGGCGGCACGTTGGCGAACAACAGCGCTGCGGCCATCAGACCCGGACTGATCCAGCGCGCACCGTGAGCCGCTGCGCCGGCGCCCAGCCCCTTGAGTCCCTGCGCGGGCGACAGCTTCTGTGCCGCGCGTGCCGGCCACCAGCCACCCACCAGCGCAGCGACCACACCCAGCACCGCATAAAGCAGCGCGGCCAGACCGTCCCATTGAAGCTGCGGCGTCACGCCGGGAAAGTAGCCGCCTCCCAGGTCTCCGGCCAACAGGCGCAGCGCCAGCGCCGCCAGCGCTGTGCCCAGGGCGATGCCCAGCGCGCTGCCCACCGCGCCCAGGGCTGCGGACTCCGCCAGCACCAGGCGCAGCCGCTCGCGACCCGTCAGGCCCAGCACGCCGAGCAGCGCAAACTGCTGCGCACGCTTGGCCACGCTGAGCGACAAGACCGAGAAGACGAGAAAGGCGCCCGTGAACAGCGCCACCAGCGCCAGCACGGTCAGGTTCACGCGGTAGGCGCGCGACATCTCGCCGATCTGGCGCTGCGTGTCACCCGGTTCGCTCACGCTGATGCCCGCGGGCAGTGGCAGCGCCGCGAGCAGCGAGGCGCGCGTGGCGCCAGGGGCCAGGCGCAGATCGATGCGCGACAACTGCCCGCTGCGGCTGAACAGGTCCTGCGCCACGCCGATGTCCATCACTGCCAGCGGGCCGCCGGCGGCTGCGACGGAACCGGCAATGCGCAAGTCATGGGCTTGCGCGCCGGAGCGCAGGACCACTCGTTGCACGCCGTTGCGACCGGCGGCGCTCTCAAGCTGCTGGCGCGCAGCGGCATTGAGAAAAACCTGGCCGGGCGCAAACAGCGCCAGGCGTTCGGAGGTGTCGGCGGGCTTGGGCATCAGCGCGGGCGCGATCGTGGGCAGGGTCAGCGCATCCACGCCCAGCACGCGCCAGCTCGTGGGGCGCGACGGTGTCGATGACGATGCGCTGCCGGCCTGCGGCGCCGCATCCTGCCATTGCGCGCTGAGCTCCAGCACCGGACTGGCCATGGCCACCTGGGCATGCCCGGCTACCCGCGCATACAGCGCTTCATCGAAATCGCCCTGCGTTCCGCGCAGTTCCAGATCGGGCTGTCCGTTCACGCTGCGCACCGCGCTGGCGAACTCGCTCAGCGCCGATGCGTTGATCAGATGCACCGAAAACGCCAGCGCCACACCCATCGTCACCGCGAGCACGGCAGCGGCGTTGCGCCAGGGATGGTGAATCAGTTCCCGCCATGAGAATGTGCCAAGCAGACTGCGCATGGGGTGGGCCTCGGGTGGTGCGGTGCCGCAGCGGTCTGTGCGTCTCAGCGAACGCCGTCAGCGCGCAGATGCACGATGCGGTCGGCGCGCGCGGCCGCCGCCTCGGAGTGGGTCACCAGCACCAGGGCCGCGCCGTGCTCACGGGTCTGCGCCGCAAGCACATCCATGACCTTGGCGGCGGTGGCGGGGTCGAGATTGCCCGTGGGCTCATCGGCCAGCAACAGGGCGGGGCGATGCACCAGTGCGCGCGCAATCGCCACGCGCTGCAACTGCCCGCCGCTGAGTTGCTGCGGCAGCCGCTCGCCAAGCCCCGACAAGCCCACCGCGTCGAGCATGGACTGCACCCGCGCGTCGTCGCGCCGGCCCAGCAGCATCAAGGGCAAAGCCACATTCTGTGTGACGCTCAGATGCGGCAGCACATGAAAGGCCTGGAACACATTGCCCACCTTGTGGCGCCGCAGCAAGGCGCGCTGATCGTCGTCGAGCGTGCCCAGGTCGGTGCCTTCGATCGCCACAGTGCCCGCGTCCCAGTGGTCCAGCCCGGCCATGCAGTTGAGCAGCGTGGACTTGCCAACGCCCGACTCGCCGACCACGGCGACGAACTCACCGCGCGCCACGCGCAGCGACACGTGGGAAAACACCGGTGTTGCGTCATACCGCTTGCACAGTCCTTCGACGACCAGGGTCATGGCACGGGTGTCATCGGTGTGTGCGCCGTCAAGCATGCGAACTCCGCACGGTGTGCAGCAGCTGCGCGATCGCGTCCGGCGCATCGCAGGCGATGGCGCGGCGTCCCGGCATGGCGCGCAGCCAGGTGAGCTGGCGCCTGGCCAGCTGGCGGGTGGCAAAAATGCCTTTGTCGCGCAGGCCCTCCAGGGTGCCGGCATCGAGTGCTTCCCAGGTCTGACGGTAGCCGACGCAGCGCATAGAGGGCAGATTCGGTGACAGGTCGCCCCGCGCGCGCAACGCGCGCACCTCATCGACCAGGCCTGCTGCCAGCATGGCGTCGAAGCGCTGTGCAATGCGCGCATGCAGCCAGGCGCGGTCCGTGGGCTCCAGCGAAATCAGCTGCTCTGCGGCCGCTGCCGCCCCCGCGCCGCTGCGCGTCGAGTGAAACGATGAAAGCGGGCGGCCCGAGGCGCGGTA
This sequence comes from Burkholderiaceae bacterium, assembly GCA_030653255.1. Lineage (GTDB taxonomy): Bacteria > Pseudomonadota > Gammaproteobacteria > Burkholderiales > Burkholderiaceae_C > JAURZS01. The sequence goes on along the minus strand of JAURZS010000045.1, from coordinate 7,591 downwards.
GACCTCCAGTGCGCGCTGGATGCGCTGGCTGTCTGTCGGACTCAGCCGCGCCGCGGTTGGCGCATCGACGCGGGCAAGCTCGGCATGCATGGCCGCCCAGCCCTCGCGTGCGGCCTGCGCCTCCAGCTCCGCGCGCAGCGCAGGGTCGGCCCCCGGCATGGCGTCCATGCCTTCGAGCAGCGCCTTGAAGTAAAGCATGGTGCCGCCCACCAGCAGCGGCCTGCGCCCGCGGGCCTGGATCTCGCTGATCAGGCGCCGGGCGTCGACGGCGAACTCGGCCGCGCTGTAGGCCTGCCTGGGATCGCGGATGTCGATGAGGTGGTGCGGCACGGCCGCACGCTCGGCCTGCGTGGGCTTGGCCGTGCCAATGTCCATGCCACGGTAGACCAGGGCCGAGTCGACGCTGATGATCTCCATCGGCGTGTCCCGGGCCAGGGCCATCGCGCACGCGGTCTTGCCGCTGGCCGTCGGCCCCGCGAGATAGATGGGCTGCAGGCTCGCAGCGCCTTCAGCGTTCGGCAAGGTCGCCATTTTTGCGCACCAGAATCCAAGCGGACAATGCGATGCAGACGGTCCAGAACCACAGTCCGTTGGTCAGGGGCAGTACCGTGCCGTCCATGCGTGCACCCAGCCAGCCGCCCATCGCGAAGGCCGCCACCATCATCAGGAATCCGTTCAGGGCCGACGCCGCGCCGGCCGCTTCGGGAAACGGCGCCGTCGTGCCGCTTTGGCCGCAGGGCTGGTGCACGCCGTGCGCCATCATGATGAGGACCACCGAAGGCGCGATGGTCCAGATCGACTGCACGCCCAGCAGTGGCGGCACTGCTGCCAGCGTGCCGCCCAGCAGCGAGACACCGGCTGCAAGCATGACCGTGCGCTGCACACCGAAGCGCGGCAGCATCCTGCGGCATATCACGGTGCCAGTGATATAGAAAAGGGCTGTGCCCGACATCAGCAGGCCGTAGACCGTGCGGCTCAGCCCCAGCACCTGGATGTAGACGAAAGACGAAGCCGCCAGTAGCGTGAAGAGTGCCCCGTATGTGCCAATGGTCAAAGTGGAGAAGGCGATGAATTTCGGGTTGCGCAGGATGCGCGCCCAGGTACGCGCAAGCTCTTGCGGATGCAGGGAGCGCGGCTGGGCAGGCGGTGCGGTCTCCCGGTAGCGCAGCGCAATCAGCACCAGTGTTATCGCGCCGAACAGCGCAGGCACCATCAGGGCTGTGCGCCAGCCGAAGTGCTCTGCAATCAGGCTGCCGGCGGTCGGGCTGGCGCAGGCGATGATGCCGATGCCGGTCAGCGCTCTGGACATGGCGCGCGCGCCTTCGAAGGGCGTATACAGGTCGCGCACGATGGCGCGTGCGCACATCACGGCCGCCCCCATGGCCGCGCCCTGCGCCGTGCGCCACACGATCAGCCAGGCCATTGAGCCGGCCAGGGCGGCGGCGGCCCCGCACAGCACATAGGCGCCCAGCCCCAGCAGCAGGATGGGACGGCGGCCGAAGCGGTCGGACAAGGGCCCCCACACCAGCTGCGAAACCCCAAAGGCCAGCAGCAGCCCGCTGAGGGTCAGTTGCGCCTGCGTCATGGACGCGCCAAAGCCCTGGGTCAGCATCGGCAGCGCCGGCAGGTACAGATCGGTGACCACAGGCTGCGTGCCCAGCAGCAGCGCCAGCATCAGGACAACGAACGCAGCCGGCATCACCTGCCCCGCATGAAAAGGCCGTCGAGCTCCCGGATGCTGATCTGACGCCAGGTGGGCCGGCCGTGATTGCATTGGTCGGAGCGCTCGGTCGCCTCCATCTGCCGCAGCAGACCGTTCATCTCTTCGGTGTTGAGTCGCCGGTTGGCGCGCACCGCGCCGTGGCAGGCCATGGTCGAGAGCAGCTCATTGCGCGCGCGCTCGATCACCGTGCTGGCGTCGTGCTGGCCAAGCGCGGCCAGCACGCTGCGCGCCAGCTCCACCGCATCGCCCTGGGCCAGGGTCGCGGGCACGGCCCGCACAGCCAGGGTCCTGGGCGACATCGGCGCGATGTCCAGGCCCAGCGTGTGCAGTGTCTGCGCGTGGGCTTCGGCGGTGGCGACTTCCTGCGGCGTGGCGGCAAAAGTTGCCGGAATCAGCAGCGGCTGGCTGGTGATCGTGGCGGTGTCGATCTGGTTCTTGAGCCGTTCGTAGACGATGCGTTCGTGGGCTGCATGCATGTCCACCACCACCAGTCCCTGGGCGTTCTCGGCCAGGATATAGATACCTTGCAGTTGGGCGATGGCGCGGCCCAGCGGCCACTCGCCTGCGGGCAGCGGCGCGTCGGACGAAGCGGGCGCATCGGGTGCGGCCTGCAGCCCGTCGCGCCAGATGCCGACGTCGCCGGACGGGTGCTCCGGGGTCGAGGCGTCGCCCAACGCGGCGCGCGGCCACATGGCGTCGAAATCGGATACACGCGGCGCTGCCGCACCGAACTGGATGCCGCCTTGCGCCCAGCGCCGGTTGTCGGAGGAAGCAGACGGTGTGGCGCCGGCAGGCGATGCGCTGCCGCCCGCTTGTGCGTCGACGGCCAGCCCATCGCGCGGACCCAGCGCAGACCAGGCCGCAGCGTCCGCCAGCTGCGCGGCAGGGGCCTGCCCCAGGGCCGCCGTGCGCGGCGCGGCCAGCGCGTTCTCCACCGCATGGCGCACCGCCTGGTGCACCTCGCGGCTGTCGCGGAAACGCACTTCGATCTTGGTCGGATGCACATTGACGTCCACGCGCGCCGGATCGATCTCCACATACAGCGCGTACACCGGCTGGCGCTGGCCGTGCAGCACGTCTTCGTAGGCACTGCGCGCCGCGTGGGTCAGCACCTTGTCGCGCACATAGCGGCCATTGACATAGGCGTACTGTTGGTCGGCCCGTGCCCGCGCGGCGTCGGGCACGCCAGCGCGGCCGGTGACGCGGATTGCGCCCGACTGATAGTCCACGGCGACGCTGTTGTCCAGCAGGTCTGCGCCCAGCACATCGGCCAGACGCTGATCCCACGAGCCCGCACGCCACTGCTCCACCAGCCGGCCCTCATGCCAAATTGCAAAGCCCACATCGGGCCGCGCCAGCGCGTGGCGGCGCACGCTCTCGATGCAATGGGCCAGCTCGGTCGCGTCGGTCTTGAGAAATTTGCGTCGCGCCGGCGTGCTGAAGAACAGCTCCTTGACCTCCACCGTGGTGCCCACCGCGCGCGCCACCGGACGCAGCTCGCCGCTGCGCGCCTCCAGCATCGTTGCGTGCGGCTGCTGCGCCGTGCGCGACATCACGGACAGGTCCGAGACCGACTGGATGGCCGCCAGCGCCTCGCCCCGGAAACCCATGGTGACCACAGACTCCAGGTCTGTCAGGCTCGTGATCTTGCTGGTGGCGTGGCGCTTGAGCGCCACCGGCAAATCTTCGCGGGAGATACCTTCGCCATCGTCCTCGACCGAGATCAGCCGCACGCCGCCGGCCAGCAGCCGCACCGTGATCTGCGTGGCGCCCGCGTCCAGGGCGTTGTCGACCAGCTCGCGCACCACCGAAGCAGGCCGCTCCACGACCTCGCCGGCGGCGATCTGGCTGATCAGCTCGTCGGGCAGCTCCCGGATGGGGCGGCGCGCAGAAGGGGAGGAGGCGGGGTTGAACGGGGCATTCACCCGGACCATTTTAGGCCGCAGGGATAATCTCCTGCATGGAACTGCTTGCCTTCATGGTCGACTTCATTCTGCATGTCGACAGCTACCTCGAAAACTTTGTCCGCAACTATGGCGCCTGGGTCTATGCCCTGCTGTTTCTGATCGTCTTCGTCGAGACCGGCCTGGTCGTGATGCCGTTTCTGCCCGGCGACTCACTGCTGTTCGTGGTGGGCGCGCTGTGCGGCGCCGGGCTGATGAGTTTTCCCCTGGCGGCCGGGATCCTGTTTGTTGCCGCCATACTCGGCGACCAGTGCAACTACGCCATCGGCCGCCACTTCGGGCCCCGGGTGTTCCAGTGGCCGAACTCGCGCTACTTCAATCGCGGGGCCTTCGACCGGGCCCATGCCTTTTATGAGCGCTACGGCGGCATCACCATCGTTGTGGCGCGCTTCATGCCTTTCATCCGCACCTTCGCGCCTTTTGTGGCCGGCGTGGCTGAAATGAACCGCGGCAAATTCAGCGTCTACAACGTCGCCGGTGCGGCGCTGTGGGTGTTCGGCATCATGGCCGCCGGCTTTGTCTTCGGCGGCATCCCCTGGGTCCAGCTCCACCTGGACAAGATCATCTGGGCGATGATCCTGCTCCCCGGCATCGTCGTTCTGTGGGGCGCCTGGAAGGCGCGCCGCAGCTCACACTGAACGGTTGCGCGCCAGCGGGGGATTGCGCGCGAAATAGCGCCCGATGCCGCGCACGATCGCGTCGGCCAGCTGCTCCTGGTAGTCGTCGCTGGCGAGCTTGATTTCCTCGTCGGGGTTGCTGATGAAGGCCGTCTCCACCAGCACGCTCGGAATGTCCGGCGCCTTCAGCACGGCAAAGCCGGCCTGCTCCACGCGCGGCTTGTGCAGACGGCCCACATTGCCGATCTCGCCGAGCACTGCGCCACCGAGTTTCAGGCTGTCATTGATCTGAGCCGTGGTGCTCATGTCGAGCAGGGCACGCTGCACCTGGGCGTCTTTGGCCTGCACATTGAGTCCGCCGATCAGGTCGGCGCGGTTTTCCTTGTCGGCCATCCAGCGCGCCGCGCTGCTTGACGCCGCACCCTGGCTCAGCGCAAACACGCTGGCGCCACGCGCAGTGGGCGTGAAAAAAGCATCGGCATGGATGCTCACGAACAAGTCGGCCTGCACCCGGCGCGCCTTCTGCACCCGGACGTGCAGCGGCACGAAAAAATCCGCGTCACGCGTGAGAAATGCCCGCATCGGATTGCCGTTGACTGTCGAGGCATTGATGCGATCGCGCAGGCGGTGCGCAATCTTCAGAACCACGTCTTTCTCGCGGGTGCCGCGCGGACCGATCGCGCCGGGGTCCTCGCCGCCATGGCCGGGGTCGAGCGCGATGATGATCAGGCGGTCGGTGCGCGAGGGCGTGGCCGCAGGGCCCGCTGCAACGCCGGTCGCAGGTTCGCCCGGCGGGACTGACGGCCGCTTTGGAGCTGCCGCTGGGCCTGCAGCATGGGAGCTGTCGCCCGCGCCAGCGGCCAGCGCAGGCCGCTGGTTCTGCCGGGCGATCAGTTCGCCCAGGGGGTCGACCTGCGGCCGCTCCTTGAGCCGCTCGGCAATCAGCGCCTCCAGCGGGTCTGCCGCTTGCAGGGGGTACAGATCGAAGACCAGCCTGTTGCGGTAGGCCGCCACGGGTGGCAGCGTGAAGACCTGCGGCTGCACCGCCTGCTTCAGGTCCAGGACCAGCCGCACCACACCGGGCGCATTCTGGCCTACGCGGATGCCGCTGATGAAAGGGTCGTCCGCCTTGACCTGCGCCACCAGTTCGCGCAGTGAAGGGTTCAGGTCCAGCCCTTCGATGTCCACTGCCAGACGTGGCGGACTCGGGATGAAGGTCGAGCGTGCGCGCAGCGCCGTATCGGACTCGATGGTCACGCGGGAATAGTCCGGCGCGGGCCAGATCCGTACCGCCACGATGCCCGCGCCGCGCGCGATCTGGCGCGCGCCCAGCATCAGCACCAGCGCGCCGCCGCGTAGCGCCGTGCGGCGCTTCACGGGCACAGCTCCTGCAGCATGCCCTGACCGTGCGGCGTGCCCGCACGCAGGGTGACATTGCGTGCGTCGCCATCACGGTCGCCGATGGCAAGGTACAGGTCCAGATCCGCAGCGGGCAACTGCCCGGCCGCTTTTTCGGGCCACTCGGCCAGCTTCAGTCCCGGGCTGGCGAAGAGGTCGCGAAAACCTGCGTCCTCCCACTCGCGCGGGTCGCCGAAACGGTAGAAATCGAAGTGCCACACGCTCAGAACACCGGCCTGGTTGGCGGGTGCGCCCGGCGCGGCCGCGTCCGCCCGCGCCTCGATCTCGTAGGGCTCCACCACAGCATAGGTCGGACTCTTGACCCGGCCCTGCACACCCAGCGCGCGCAGCAGATGGCGCACCAGCGTAGTCTTGCCCACGCCCAGCTCGCCATGCAGCGCAATGAAGGCGTTGCGCAATCCTGGCAGGGCCGCCAGACGGACTGCGAAGGCGCGCGTGTCGTCCTCGCTGAGCCAGCGCAGGACGCATCCGGCCTCGGTGGCGGCGCTTCCTACAATGGACAGGTGGGTATCAATCGCGCTCAACTGCTTTCTCGCATTCAGGCTGTGGCTCTCGGACTGGGATTTTCCCAAATCGGCGTGGCCGGTGTCGATTTGTCCTCGGCGGAACCCGGGCTGCTGGAGTGGCTATCACGCGGCTTTCATGGCGAGATGGACTACATGGCCCGCCACGGTCTGCGCCGCGCACGCCCCGCCGAACTCGTTCCCGGCACCGTCAGTGTGATCACCGTTCGCATGGATTATCTCCCCGCGGCCACGCCACAGGACTGGCAAGCCCGCGAGCTGGAGCGACTGGACAGCCCGGGGCAAGCCGTGGTCTCGCTCTATGCCCGCGGCCGCGATTACCACAAGCTCATGCGTACGCGGCTGCAGCGCCTGTGCGAGGCCATCGCCGAAATCAGCGGCCCCTTCGGATACCGCGTCTTCACCGACTCCGCGCCCGTGCTTGAAGCCGAGCTGGCCGCGCGCTCGGGTCAGGGCTGGCGCGGCTCCCACACGCTGGTGCTGAACCGTGAAGCCGGCTCCATGTTCTTTCTTGGCGAGATCTACCTCGACCTCGTCCTGCCGCCCAGCGCCCCCGTGAGCTCCCACTGCGGCACTTGCCGCGCCTGCATCGACATCTGCCCGACGCAGGCCATCGTCGCGCCCGGGCGGCTCGACGCGCGGCGCTGCATCTCCTATCTCACGATCGAACACGCCGGCCCCATTCCCCTTGAGTTGCGGCCGCTCGTCGGCAACCGCATCTACGGCTGCGACGACTGCCAGCTCGTGTGTCCCTGGAACAAATTTGCGCGACGCAGCGCGCTGGCGGACTTCGACGAGCGCGCTGGCCTCAACGGCGCGCCATTGCAACAATTACTGGCCTGGAGCGAAGCGGAATTCCTGCGCCGCACCGAGGGCAGCGCCATCCGCCGCATCGGCCACGCGCGTTGGCTGCGCAATCTGGCCGTGGCTGCAGGCAATGCGCTGGCAAGGCATGACGATGCCTCTTTGCGTCTCGCATTGACGGCCCACGGCCGGCATCCCAGCGCCATCGTCAGGGAACACGTCGCCTGGGCGCTGGCTCAGCGCCCCAGCCCCAGCGCAAAGGGCAGGCTCAGCATCCCCATCAGCGTGGACAACGTGACCAGGCCGGCCACGTAGGAGCCGTCGTAGCCCATGCGCGTGGCCAGCACGTAGCAGCTCGACGCCGTGGGCAGCGCCGAAAACATCAGCAGCACCATGGCATGCGTGGGTGGCAAGGCAAAGGCGCGCGCCAGGCCGAAGGCAATCAGAGGCGCGATCAGGTGCCGGATGGCGAGCAGGGCCGTCGCCAGCAGCTTGGCCCGAGCCAGCGAGCCAAAGTGCATGCCCGAGCCCGCCGCCATC
>JAURZS010000044.1 GCA_030653255.1 Burkholderiaceae bacterium | reverse complement strand
CACCATCAAGAAGGCCAACTGCATGGTCATCTTCATCAACCAGATCCGCATGAAGATCGGCGTCATGTTCGGCTCGCCCGAGACCACCACCGGCGGCAACGCGCTCAAGTTCTACGCCTCGGTCCGGCTCGACATCCGCCGCACCGGCACCATCAAGAAGGGCGAGGACGCCATCGGCAACGAGACCAAGGTCAAGGTGGTCAAGAACAAGGTCGCGCCGCCCTTCAAGACGGCCGAATTCGACATCCTGTTCGGCGAAGGCATCAGCCGCCATGGCGAAATCATCGACATGGGCGTGGCCAACCAGATCATCGAAAAGTCCGGCGCCTGGTACGCCTACGGCGGCGAGAAGATCGGTCAGGGCCGGGACAACGCACGTGAGTTCCTGCGCGAGAACCCCGAGCTCTCGCACGAGATCGAGAACAAGGTTCGCGAGGCCCTTGGCATTCCGCTGCTGCCCGACGTCGAATCCGAAGCCAAGTAAGCGCACGCATGCGCCAGACCCCGCTCTCACTCAAGGGTCGGGCTCTGCGCCTGCTCAGTGGCCGCGAGCACACGCGCGCGGAGCTCGAACGCAAGCTGCACGGCGTCGAAGAGCAACCCGGCCAACTGGCCCTGGTCCTCGACGAGCTTCAGGCCAAGGGCTTCATCAGCGAGCAGCGCGTGATCGAATCCGTGCTCCACCGCCGCGCCGTCCGGCTCGGCGGTGCGCGCATCCGCCAGGAACTCCAGGCCAAGGGTGTCGCCCCCGAGGCCGTCCAGCAGGCCGTGGCCGAACTTCGCCCCAGCGAGCTGGCGCGCGCGCGCGAGGTCTGGCTACGCAAGTTTGGCGCGCCGCCGCAAGACGCAACCGAGCGGGCCCGGCAGGCGCGGTTTATGGCGGCGCGGGGGTTCGAGGGGGAGGTGGTGCGGCGGGTGGTGGCGGGGTTGGATGACGCTGATTGACGGTCGCAAAGTGGTGATGCTTCGAGGGGGTTTGTTTGCGTTGCGTATGCGTGCCTGTACCTCGCGGGGCCAGGCTGGGGTATCAGGCCGCTGGCGCTTCACTGCGGCGCCCGAAGCTGCGCTTCGGGTTCCTTGCGCTTCTCGCGGCATGGGGCGGCTCCGGTCGCTTCGCACCGGCCCTGAACGGGCCTGCGCATAACTCGTCCTCGCTCGGTCCGCCTGCGGCGGACTCCCCCCATTCCGCTGCGATGCTCAGCGCCGCAGAGGCGCGCCAGCGGCCTGATACCCCAGCCTGGCCGCAGACAAATGGGTATTCGGTGCGGGCAAACACACCATGTTCTGCAATGGGGAGGGGTCTTGTTGCGGCGGCGCCTCTGCGACGCTGAGCATCGCAGCGCGGCGGGGGAAGTCCGCCGCAGGCGGACCGAGCGAGGACGATTTATGGAAGGGCCCGTTCAGGGCCCTTGCGAAGCGACCGGAGCCGCCCCGCCGCGCGAGAAGCGCAAGGAACCCGAAGCGCAGCTTCGGGCGTCGCAGTGAAGCCGCCGCAACAAGAGCCCTCCCCATTGCCGCGAGGTACAGGCTCGACAAAAACGCAACCCCCACAAACCCATCCGCAAACGCACCATCACAGCCCGTCAGTCAACGTCATCCAGCCCCGCCACCACCCGCCGCACCACCTCCCCCTCGAACCCCCGCGCCGCCAAAAACCGGGCCTGCCGGGCCCGCTCGGTTGCGTCTTGCGGCGGCGCGCCAAACTTGCGCAGCCAGACCTCGCGCGCACGCGCCAGCTCGCTGGAGCGAAGATCGGCCACGGCCTGCTGGACGGCCTCGGGGGCGACACCCTTGGCCTGGAGTTCCTGGCGGATGCGCGCGCCGCCGAGCCGGACGGCGCGGCGATGGAGCACGGATTCGACCACGCGCTGCTCGCTGATGAAGCCCTTGGCCTGAAGCTCGTCGAGAACCCGGGCCAGTTGGCCGGGCTGCTCTTCGATGCCGTGCAGTTTGCGTTCGAGCTCCGCGCGCGTGTGCTCGCGGCCACTGAGCAGGCGCAGAGCCCGACCCTTGAG
>JAURZS010000034.1 GCA_030653255.1 Burkholderiaceae bacterium | reverse complement strand
CGGGAATCAACCATCCGCTCACGGTTCGACGAAATCCTTCGCGGCTGGCGTAACGTGCATCATCACAAGAAGCTACACCTGGACAGCAAGCCTGCCCACAACTTCATCACCGACGACAAAAAGGCTGAGATGATCGACTTCGGCGCCGCGCGCGAAGTTCTGAGCAAGGAAGGCAATTTCATCCGCCCCATGTACACCCCTGGCTTTGCCGCGCCCGAGATGTACCGGCGCGATTCCTCCATGGGGCCATGGACCGATATCTACGCCATCGGCGCGTGCATCTATGCCTGCATGCAGGGCTATCCGCCCAACGATGCGCCGCAGCGCCTTGAAAAAGACCGTCTGGCATTGGCGCTTTCGCGCCTGCGTGGCGTGTATTCCGACAACCTGATCGAGGTTGTCGAATGGTGCATGTCACTCGACCCCCTGTCCCGGCCGCAGTCGGTGTTTGCATTGCAGAAGGAGCTCAGCCGCGAAGGTGAGCGCCGCTACACCAAGCTGTCGGTGGGCGAGAAGATGCGTTTGCAGTTCGACAATATGGTGTCCGACACCAAGAAGAACGTCAAACGCGCCACCGGGTTCGGAGCCAAGGTCAAATGAAGCGCAGGACGCAGCCTGAATGAAGTTCTCCGTATTCCAGGTCAGCCGCAAGGGTGGGCGCGAGAAGAACGAAGACCGTATGGGGTATTGCTACACCCGCGAGTCCGGACTTTTCGTGCTGGCCGACGGCATGGGCGGGCACCCTGAAGGTGAAGTGGCGGCGCAGCTGGCGCTGCAGACCATCTCGGCTCTGTACCAGAAAGAGGCGCGCCCTGTCGTGCGCGACGTGTCGGAATTCCTGACCTCATCGCTGATGGCCGCGCACCACCAGATCATCCGATACGCCAGTGAAAAAGGCATGTTGGATACGCCCCGCACTACACTGGTGGCCGCCGTCCTTCAGGGCACGGGCGCGACCTGGGTTCATTGCGGAGACTCGCGCCTGTACCTGGTGCGCGATGGCGAACTCCTGACCCGCACCCGGGATCACTCCTATCTGGAACAGCAAAACGCCGGCATCGTGCACCTGGACCGCGTCAACCGCAATATTCTTTTCACCTGCCTGGGGTCGCCGACCAAGCCGGTGTATGACGTGCAAGGCCCGATCACCCTGCAGCACGGCGACAAGATCATGCTGTGCTCCGACGGCCTGTGGGGCAGCCTGAGCGACGCCGAGATCGTGCGCGTCCTCAGTCGCCAGGTGGTGTCCGAGGCCGTGCCCGAGATGGTGGAGCAGGCGCTGCGCAAAGGCGGCGAGCGCAGCGACAATGTCACGGTGATTGCGCTTGAATGGGAGACCCCCGACTCCTTCGAGTCGACCCGCGGCATCTCCACAGACAGCATCAGCGACGGTGTGTTTGCGTCCACCATCCAGGCGGGCGTGCTGGACACCATCGTCGAAGACCTGGACGATGCCGCAATAGAGCGCTCCATCGCCGAAATCAACGAAGCCATCCGCCGCTCCGCCGCAAGACGAACTTGAGGCGGACGGCGGCCCTCTTATCCGCCAACATCACTGGACACCATGACTACCAAGGCTACTGGCGCTGCCGCGCTGCTGCGCGGCAAGCGCGCCGCGCATGAACTTCGCCCCGTGCGCATCACGCGCGGCTACACCGTCCATGCCGAAGGTTCGGTTCTGATCGAATTCGGCGACACCCGGGTTCTGTGCACAGCATCGGTGGAGGAAAAAGTGCCGCCGCACAAGCGGGGCAGCGGCGAGGGCTGGGTGACGGCCGAGTACGGCATGCTGCCCCGCGCCACCCACACCCGCAGCGACCGCGAGGCGGCGCGCGGCAAGCAAAGCGGACGCACGCAGGAAATCCAGCGCCTGATCGGGCGCTCCCTGCGCGCAGTGTTCGACCTCAAGCGGCTGGGCGAGCGCACCATCACGCTCGATTGCGACGTGCTGCAGGCCGATGGAGGAACCCGCACGGCCAGCATCACTGGAGCCTTCGTTGCCGCACAGGATGCGGTCAACGGACTGCTGGCCTCGGGCAAGATCACGCAGTCGCCCATCGTCGGCCATGTGGCGGCCATCTCGGTGGGCTTGCTCGGCGGCGTTGCCTTGCTGGATCTGGAATACGTGGAAGACTCCGCCTGCGACACCGACATGAACGTGGTGATGACAGGCGCCGGCCACTATGTGGAAGTCCAGGGCACGGCAGAAGGCGCGGCCTTCACGCGCAAGGAAATGGACGCCTTGCTGGCGCTGGCCGAAAAGGGCATCGCCGAGCTGATCCGCATGCAGGAAAAGGCGCTCGCCGGCGGATGAAGCTCGTACTGGCGTCCAACAACCCGGGCAAGCTCGCGGAGTTGCGGGCCATGTTCGCGCCGCTGGGCGTGGAGCTGTTGCCGCAGGGTGAGCTGGGCGTGCCAGAGGCGGAAGAGCCGTACCGCACCTTTGTCGAAAATGCGTTGGCCAAGGCGCGCAATGCCAGCGCCCACACCGGCCTGCCGGCGCTGGCCGACGACGCGGGCCTGTGCGTTGATGCCTTTGGCGGCTTGCCGGGTGTGGATACGGCGTTCTATGCGACCCGCTTCGGGTATGAAAAGGGCGACGACAACAATGTGCGTGCCTTGCTGGAGCAGCTCGCGGGCCAGACGCAGCGCCGCGCAGCGCTGGTCAGCACTCTGGTGGCCGTGCGTTCGCCGGAGGATCCGGAGCCCCTGATTGCCGTGGGGCGCGTCAGCGGCGAGATAGCGCCTGCCCCCGTGGGCGAGGGCGGCTTCGGCTTCGATCCGGTGATGTTCATCCCCGAGTTCGGCAAGACATTTGCGCAGTTACCGGCCGATGTGAAGAATGCGCACAGTCACCGGGGCCGGGCGGCGCGCGACATGCTGCGCCTGATGCGCGAGCGCTGGCTGTGAAGATCCCTCCCATCGTGCAGGCGCCGCCAGAGCCGGCAGTGCAGCCGGCTTCGGTGCAGCACTACATGCGGCCGGGCACACTGCAACTGGGCACGCTTCCGCCCCTGTCCTTGTATGTGCACCTGCCGTGGTGTCTGCGCAAGTGCCCCTATTGCGATTTCAATTCGCACGAGCTGCGAAGCGGCGATCTGCCGGAAGCCCGCTATCTCGATGCGCTGGTGGCTGACCTGGAGTCGGCTTTGCCGCTGATCTGGGGCCGCAGCATTCACAGCATCTTCATCGGCGGCGGCACGCCAAGTCTGTTTTCGCCGCAATCCATTGACCGCCTGCTTGGCGACATCCGGGCTCGCCTGAGGCTTGCGCCTGGCTGCGAAGTGACTCTGGAGGCCAACCCCGGCACCTTTGAGAAAGACCGCTTCCGCGCCTATCGCAGCGCCGGCGTGACGCGCCTGTCGGTGGGCGTGCAGAGCTTCAACGACCAGCATCTGTCGGCGCTGGGGCGGGTGCATGACCGGGCGCAGGCCATCGCGGCGGTGGAGGAGGCGGCGAGCGCCTTCGATACATTCAATCTGGACCTCATGTACGCGCTCCCGGGCCAGACGCCGGAGCAGCTCGAGCAGGACCTGGACATGGCGCTGTGCCTTCAGCCGCATCATTTGTCGATCTATCACTTGAGCATCGAGCCCAACACGTACTTCGCGAAGCATCCACCGCAAGTGCCCGAGGATGACGCGGCTTATGCCATGCTGGACCGCATCACCGAGCGCACGGCACACGTGGGGCTGGAGCGCTACGAAGTATCGGCCTATGCGAAGCGAGGACACCGCTGCGGGCACAACCTGAACTATTGGCAGTTCGGGGATTACCTTGGCATCGGCGCGGGCGCCCACGGCAAGCTGAGCTTTGCCCACCGCATCGTGCGCCAGGTCCGCTTTCGCGATCCCCTGCTCTATATGGAGCGCGCTTTGCAGGGCACGCCAGTGGCGCAGGAGTCGGAGCTCGCACGCGTGGACCTGCCATTTGAGTTCATGCTCAATGCACTGCGGCTCAAGGATGGCTTCGAGCTGGCGCAGTTCAGTGAACGCACAGGGCTGCCACTGGGCGCCATTCAACGCGCACTGGAGGAGGCGGAGCAAAAAGGCCTGATCCTGCGCGATCTGGCCTGGGTGACGCCGACCGTGCGCGGCTTCGACTTCCTCAACGACCTGCAGGCGCTGTTTCTGCCGGATGCGACCTAGCGCCTAGCTTGCGTAGGGAACGCCCATGCGATCGAGCTTGCGCAGCATGGCGGCCCATTCGAGTTCGCCGTCGGGAGAAAAACCGCCTTTGCTGAAGATGCGGCGCCCCGTCTCGACGCTGTCGTCGATGACCTTCTGTGACAGCGCTTTCAACTCGCCGCCGGCCTGTGCGGCGATCTGCATGCGGCACGCGCGCTCGATGCGGTACATGCGGACGTAGGCCTCGGCGATGGTGCGGCCCGCGACCAGTGTGCCGTGGTTGCGCATGATCATGATGTTCTTGTCGCCCATGTCGCTGAGGATGCGCTGCTGCTCCTCGGCATTGAACACCGGACCTTCGAAGTCGTGATAGACGATCTGGTCCCAGATGACGAGGGCATGCTGGGTCACGGGCAGCAGGCCGCAGGCTTGTGTGGCCACACCCACGGAATCGCGCGAGTGCAGATGGATGACGCAGGCCACTTCGGGGCGGGCCTGATGGACGCAGCTGTGGATGACGAAGCCCGCAGGATTGAAGCTGTAGTTCGATTCGGCCACGATCTTGCCCGTTTCGTCCACCTTGACGAGGTTGGAGGCGGTGACTTCCTCGAACAGCAGGCCATAGGGGTTGACCAGGAACAGATCGGGTTGGTCCGGCACCCGCGCCGAGATGTGGCTGGAGAGAAGGTCGGCATAGCCGTAGTGGTCTACCAGGCGATAGAGCGCAGCCAGCTCGCAGCGCATATTCCATTCGGCGCCAGACATGCCCGCAGGAACTGGGGCGCGGGCGATGGTTGTGCTGAGGTCTTTGGGGTTCATTGGTCAGTCCACCTTGGTTGTGCCTGCTTCAATCAGGATCTTGCGGAAGCGGGGGATCTCCGACTGGATGAAGGCGTTGAATTTTTCACTGGATGTGGGTTCGACCACCACGCCCAGGTCCTGCAGTTTGGGGGCGAGCTTGGTCAGCGCGGCGACGAACACGCGGTTGAGCTTGGCGACAATGTCACGTGGCGTGCCTGCGGGCGCGACGACGCCGAACCAACCCATGGGATAGAAATCCTGGCCGGGAACGCCCAGCTCCGCCAGCGTGGGCGTGTCCGGCAGTTCCACCATGCGTTTAGGGCTGGCCACGGCCAGAGCCTTC
>JAURZS010000032.1 GCA_030653255.1 Burkholderiaceae bacterium | reverse complement strand
CATGGGCACGCGGCGCGTGCTGGGCAAGTCGCAGGCTGTTTGTGCACCGTCGTGCAAGGCGCTGGACGAGAAAAAACCTTGACGCGCTCGACCTGCGCGGGCAGGACACGGTGAACTTCCCCTCCCGGACACTGGCCTTTTGCGCCGATGTCCGTGCGGGCTGATTTTTTCTCGAATGGAGCATTTCATGAGCATCAGGATCGCCGTCTTTGTCGGCAGCCTTCGCAAGGATTCCCTCAACCGCAAGCTGGCGCTGGCGCTGGCAAAAATGGCGCCGGCAGAGGTCAAGCTGGAACTCGTGCAGATCGGCGACCTGCCGCTGTACAACCAGGACGACGACGCCAACCAGGCCGATGCCGTCAAGCGCATGAAGGCCGAGGTCAAGGCCGCCACGGGCCTGATCTTCGTCACGCCCGAATACAACCGCTCGATTTCGGGCGTGCTCAAGAATGCGCTGGACCACGGCTCGCGTCCGGCGGGCCAGAGTTCCTGGGCCGGCAAGCCGGCAGGGGTGATGGGGGTGTCCAGCGGTGCCGTCGGCACGTTGGTGGCGCAGCAGCATCTGCGCAACATCGTGACCGGGCTCGATATGCCGACCCTGACCAAGCCGGATTTGTTCATTCAGAACAAGGACGGGCTTTTTGCAGCCGATGGCAGCATCGGTCTTGACGACAGCCGCAAGGTGATCCAGGCCTGGCTCGACGCCTATCTGGCCTGGGTCAGGAAGCTCTCGGCCTGAGCCGAAAGCTTCGCTGAGATGCCCGACACCGCTCAGGCGGCCAGGGCGACCTTGGGCTGATTGGCCGGCGTGGCCGTCAACAGCTTGATTTCCTGTTCCGCTGCGGCAAGGGCCTCGGCCTTTTTGGCTTCGCCCATGGCGATGCCCTCAGCCCGCACGATGCGCACATCGGTGATGCCGAAGAAGCCGAACACGGTCTGCAGATAACTTTCCTGATGCTCCATGGCGCGAGCCGCCTCGCTGGTGGAATACACGCCGCCGCGGCTGGAGGCAATGATCACGGTCTTGCCGCCGGCCAGGCCCACGGCGCCTTTGTCGGTGTACTTGAAGGTCCGTCCCACCTGGGCCAGACGGTCGATCCAGGCCTTGAGCTGGCTCGGAATCGCGAAGTTGTACAGCGGGGCACCCACCACCACCACATCGGCAGCCAGGAACTGCGTGAGCAGCGCCTCGGACACGGCGTTTTCGCGGCGCTGGGCCTCGCTCAGCGTGTCCGCGGGAGCGGCAAAGCCCAGGGCCTGGGCCGAGAGATGGCTGGGCGCGGTGGCAGTCAGGTCCAGGCGCTCGACCTGGGTGCCGGGGTGGCTGGCCTGCCATTCGGCGGCAATGCGCGCGCTGAGCTGGCGGGACACGGAGGCGTCGCCGAGGATGCTGGAGTCGACTTGAAGCAGTTTCATGGTGTTTGTCCTTTAAGGGTAAACCGCATATCTGCGGCGATGGATAGAGTGTGCGGGTGTATATAAAAATTGATAAGTCGTCTGATTTGCGATAGATTGTCCTATTCATGGGACGATAAAGGTGCGCAATGCAGGATTTGAACGACATGCTGTACTTCGCCGTGGTGGCTGAGCGGGGTGGATTTGCGGCGGCAGGCCGCGCGCTGGGTCTTCCCAAATCGCGCCTTTCCAGGCGGGTCGCGGAGCTGGAGGCCCGGCTGGGCGTGCGCCTGTTGCAGCGCACCACGCGCAAGCTCTCCCTGACCGAAGTAGGCGAGGTCTTTCTGCGCCACTGTGCGGCGGTGCGCGATGAGGCCGATGCCGCCGCCGAAGCGGTGGCACAGGTGCAGAGCGAGGCACGCGGCACGATCCGCGTGGCGTGCCCGGTGACACTGGCACACACCACGCTGGGCCCCATACTGCCCCGCTTTCTGGAGCGGCACCCGCAGGTTCGCGTCGATCTGCGGATCAGCAATCGGGTGGTCGATCTGGTGGAGGAAGGCGTGGACGTGGCCCTGCGCGTACGCTCCACGCTGGACGACAGCGGCAGCCTGGTGGTCAAGCAGCTGGGGCGCTCGCGCGCGCTGCTGGCGGCCAGCCCGGCGCAGCTGCGCCGGCAGGGCACGCCGGCCACGCCGCAGGAGCTGGAGCGCATGGACACGGTGGCAATGTCGGCCGTCGATGGCCGCACCACCTGGCATCTGATCGGGCCGGGCCAAGCCAGTCACGCCCTGGTGCATCGGCCGCGCTATGTGGCCGACGACCTCCTGACGCTCAAGCTGGCCGTGCTCGATGGCACCGGCATGTGCATGTTGCCCGACTACCTGTGCCGTGATGACCTCGCCGCCGGGCGTCTGGTGCCGGTGCTGCCCGGCTGGGAGCCCAAGTCGGGCTTTGTGCACGCGGTGTTCCCCTCACGCCGCGGCCTGGTGCCGGCGGTGCGGCGTTTTCTGGACTTTCTGGGGGAAAACATCCGGGGCGAAGAGCCCTATATGCCGCATTGACCATAAATTAACAAAAATACAGTCGTTTGAGTTTTAAGCAGGGGTCCCCAAAATCGGACCCATGACAAGTCCGGCCTCCCTCATCATCGTACCCGGCTGCCTTACCGCAGCGTGGTCGTGGCCAGCAACAACGATCCCTTTTGTCCGGTGCGCCTGGCCGGCGCTTATGCCCGGGCCTGGGGCAGCGAGTTTGTTCGCATCCCTTCGGCCGGGCACATCAATGTCGAATCGGGCCATGGAGAGTGGCCGCTGGGACTGGCCCTGCTGCAATCGCTGCTGGGCGCCACGCAATACCCGACCAAGCCTCACAAGAATCCTCTCGAACCCCTGGAAACCGCATGACTTCGAAAATCAAATACGCCCTGGCCGCGCTGACGCTGGCCGCAAGCGGTCTGGCCTCGGCCCAGACGCTTCTCAATGCCTCCTATGACGTGGCGCGCGAGTTCTACAAGGACTACAACGCCGCATTCATCGCCCATTACAAGAAGCGCACGGGCAAGGACATCCGCATCGATCAGTCGCACGGCGGCTCCAGCGCGCAGGCGCGCGCCGTGAACGACGGGCTGGCCGCCGATGTGGTCACCATGAACACCACGACCGACATCGAGTTCCTCGCCAGCAGCGGCGCAGTGGCCAAAGACTGGACGAAGAAATTCCCCAACGATGCCTCGCCCACCACCTCGACCATGCTGTTCCTGGTGCGCAAGGGCAACCCCAAGAACATTCGCGACTGGGACGACCTGATCAAGCCCGGCATCCAGGTGGTGGTGGTCAACCCCAAGACCGGCGGCAACGGCCGCTATGCCTATCTGGGCGCCTGGGGCGCGGCGCGGCGCAAGGGCCTGACGGATGCGCAGGCGGCCGAGTTCGTCGGCAAGCTCTACAAGAACGTGCCCGTGCTGGGCAAGGGCGGGCGCGATGCAACCAGCATCTTCCTGCAGCGCAATGTGGGCGATGTGCTGATCACTTTTGAGTCAGAGGTGCTGTCGATCAATCGCGAGTTCGGCGAGGGCAAGGTCGATGCCGTCTATCCGTCGGTGAGCATCGTCGCCGAGAACCCGGTGGCCGTCGTCGAGCGCACGGTCCAGAAGAAGGGCACGGCCGCGCTGGCCAAGGCCTATCTCGATTACCTTTATTCCGAAGAGGGGCAGGAGATCGCGGCCAGGCACGCGCTGCGTCCGCGTTCGCCTGCGGTGCTGCGCAAGTACGCATCGACTTTCAAACCCTTGCAGCTGTTTACCGTGCGTGATTACTTCGGCAGCCTGACCGAGGCGCAGAAGGTGCACTTCAACGATGGCGGGCAGTTCGACAAGCTCTACACCGTTCGCTGAGAGCCGCCGGAATGACCGCTGCCACTCTTTCCGCAACGCCGCCGTTGGCGCCAACATCCGCGCGGCGCGGGGGCGCTTCGCGTGTGCTGCCCGGCTTTGGCCTGACGCTGGGCTACACGCTGTTCTATCTCAGCATCATCGTGCTGATTCCCTTGTCCGCGCTGCTATTCAAGACCTTCACATTGACCTGGGACCAATTCTGGGCGGCGATCAGCTCGCCGCGCACGCTGGCCTCTTACCGGCTGACCTTTGGCGCGTCGCTGATTGCCGCGCTGGTCAATGCGGTGTTCGGCCTGCTGCTGGCCTGGGTGCTGGTGCGGTACCGCTTTCCCGGCAAGAAGATCATCGATGCGCTGGTGGATCTGCCTTTTGCCTTGCCCACTGCCGTGGCCGGCATTTCTCTGACGGCGCTGCTGGCCGGCAATGGCTGGGTGGGGCAGTACCTGGAGCCGCTGGGCATCAAGCTCGCGTTCACGCCGGCCGGCGTGGTGATCGCGCTGATCTTCATCGGCCTGCCGTTAGTGGTGCGCACGGTGCAGCCGGTGCTGGAGGACGCGGAGCGCGAGCTCGAAGAAGCCGCCACCTCGCTGGGCGCAACGCGCCTGCAGATTTTCGTCAAGGTGATCCTGCCGCATATTGCACCGGCCCTGCTCACGGGTTTTGCCATGGCGTTTGCGCGGGCGGTGGGCGAATACGGCTCGGTGATCTTCATTGCGGGCAACATGCCGATGATCTCGGAGATCACGCCGCTCATCATCATCGGCAAGCTGGAGCAGTATGACTACGCTGGCGCAACCGCCGTGGCCGTGGTGATGCTGACGATCTCCTTCGCCCTGCTGCTGCTGATCAACGCGTTGCAAGCCTGGCAGGCGCGCCGCTCGGGGGCCGCCGCATGAACACCACAGAATCGCCCTGGGTGCGTCGCACGCTGATCGGCATTGCGCTGGTGTTTGTCGCATTGTTCCTGGTGCTGCCGCTGGCGGCGGTGTTCGCCGAGGCCTTTCGCAAAGGGCTGGGCGCCTATATTGCGGCGCTGCGCGAGCCCGATGCCTGGTCCGCCATCAAGCTCACGCTGATTGCGGCGGCGATCGCGGTGCCGCTCAATCTGGTGTTCGGCGTGGCCGCAGCCTGGGCCATCGCCAAGTTCGAGTTTCGCGGCAAGTCCTTTCTCACGACGCTGGTGGACCTGCCGTTCTCGGTGTCGCCGGTGGTTGCCGGCCTGGTCTATGTGCTGCTGTTCGGCGCGCAGGGCTGGTTCGGTCCCTGGCTGCAGGCGCACGACGTGAAGATCATCTTCGCCGTGCCCGGCATCGTGCTGGCAACGGTGTTCGTGACCTTTCCCTTCATTGCACGCGAGCTGATTCCCCTGATGGAGGCGCAGGGCAGCGACGAAGAGCAGGCCGCCATCGTGCTGGGCGCCAGCGGCTGGCAGACCTTCTGGCATGTGACCCTGCCCAACATCAAGTGGGGCCTGCTGTATGGCGTGATCCTGTGCAACGCGCGCGCCATGGGCGAGTTCGGCGCGGTGTCCGTGGTCTCGGGGCATATCCGCGGCCAGACCAACACGCTGCCGCTGCACGTGGAAATTCTCTACAACGAGTACCAGTCCGTGGCCGCCTTTGCCGCAGCGTCGCTGCTGGCGATCCTGGCGCTGGTCACGCTGGTGATCAAGTCCGTCGCCGAGTGGCGCAGCGAGCACGAAATGCGGGCCCTGGCCGAGCTGCCACCCGAGCCCCCGCGCGCCACCACTCCCGTGGGCATTCTCAATCCGGTCTGAAGGACAAGACAATGAGCATCGAAATCCGCAACGTCAGCAAGCAGTTCGGCGCCTTCCGCGCGCTGGACGATGTCAGCCTGGACATCGAGTCGGGCGAACTGGTCGCCTTGCTGGGGCCTTCGGGCTGCGGCAAGACCACCTTGCTGCGCATCATCGCGGGCCTGGAGAAAGCCGACGCCGGCAGCATCCTGTTCGCAGGGGCTGATACCACGGGTGTGCACGTGCGCGAGCGTCAGGTCGGCTTCGTGTTCCAGCACTACGCACTGTTCCGTCACATGACGGTGTTCGAGAACGTGGCATTCGGCCTGCGTGTCAAGCCCCGCGGCCAGCGCCCGAGCGAGGCGCAGATCAATGAAAAAGTCCACGCGCTGCTGAACCTCGTGCAGCTGGACTGGCTGGCAGACCGCTTTCCCTCGCAGTTGTCCGGCGGCCAGCGCCAGCGCATCGCCCTGGCGCGCGCGCTGGCGGTCGAGCCCAAGGTGCTGTTGCTCGACGAGCCCTTTGGCGCGCTCGATGCCAAGGTGCGCAAGGAGCTGCGCCGCTGGCTGCGCCGCCTGCACGACGAACTGCATGTGACCAGCATCTTCGTGACCCATGATCAGGAAGAGGCGCTGGAGGTCGCCGACCGCGTGGTGCTGATGAACGCCGGCAAGATCGAACAGATCGGGTCTCCGCAAGACGTCTGGGACCATCCCGCAAGCCCCTTCGTCTACGGCTTCCTGGGCGACGTGAATCTGTTCCATGGCCGCGCCAATGAAGGCAGCGTGCACCTGGGCGGCCATCTGGAGGGCGTCAGCCTGGACTCCCCCGAGCACAGCGATGCGCGCGATGCGCGGGCCTTTGCCTATGTGCGCCCGCACGACCTGGATGTGCAGCGTTACGCGCCCGGTGCGGCCGGCATCGTGGTACGCCTGAGCCGGGCCATCGTCGTGGGGCCCATCGCCCGCCTCGAACTGATGCCGGTGGACGGGCGCGAAGGCCATGAAGGCGAGGGCGGCGACCGCCTGATCGAGGCGCAGATCCCGGCGCAGCAATACCGCGACATGGGCCTGCGCGAAGGCGACACCCTGGTGGCCACGCCGCGCCATGCGCGGGTCTTCGTCGAGGCGCAGACCGCGGCGGCTGCGGATCGCGCAGCCGCGATGGCGGCCTGAGCGGATATTTCGCCACTGCGGGAACCAAGTGGCGCGTCAACCCTCACAATGAGGGTTGCCCGCCTTTGCGGGTTTCCCCTTTCGCAGCGAGATCCTGTCCATGTTCCTGACTCTGTTCGACCGTCCGCGCACCGTGCTTGCGCTCATCTGCGCGGCCTGCATCGCCATGCTGGGCTTTGGCATGTACCTGCAGCATGTGGTGGGCCTGGAGCCTTGTCCGATGTGCATCGTGCAGCGCTATGCGCTGGTGCTGGTGGCGCTCGTCGCCGGGCTCGGCGCGCTGAGCGCACGCCGTGGCGTCTGGCTCACGGGCCATTGGCTGGTTCTGCTGCTGTCGCTGGGCGGCGCCTATGTGGCGGCGCGCCAGACCTGGCTGCAGTGGTATCCGCCGGAGGTGGTGAGCTGCGGGCGCGACTTCTACGGCATCATCGAGTCCTTTCCCCTGAACCGCGCCATTCCGATGATCTTTCGCGGCGGCGGCGACTGCAGCAAGATCGACTGGACTTTCCTCGGGGGCTCGATCGCGAACTGGTCGCTGCTGTGCTTCCTTGGTATTGCGGCGGCCGCGCTGGTCGTGTTGTGGCGGCAGCGGCGCGGCCGTTGATGCTCTGATCGCTACCCGGGCCCGGGCGGCGCTCAGCGGCCTGTGAATCGGGGCTTGCGCTTTTCGTTGAAGGCGCTGACGCCTTCGACGCGGTCTGCGGTGTCCACGAGGTGGTTATAGGCCTCGACCTCGAAGCGCAGCGCTGTGCGGATTTCCATCTGGCTGCCGTAGCGTACCGATTTCTTGATCTGGCGAACCGCCAGCGGCGCGTTGGTGGCAATGGCCGCAGCGGTGTCCAGCGCCTTGGCCAGCAACTCGGCGGGCGCGTGGATTTCGTTGACCAGACCCCAGTCCAGGGCCTGCTGGGCGCTGAAGGGGCGCCCGGTCATGAGCAGTTCCTTGGCCCGGCGCTCGCCGAGGGCGCGGCTCAGGTTCTGGGTGCCGCCGCCTCCGGGCATGATGCCCAGCGCGACCTCCGGCAAGGCGAAGCGCACGCCCTGCGCCGCATGGATGAAATCGCAGCACAGCGCCAGTTCGAGGCCGCCGCCGTAGGCATGGCCGTTCACGGCGGCCAGCACCGGCAGCGGCAGATCGATCAGCGCCCAGTACTGGCGCTCGAAGATCTCATGCTGATGCAGCCACTGCGCCTTGCTCATGCCCTGGCGCTCCTTGAGGTCGCCGCCGCCGCAGAAGATCTTGCCCCCCGCGCCGGTGACGACCACGCAGCGGATGTCCGGCGCGTCCTCGGTCAGACGTGTCCACAGGTCGAGCAGGTCGCGGCCCATCTGGGTGTTCAGGGCGTTGCCCACATCGGGGCGGGACAGGGTGACGATGAGCACATGCTCGCCATGCATGGCGGTGGTGACGGTCTGGTAGGTGGGCAGCTTCATGGCTGGCAAGTATGCCCTGTGGGCCTGCGCCTTGCCCGGCGCCGTCCGCGACAGGCGCGCAGCCAAGACCATCACTCTGGAGGGGCTTGGGTGGTGCGCGGAGATTTATTACTGTATATTTGTACAGTCATTTCCGGAATCCATTTCCCGGCGATGCAATCCACCTCCCGCTTTCATGTCCGCCGTTCTCCAGCCTCATCCTGCCTCGCCGACCCCGGCGGGCCTGTGGCGTGCGAGCGAGCTGAGTCCGCAGACGCTGCGCACCTGCGCCACCGGCCATGCCGCTCTCGATGCCGTGCTGCCCGGCGGTGGCTGGCCCGTGGGCGCTCTGGTGGAGGTGCTGCAGGCGCCGCACAGCCTTAACGAATGGGGCTTGCTCGCGCCTTTGCTGTCGCGCTGCGCGGGCGTGCAGGTGCTGGTGGGCGCGCCGCATCCCCCGTTCGGGCCGGCGCTGGCCGGGCGCGGGGTCGATCCGCAGCGCCTGCTCTGGGTGCAGGGCAGCCAGCCGGATTTGCAGCTCTGGGCCACGGAGCAGGCCTTGCGCTGTGCGGATGTGGAGCTTGTGCTGGCCTGGCTGCCAGGCATCCGCATGGCGCAGGCGCGCCGTCTGGCGGTGGCGGCGCAGGCGCATCAAAAGCTGCTTTTCGTGTTTCGTGCCGCGCAGGCGCAGTCCGAGTCCTCGCCGGCGGTGTTGCGCCTGCTGCTTGAACAAGGCCCGGGCGGCACACGGTCCCTGCGGCTGCACATCCTGAAGCGGCGCGGCCCGCCGCTGCCGCAGGCCGTGCACATCGAAGCCGGTCCGGCGCGGCTGGACGCGCTGCTGTCCGCCAGTCGGGCCCGCCGCCGCCGGGCGGCAGGGGCGGGCGCAATGCCTGCGGCCTCGTCGGTCGAGGCTGCGCTGGCCGCAGGAGAAAGCCATGCACTGGATCGCATTGCAAGCCTTGCCGCCTGAGGCGGGGGCGCACCTGCCGGAGGACGACGCGCCGGCGTTGCAGCGCGCGCTGGGCTGGCAGGCCTTGCGCTTCACGCCGCGCGTGACGCTGCTCGACGAGGCCGTGCTGCTCGAAGTGTCGGCCAGCGCGCGTTTGTTTGGCGGCTTGCGGGCGCTGGTGGCGCAATTGATGGCGGAATGCAGCGTGCAACGTGCCCATGGCCCGACGGCGTGGGTGGCGCTGGCGCGCTTGCGATTGCGTCAGGGCTCCGGCGCGATCGACGCGCTCCCCCTGAGGACGCTCAGTGCGGCGCAGGCGCATCTGGCCGTGCTGGAGCGCATTGGCTGCCTGCGCTGGGGCGATTTGCGCGGATTGCCGCGCGCCGGCGTGGCGCGCCGCTTCGGCCAGCCCCTGCTCGACGCGCTGGACCGTGCCTATGGCTTGCTGTCCGATAGCCACGAGTGGCTCGTGCCGCCCGAGGTTTTCGACGACACGCTGGAGCTGCCGGCGCTGGTGGAGAGTGCCCCCGCGCTAATGTTCGCCGCCCAGCGCCTGCTCGTGCGCATGCAGGCCTGGCTGCGCGCGCACGGCAGCGGCCTGCTGGCCCTGGCGCTGGTCTGGCACCTGGATGCGCGGCGCGATGTGCCGCCGTGCGGCGAACTCGTGATCCGCCTGGGCGAGCCGGCGCAGGACATGGCGCACGTGGGCCGCCTGATCGCCGAGCACCTTGCGCATACGAGCCTGCCGGCGCCGGTGCACACGCTGGGGCTGCGCTCGCTGGACATCGCGCCGCTTGCACCCGCCAGCCAGAGCCTGTTCGATCAGGCGCAGCGCCAGGGCGACAGCCTGGCGCAGTTCATCGAGCGCGCCAGCGCGCGGCTCGGCCCCGGGCGCCTGCGCTGCTGGGTGCCGCATGCGAGCCATGTCCCCGAGCGCATGCAGCGCTGGGTAAACGCGCAAGACGAGATCGCGGCGCTGGGCGCGCGTCTGCACCGCGCGCAGCGCGAGCCCGTGCCGCAACTCCGGCCCGAGGCCCTGTACCCCGCCTGGCTGCTCGATCGACCGCAGCGCCTGCGCACGCAGGCGGACCGCCCGCTCTACCACGGCGAGCTGCGCCTGCTGGCGGGGCCGCAGCGCCTGGAGACCTCGGGCTGGGCGGCGCAGGCCGATGCACCGGCCGAGGACAGCGCGCAGCGCGACTACTTCATCGCGCGCAGCGAGCAGGCCGGCCTGCTGTGGATCTACCGCGAACGCCCGACTGGCGGCCGACTGGCGACGGCCTGGTATTTGCACGGCATCGTGGGCTGAGCATGGCAGCGGATCAGGTGGATCAGAAGGCAGGCCGGGGCGGGGCAGGCGGCATGGCCTCTGTGTTGCCGGCCTATGCGGAGTTGCATGCGCTGAGCAATTTCTCCTTCCAGCGCGGCGCATCCCATGCCGAGGAGCTTGTGGAGCGTGCCCATGCGCTGGGCTATGCGGCCCTGGCCCTCACCGACGAATGCTCCGTCGCCGGCATGGTGCGCGCCCATGTCAGCGCGCGCAAATGCGGGCTGCGGCTGCTGCCGGGCGCTGAATTTCAGGTGCAGGCCGTTGCGCCGTTCAGGCTGGTGGCCATTGTCCGCAACATCGAGGGCTGGGGTCAGTTGTGCGAGTTCATCACCGCCGCGCGCATGCGCGCGGGCAGCGGCGACTATGAAGTCACGCAGCACGGCAGCGACTTTGCCGCCTTGCGCGATTGCGAGCTTGTGCTCTCGCCGCAGCGCGATGCCCACGGTCTGGGGCAAGCCCAGGCCTGGCGCGCCCAGGCCGCGTGGTTGTGCGCCTTGTCTGGCGACCGGGCCTGGCTGGCGGTCGAGCTGCAGCATGGGCTCGATGACGCGCTGCATCTGCAGCAACTCGAAGACATCGCTGACGCCACGGGCATCCGCCTGGTGGCGGCCGGCAACGTGCACATGCATGCACGCTCGCGCAAGCCCTTGCAGGACGTGATGACCGCCTTGCGCCTGCGCCGGCCGGTCGCCCGGTGCGGCTTCGCGCTGCAGGTCAATGCCGAAGCCCATTTGCGCTCGCGCTTGCGCCTGGGCGCGATGTATCCGTCCGCGCTGCTGGCCGCAACGCTGACGCTGGCATCGCGCTGCAGTTTCTCGCTCGACGAAATCCGCTACCAATACCCGATGGAGACCGTGCCGCCGGGCCTGACGCCGGCGCAGCAGCTCAGCCGTCTGAGCTGGGAGGGCGCGCGGCAGCGCTACCCGGGGGGCGTTTCCGACAAGGTGCGTCACCAGATCGGGCATGAACTCGCCCTCATCGCGGAGAAGCACTACGAGATGTACTTCCTCACCGTGCACGACATCGTCAGCTTCGCGCGCGGGCAGGGCATTCTGTGCCAGGGGCGCGGCTCGGCGGCCAACTCGGCGGTGTGCTATTGCCTGGGCGTGACGGCGGTCGATCCGTCGCAGAGCGATCTGCTGTTCGAGCGCTTCATCAGCCGCGCGCGCGACGAGCCGCCAGACATCGACGTGGACTTCGAGAACCAGCGCCGTGAAGAAGTGATCCAGTACATCTATACCAAATACGGCCGCGACCGCGCCGCCATCGCTGCGACCGTGATCAGCTACCGCCCGCGCAGCGCGCTGCGCGACGCCGGCCGGGCGCTGGGCATCGCGCCGGAATTGATCGAGCGCCTCGCCCGCGAGCATTTCTGGTTCGACGGCCGCGAGGCGCTGGCGCAGCATCTGCGCGAGGCCGGCGTGGCCGGGGACGATGCCCATGTGCTGCAGTGGCTGGAGACTGCCCGCGCGCTGATCGGTTTTCCGCGCCACCTGAGCCAGCACGTGGGCGGCTTCGTGCTGACGCAAGGCAAGCTCACGCGGCTGGTGCCGGTGCAGAACGCGGCCATGCCCGAGCGCAGCATCATCCAGTGGGACAAGGACGACCTCGACGCCATGGGCCTGCTCAAGGTCGACGTGCTGGCACTGGGCATGCTGTCGGCGATCCGGCGCTGCTTCGATCTGATCAACGGCCTGCGCGGCACGCATTGGCAGCTTCACAACATCCCCCAGGGCGATGTCGCGACCTACGACATGATCTGCGCGGCCGACACCGTGGGCGTTTTCCAGATCGAGAGCCGGGCCCAGATGTCCATGCTGCCGCGGCTGCGTCCGCGCAACTTCTACGACCTGGTGATCGAGGTCGCCATCGTGCGTCCCGGCCCGATCCAGGGCGGCATGGTGCATCCCTACCTGAAGAACCGGCGACTGCCGCCCGATCAGGTGCCTTACCCCAGCGCCGAACTCAAGACCGTGCTGCAGCGCACGCTGGGCGTGCCGATCTTCCAGGAGCAGGTGATGCAGATCGCGATGGTCGCGGCCGGCTTCTCGGCCGACGACGCCGACGGCCTGCGCCGTGCCATGGCCGCGTGGAAACGCAAGGGCGGGGTCCACAAATACCACGACCAGCTGGTCGAAGGCATGGTGGCCAAGGGTTATCAACGCGATTTCGCTGAAAGCATCTTCAGGCAGATCGAAGGCTTTGGCGAATACGGTTTCCCCGAAAGCCATGCGGCGAGCTTTGCCCAGCTCGTCTACGTCAGTTGCTGGCTCAAGCGCCACGAGCCGGCCTGCTTTCTGGCCGCCTTGCTCAATTCGCAGCCCATGGGTTTTTACGCGCCATCGCAACTGGTGCAGGATGCGCAGCGGCACGGGGTCGAGGTGCGCGCCGTGGATGTACTGGCCAGTGAGTGGGATTGCACGCTGGAGCCCATGGCCGGATTGGCCCTCGGGGCGTCTTCCATGAGAATGCCGGCTGATGCGCACAGCTCTGCGCACACTTCACCGCAACCCGCCGTGCGTTTGGGCCTGTGCATGGTCTCGGGTCTGGGCAGCGCTGCAGCCGGACGCATTGTCCAGGCCCGCGCCAAAGGCGCCGTGCACAGCCTCGAAGACCTGGCCCGGCGCGCGGCCCTGGGGGCGCGCGAGCTCGGTGTGCTGGCCGCCGCCGATGCCTTTGCCAGCCTGGCCGGCCACCGCCGCCAGCAGGTCTGGGAGGCCGCAGCCCTCAGGCCCGCACCGGCCCTGCTCGCGCTGGCGCCCACGCACGAGCCGGCGCTGATACTGCCTGCAGCGCCCGAGGGCGAGGAAATCGTCTTCGACTACGCGTCCATGGGTCTCACGCTGCGCCGCCACCCGGTGGCGTTGCTGCGCGCGCGCCTGACCCGCAAAAAGCTCCTGAGCGCCGCCGAACTGCGCGACCTGCCCTCGGGCCGCCTGGTGCGCGCCTGCGGCATCGTCACCGCGCGGCAGCAGCCCCAGACCGCCAAGGGCGTGGTCTTCATCACGCTGGAGGACGAAAGCGGATCGGTCAACGTGATTGTCTGGAAAGCCCTGCGCGAGCGGCAGCGCGCCGAAGTGCTGCACGCACGGCTGCTGGCGGTGCTGGGCGTGTGGCAACGCGACGAGGACAGCGGCGGCGAGGTGCGTCATCTGGTCGCGCACCGCCTGCTGGACCTGACGGCATGGCTCGGGCGGCTCGACACCGACAGCCGCGATTTCCATTGAGGCCGGGCAGGGGGGCCATCCGGCGGCAGTGAATCAACCCAGCTTCTTGACCAGCACCAGGCTCTTGCGGTCCCAGTTGTAGAGGCGCCGCCTGGCCTCGGGCAGCCAGTCCGGATCGGCCTGCACGAAGCCGCGCTTGAGAAGCCAGTGCTTGGTCCGCGTGGTCAGCACAAAAATGCTTTGCAGTCCCATGGCGCGGGCGCGTTGCTCCACACGCTTGAGAATGCGCTCGCCATCGCCCTGGCCCTGCGTCTGCGGCGACACCGTGAGCGCGGCCATCTCGGCAGTGCGGGCCTCGGGGTAGGGGTACAGCGCGGCGCAGGCGAAGATCACGCCGTCGTGCTCGATGATCGTGTAGTGATCGGCATCGCGCTCGATCTCTGTGCGGCTGCGCTTGACCAGCGTGCCGTCCCGCTCGAACGGTTCGATCAGTTGCAAAATGCCGGCCACATCGTCGGGCGTGGCCTCGCGCAGGCTCTCCAGTTTCTCGTCGATGATCATCGTGCCAATGCCATCGTGCACATAGATTTCCAGCAACAGCGAACCGTCCAGCGCAAAGGGCAGGATGTGGCTGCGCTCGACGCCCGCCTTGCAGGCCTTCACGCAGTGCTGCAGGTAAAAAGCGGTGTCCGTCGGTTGCTGCGGGTTGGGCAAGGCCGCCAGCAGCTTTTCTGCGGCGGCCAGCGGCAGCTCGGTGTCGATCGGGTTGTCCTCGCTCTCGGGGGCGGACGGGTCCATGCGGATGCCCGCAATCTCGGTGAGAAAAATCAACTTGTCGGCCTGCAGCGCGATCGCCACCGAGGTCGCCACCTCTTCCATCGTCAGATTGAACGCCTCGCCCGTGGGCGAAAAACCGAAGGGCGACAGCAGCACCATGGCGCCGAAGTCCAGCGTACGCTTGATGCCCGCCGTGTCGACCTTGCGCACCAGCCCCGAATGCTGGAAATCGACACCATCGACCACGCCCACCGGGCGCGCCGTGATGAAATTGCCGGAAATCACGCGCACCGTTGAGCCGGCCATGGGGGTGTTGGGCAGGCCCTGGCTGAAGGCCGCCTCGATCTCATAACGCAGCTGCCCGGCGGCCTCCTGGGCGCAATCCAGCGCAATCTCATCGGTGATGCGCATGCCGTGCGAGTACCTGGCCGCATGGCCCTTGGCCTTGAGTTGTTCATTGACCTGCGGCCGGAAACCGTGCACCAGGACGATCTTCACGCCCATGCTCTGGATCAGCGCCAGGTCCTGGGCCAGATTCTGCAGCTTGCCCGCGGCAATGGCCTCGCCGGCGATGCCCACGACAAAGGTCTTGCCCCGGTGCATGTGGATATAGGGCGCCACCGAGCGGAACCAGGGCACGAAGGTGAAATTGAAGACAGCGGACATCCGCGCATTTTGCACCAGAGCCCCGGCGGGTCGGGCCTGGCCGTCCCGCTACTAAAATGGGCTCAGAATGTCCAGCGCCTTGCAATTTCTGTTCTGGGGGGGGTACCTTGGTGTAGCGACCCTGCTCCTGGCGGGGTCCTTGCTGACCTACCTCCTGACCCGCATCCGTGCCAGCCTGGAGTTCGGCGTGGGCGTGATCGTTGCCACGCTGTACATCATCGTCCAACTGGGCTGGCCCACCGATCTTGGCGTCGAGGCCCATGAGCGCCTGGGCGCCACGCTGGGGCTGGCGGGTGCGGCCTTCCTGGGCGGGCTGCTGTCGCGCCTGCTGCGCGTCGAACGCAGCGAACGGCGTCTGCAGCGGGCCTCCTATGCGGTGGTGGTTCTGGGTCTGGTGCTGCTGGTGGTCTCCCTGTTCATGGACGCGCGCTCGGCGCTGTGGCTGGCTGCCTTTGGTGTGACGGGCTGCGGCGCCCTGGGCGTCCTCGTGTGCGTGCTTGCCGCCTGGTATGGCGACCGCCTGGCCCGTCTGATCGCGCTGGCTGCCGTGTGCCTGACCATCGGCAGCGGAACGCTGGCCTGGATTGCCCTGAACCACGGTGACGTGCCTTCGTCAGTCCATGGCCTGACGGCGGTGGCCGCCAGCCTCTACCTGTCCTTGCTGGCCTGGGCGGCCTGGCTGCGCCACCGCTACCGGGTCGAACTGCGCATGGCGCTGCGCAACACCCAGGTCTACGACCCCCTGACCCGGCTGGCCAGCTCGGTGGGCATCGCCAAGACTCTGGCGACCGCGCTTGAGCACTCCGTGCAGTCCCACACCCCGGTGGGCGTGATCTGCATTTCGGTTCCCAATCTGCACGCGCTCATGGGCCTGCACGGCCCGGACTTTGTCAACCATGCCTTGTTCGTGCTGGCCTCGCGCCTCAAGGTGGCGAGTGCTGCAGGCGACACTGTGGGGCGCTTTGGCAAGGATGGCTTCATGCTGGTGGCCACCCGACCGCACAACATCAAACGCTTCTACAAGCGCGGGCCGCGCCTGGTCGCCGAATTGCGCCAGCCCGTGAGCCTGGGCACGGCCAATTCACCCGCGAGTTCCCGGCTGCGCATCGAATGGCAGGCCGAAGTCGGCGTGGGCGTGATGCTGGTGCAGCCCGGCGCTTATGAGACCGGCAAAGTCATGTCCATGGGCCGCTCGTTGGCCATCTCCGCCCTGGGCTTTCCCGGACGTGTCGCCGCCTTCGATCCCACCGGGCAGACCATCACCGAATTCGTCAGCAGTTCGCGGCGCTGATGCATCCCGCAACAGCCCCCGCGCTGAAGATCGAGTTTCCCGACGCGCTGCCTGTCTCGGCGCGGCGCGAGGAGATCACCGCCGCACTGCAGGCCAACCAGGTCATCATCGTCTGCGGCGAAACCGGCTCGGGCAAGACCACCCAGTTGCCCAAGATCGCGCTGGCCATGGGGCGCGGCAAGATCAATGCGCCCCCGGGGCGCGGCCAGCTCATCGGCCACACCCAGCCGCGGCGCATCGCCGCCTCCAGCGTGGCCAAGCGCATCGCTGAAGAACTCAAGACGCCGCTGGGCGAAGTCGTGGGCTTCAAGGTGCGCTTCCAGGACCGCCTCTCGCGCGATGCATCGGTCAAGCTCATGACCGACGGCATCCTGCTGGCCGAAACCCAGACCGACCCGCTGCTCAAGGCCTACGACACCATCATCATCGACGAGGCCCACGAGCGCAGCCTGAACATCGACTTCCTGCTGGGCTACCTGCGCGAAATCCTGCCG
>JAURZS010000031.1 GCA_030653255.1 Burkholderiaceae bacterium | reverse complement strand
GACCATTCTGAACATGCGCGCGCCTGGCATGACGCTCATGAAGATGCCCATGTTCTGCTGGACCTGGCTGATCACCGCCTACCTGCTGATCGCCGTGATGCCCGTGCTGGCCGGCGCGATCACCATGACGCTGACTGACCGCCATTTCGGCACGACATTTTTCAATCCTGCCGGCGGCGGCGATCCCATCATGTACCAGCATATCTTCTGGTTCTTTGGGCACCCTGAGGTCTACATCATGATCTTGCCGGCCTTCGGCATCATTAGCCAGATCGTGCCAGCCTTTTCCCGCAAGAAGCTGTTCGGCTATGCCTCCATGGTCTATGCCACCTCGTCAATCGCGATCCTGAGTTTCATTGTCTGGGCGCACCACATGTTCACCACGGGCATGCCGGTCACAGGCCAGTTGTTCTTCATGTACGCGACCATGCTGATCGCCGTACCCACGGCCGTGAAGATCTTCAACTGGATCGCCACCATGTGGCGCGGCTCCATGACGTTTGAGACCCCTATGCTGTTCGCGGTGGGTTTCATCTTCGTCTTCACCATGGGCGGCTTCACGGGCCTGATCCTGGCCATGGCACCCATCGACATCCAGTTGCAGGACACCTATTACGTCGTGGCCCACTTCCACTACGTGCTGGTGGCCGGCTCTCTGTACGCCATGTTCGCCGGTTACTACTACTGGGCGCCCAAGTGGACCGGCGTCATGTACAACGAGACGCGCGGCAAGATCCATTTTTGGTGGTCCCTGATTTCCTTCAACATCACCTTCTTCCCGATGCACTTCCTGGGTCTGGCCGGCATGCCGCGCCGTTATGCCGACTACCCCATGCAGTTCGCCGACTTCAACGCCGTGGCTTCGGTGGGCGCCTTTGCCTTCGGTCTGGCGCAGGTGTACTTCTTCCTGTTCATCGTGCTGCCCAACATGATGGGCAAGGGCGAGAAGGCTTCGCAGAAGCCCTGGGAAGCGGCTGAAGGCCTGGAGTGGGAAGTGCCGTCCCCGGCGCCTTTCCACACCTTCGAGACGCCTCCCAAGCTTGATGCCACCGCCACCCGGGTGATCGGCTGATCGCCCAGGCAAGGATGCGACTTCAATGACGACGCCCGAGCAAAAGAAAAGCAATCTGCGCACAGCACTGATCCTGCTGTCCGTGGTGCTGGTCTTCTTCGTCGGCTTCATGGTCAAGATGATTCTGCTGAGCAGCAAATGAGGCAAAGCCCATGAACCTGCGTCGCGAAAATCTTCGGATGGTGGGTAAGCTCGCGGTCGTGGCTGTTGCCATGTTTGGCTTCGGTTATGGGCTGGTTCCCATGTACAAGGCCATCTGCGAAATGACCGGCATCAACATCCTGGCCCTGACCGAGCGTGAAGTGCCGGGCAACGGTACAGCGGGGCGCAACGTGGTTGTTCCGGCCAACAGCCAGATCGACCGCAGCCGTACCATCACCGTGGAGTTCGACGCCAATTCGCGCGGCCCCTGGAGCTTCAAGCCGGCGCTCAATACGCTGCAAGTTCACCCCGGCGAACTCGCCACCGTGATGTACGAGTTCCAGAACAACCAGGACCGGCGCATGGCGGCGCAGGCCATCCCGAGCTATGCGCCGCGGCAGGCCGCCGCGCATTTCAACAAGCTCGAATGCTTTTGCTTCACGCAGTACACGCTGGAGCCCGGCGAGAAAAAGCAGTGGCCGGTGGCCTTCGTGATCGACCCGAAGCTGTCGCGCGATGTCACCACCATCACGCTGTCCTATACCTTCTTCGAAGTGGGTGGCAAGACACCGCCCGCACCCACGGCGGATGCCGGGGCGGCGCGCGTGGCCAGGCCGGCCCCGGCTGTGGGTCTTGCCGTGCCCGCGCCAGCCAGACAGGGAGCCGCCACATGAGCGAGCCCTGCATCGACACTACGGCGGCAGCGCCCAGGAAGTCTTCTTTCCTGCGCACCGTGCGTGCCATTGCCTGGTCCTTTTTCGGTGTTCGGCGCAACAGCGCCTACAAGGAAGACTTGGCCAGCCTCAACCCTTTCCACGTCATCATCACCGGCATTGCCGCAGCGGTGCTGCTTGTGATCGCGTTGATTGTGCTGGTCAACTGGGTAGTGGCTGCGGGGCCGCACCCCTGAGAAATTTAGACGAATTGACACATACGGAAAAAAGCAGGAGCTGACATGAGTTCGACAAGCCACGGCACGACACCCCACTACTATGTGCCCAACCCCTCGCGCCATCCGGCCATGGCGGCCCTGGGCCTGTTCTTGGTCATCCTGGGCGCAAGCCAGTGGATCAATGGCGTTGGCTGGGGCAAGTACTGTCTGCTGGTCGGCATGC
Source organism: Burkholderiaceae bacterium (assembly GCA_030653255.1). GTDB lineage: Bacteria > Pseudomonadota > Gammaproteobacteria > Burkholderiales > Burkholderiaceae_C > JAURZS01. Next base: position 5,298 of record JAURZS010000031.1, on the reverse strand, counting down.
TGTGGCTGCTGGGCGTGCTTTACCAGTGGTTCCGCGATGCCATCGGCGAGAGCGAGAGCGGTCTGTACGGCCACAAGATTGATTTGTCCTTCCGCTGGAGCATGAGCTGGTTCATCTTTTCGGAAGTGATGTTCTTCGGCGCGTTCTTCTCAGGTCTGTGGTGGGCGCGCGCGCACTCTGTACCTGAACTGGGCAACCTCGACAACGCCATGCTGTGGCCCAACTTCAAGGCGGCCTGGCCTACGGTCGTGGCTGGTGCGACCACGTCTCCGGCCGGTATCGTCGAGCCCTTCACGGCCATGAAGCCACTGGGCTCGGCCGCCGCGGCGGTCTGGGCGAATTCCTGGCTGGCCGGTGTGTGGGGCTCCATCATGGCTTCGCTGCCCACGGTCAATACCGCCTTGCTGCTGTCCTCCGGCGTCACCATCACGATTGCGCACCACGCGCTGATCGAAGGCAACCGCGCCCGCACCATCAGATTCATGTGGATGACTGTGCTGCTGGGCCTGGTCTTCCTTTTCGTGCAGGGCTATGAGTACTACCATGCCTACCACGAGATGAACCTGAAGCTGTCCTCCGGCATCTACGGTTCGACTTTCATCATGCTGACCGGCTTTCACGGCTTTCACGTTTTCGTGGGCATGCTGATGCTGTTGTTCATCACGCTGCGCCTGCAAAAGGGCCATTTCAGCTCGGAGCGGCACTTCGGCTTCGAGGGCGCTGCCTGGTATTGGCACTTTGTGGATGTGGTGTGGCTAGGGCTTTACATCCTGGTCTACTGGCTCTGATGAGCCGGGGCCATCCCTTGGTAAAAAGGCGCCGGAAGGCGCTTTTTTACTTGCCGGCCGGGATGCCTGTGGGCTGGATGTAGCCGAGCTTCCAGGCCACGAGCACACAGATGAACAAGACCACCGAAAACCCCACGCGAAGTGCCAGTGCCCGCGCCATGTTGCGGCTCCTGGTCTTGTCTTTCGCCGGCCCGCTGCGCATCATGAAGAACAGGGCCGATGCGAGGCTGCCCAGAATCGCGACGAAGGCGATGATCACAAGGTATTTCATGGGGGCCATTATCCTGTGAGCCGCGCTGCGTTGTCGCCCCTTTGGTCGCGTCGTTTCTGGCTGCTGACGTCAGCAGCCTTGCTGGCCTTGGGCGCGACACTGTCGCTGGGTGTCTGGCAGCTGTCTCGCGCCGCGCAAAAGCTGGCTTTGCATTCCGTGATCGAGCAGCGCATGGCTTTGCCGCCGATCGATGCGGCCACGCTGGCTGCAGCGCCCGAGCCTGGGGCGCTGATGCACCGGCGCGCCAGCCTGCAGGGCCGATGGTTGCCGCAGCACGCGGTGTTCCTGGACAACCGGCAGATGCGCGGCCTGCCCGGCTTTTTCGTGCTGACGCCCTTTCAGTTGGAGGGCAGCGGCGCGGTACTGTTGGTGCAGCGCGGCTGGGTGCAGCGCAATTTCGTGGACCGTGCGCGCCTTCCAGCCGTAGCCACACCAGCCGGCGTGCTTGTGCTGCAGGGGCGCATTGCCCCGCCGCCGTCCAAGCTATATGAGTTCCAGGGCGCCAAGGGCGGCGCCATCCGGCAGAATCTGGACTTGGCTGAATTCCAGACCGAAACCGGTCTGGCCTTGCTGCCGGTTTCTCTGTTGCAGACCACCGGCCCGGCCGATGAGGGCCTGCTGCGGGATTGGCCCGAGCCCAGCCTGGGCAACGAAAAACACTATGGCTATGCCTTCCAATGGTTCGGCCTCAGTGCCCTGATTGTGATTCTTTATGTCTGGTTTCAAATTGTCCGACGCCGCCCGTCCTGATGAAGGCGATCAGCCCCTGGGCCTGACTGTGCATTCGCTGCCACGCCCCGGCGAGGCAGTGGCTGACGACGGCCGGCGCAAGGTGCGCGGGCGCTGGAAGATGCTGCTGGTCATGCTGGTGTGCGCGGCGCCCGTGGTGGCCTCTTACTTCACCTATTACGTTGTGCGGCCCGAAGGCCGGCGCAGCTTTGGCGAGTTGATCGAACCGCAGCGTCCCATGCCGCTCTTGCAGGTCCGGCAGCTGGACGGTTCGCCGGTCGGTCTGCAATCTCTGCGCGGGCAATGGTTGATGGTGGCCGTCGCCGGCGGCGCATGCGATGCGCGGTGCGAGCGCCAGCTTTATCTGCAGCGCCAACTGCGCGAAGGCCTGGGTCGCGACAAGGACCGTGTCGACCGCGTGTGGCTTGTCGACGACGCCGCCCCCGTGACTGCGAGTCTGCTGCCCGCGCTGAAGGGCGCCGCGGTGTTGCGGGTGCCTGCGGACGAACTCGCGCGTTGGCTGGCTCCCGCTGATGGACACCGTCTGGATGAACATTTCTACATCGTGGATCCGCAGGGCAACTGGATGCTGCGCTTTCCGCCCCTGGCCAGTGCCGCTGACGCCGCTCGCGCCAAGCGCGATGTCGAACGTCTGCTGCGCGCGTCGGCATCCTGGGACCAGCCTGGCCGCTGAAGCGCAAGACCATGGATACCCCCGCCCTGTACGACCTGGCCCCGGCCGCCCGTCTCATGCTGATGGGTGCCGTCATCGCGCTCGGACCGCTGGCATGGGTCTGGCTGCGCAGCCGTGGCGCGCGGCCAGAGCGGCGCCTGCGGACGCTGACCTTGCTGACCTTGTTTCTGACTTTCGATCTGGTGCTGTTTGGTGCTTTCACGCGGCTGACCGATTCGGGCCTGGGCTGCCCCGACTGGCCGGGCTGCTATGGCCATGCCAGCCCCTTGGGCGCTGCCGCACCGATCAGCGCGGCGCAAAGCGCCATGCCCACCGGGCCGGTGACGCACGGCAAGGCCTGGGTCGAGATGATTCATCGCTATCTGGCCACAGGAGTCGGCGTGCTGATCCTCACGCTGGCCGGGGTCAGCGGCTGGCTGAGGATGCGGCCATCGGCGCAGTCCGCGCCAGGTGCGCGCGTTGACATCTGGCTTCCTGTGGTGACGCTGGTATGGGTCTGCCTGCAGGGCGCATTCGGCGCGTTGACCGTGACGATGAAGCTGTTCCCGGCCATCGTCACACTCCATCTGCTCGGCGGCATGGTGCTGCTGGCCTTGCTGTGCGCGCAGGCGGTGCGTCAGGCGCAGGCCCAGGGTGACAGCACGCCCATCCCCATCAGTGGCGCAGTGCGCCTGTTGCTGGGGGCGAGCCTTTTGCTGGTGGTGTTTCAGATTGCGCTGGGCGGCTGGGTCAGTACCAATTACGCGGTGCTGGCATGCAACAGCTTTCCGCAATGTCAGGGCAGCTGGTGGCCGGAGATGGATTTTCGGCAAGGCTTTGAGTTGTGGCGCGCGCTGGGCATGACGGCGCAAGGCGAGCACATCGGCATGCCCGCGCTGGTCGCGATTCATTACGTGCACCGGCTGATGGCCTACGCAGTGCTGCTTGTCCTGGTGGTTCTGGCCTGGCGCCTGCATCGCGTGCCGGGGCTGCGGGTGCCGGCGCGCGCCACCGGCCTGCTGGCCGCCTGGCAATTGCTCACCGGCGTCAGCAATGTGGTGCTGGGCTGGCCGCTGGTGGCGGCCGTGGCCCATACGGGTGGGGCGGCAGGAATGGTCGTGGTCCTGACCTGGATCTGGTTCGGCAGCCGTAGCGCCGCGCCGCTGCGCCGCGCAGCCACAAGGGTTGGATCGAGGATGTCCGCATGAACGTGTTCAGGCAATTCCATGCGCTGACCAAGCCGCGCGTGATCCAGCTGATCGTCTTTTGCGCATTGATCGGCATGGTGCTGGCCGTGCCGGGCTTGCCCACACTGGCCGATGTTCGGCTCGCAGCCATTGCCAGCCTGGGCATCTGGCTGGTGGCTGGCGCGGCCGCCGCGTTCAATTGCATCGTCGAGCAACAGATTGATTCGCGCATGAAGCGCACCGCCTGGAGGCCCACAGCCAAAGGTGAACTCGGCAACGGGCGCACACTGCTTTTCTCGGCCGTGCTCTGCTGCGTCGGCTCGTGGATTCTCTACACACAGGTCAATCCGCTGACGATGTGGCTCACTTTTGCGACCTTTGTCGGTTATGCCGTGGTGTACACCGTGATCCTCAAGCCCCTGACGCCGCAGAACATCGTGATTGGCGGTGCATCAGGTGCAATGCCGCCGGTGTTGGGCTGGGCCGCGATGACGGGCGAGGTGGGCCCTGAGGCCTTGATCCTGTTCCTGATCATTTTCCTGTGGACGCCCCCGCATTTCTGGGCGCTGGCGCTGTACCGCGTCGAGGATTACCGCAAGTCCGGCCTGCCCATGTTGCCCGTGACCCATGGCAATGAGTTCACGCGGCTGCAGATTCTGCTGTACACGCTCGTACTGTTCGCGGCGTGTCTGCTGCCTTTCATCTATGGCATGAGCTCCTGGCTTTATCTTGTGGCGGCCGTGGCGTTGAGCATTGGTTTTTGTATCTATGGATGGCGGCTCTGGCGCGAGTATTCTGACGAACTGGCGCGCCGCACTTTCCGTTTTTCTCTGATTCACTTGAGCCTGCTTTTCGCCGCGCTGTTGGTCGATCACTATATTTTCTGAACGAGGCACAAGCCATGAACAAGCGTCACCTGCTGCGAAACCTGTGCACAGGGCTGTTGCTCGGCTCGATGCTGGCCCTGGCGGCCTGCACGGGCGACAAGCCGCAGTTCCGCTCCGTCGACATCACCGGCTCGGATTTCGCGCGCGACTTCGCGCTCACCGACGTAGACGGCCAGCCCCGCCGCCTGTCCGACTTCAAGGGCAAGCTGGTGGTGCTGTTCTTCGGCTACACGCAATGTCCTGATGTGTGCCCGACCACCATGACCGAGCTGGCCGAGGCCAAGAAGCTGCTCGGGGCCGACGGCGCTCAGGTGCAGGGAGTCTTCATCACGGTGGATCCGCAGCGTGACACGCCTGCGGTGCTGAAGGCCTATGTGGCCAACTTCGATCCGAGCTTTGTCGCATTGCATGGCACGGACGAGCAGATCGCGGCGACGGCCAAGGAGTTCAAGGTCTATTACAAGCGGGTTGATGGCAAGGTGGCAGGGACTTACACCATGGACCATTCAGCGGCGAGCTTTGTGTTTGATGCGCAGGGGCGGGTGCGCTTGTATACGCGGTATGGGAGTGGGGCGCAGGCTTTGGCTGAGGATTTGAGGTTGTTGTTGAAGTAGGCTTTTTGGCTCTTTTTTGCGGGGCGCGCGTCTGGGCTGCGGTACCCCATGGGCGATCCCCGGTGGGTGGGCCCTTCGGGCTTCCCTGCGGTGCTCGGGTCGGGCGGGGTCTGGCGCAAACTCGCCCTGCGGGCTCAGACATGCGCCAT
>JAURZS010000015.1 GCA_030653255.1 Burkholderiaceae bacterium | reverse complement strand
GGTGTCACGGCGGAGCAGATCGACGCGCTCAGCCCCGCGCAGATTGCCCTGCTCAGCCCGGGGCAGATCGCCCATCTGAGTCCTGAGGCCATCGCCTCTCTCAGCGAAGAGCAGATCGAAGCCATGAGCGCGGGCCAGATTGCCGCGCTCACGGCCGCGCAGATCGCTGCCATCTCACCTGAATTGCTGGCGAGTCTGGGTGATGCGCAGTTGCAAGCCATCAGCCCTGCCGCCATGAGTGGCCTGACGGAAGAGCAGATCGACGCACTGAGCGCCGATCAGATCGCGCTGCTCAGTGCCGCGCAGATCAGCGGCCTCACACCCGAGGCTCTTGCCAGCTTGAGCGAGACCCAGCTGCAGGCTATAACCCCTGCCGCAATGGGCGGTCTGACGGAAGAGCAGCTCGATGCCCTGAGCCCCGCGCAGATTGCCTTGCTCAGCGCCGCGCAAATTGCAGGCCTGACACCCGAGGCACTTGCCAGCCTCAGCGACGAACAACTGCTCGCCCTCACCGATGCCGCTGTCGGCGGCATCACCGCCGCACAGATCGATGCACTCAGTCCTGCGCAGATTGCGGCATTCGATCCCGAGCAGATCGCAGCCCTGAGCCCGGATGTCCTCGCCAGCCTGAGCCCGGCACAGATTGCCGCGCTCGATGCTGCGCATATCGGCGCCCTGAGCCCGGAGCAAGTCGCCGACCTCAGCGGCGCGCAACTGCAAGCCATCACGGCAGCGGCCATGGCTGGCTTGACCGAAGAGCAGCTCGATGCCCTGAGTCCGGCGCAGATCGCGCTGCTCAGCGCCGCGCAGATTGCAGGCCTCACACCCGAGGCACTTGCCAGCTTGAGCGATGCTCAGCTGCAAGCCATCACCGCAGCCGCCATGGGCGGCCTGACAGAAGAGCAGATCGACGCTTTGAGTGCGGCTCAAACCGCCTTGTTCAGCGCTGCACAGATTGCAGGCCTCACGCCGGCCGCGCTTGCCAGCTTCAGCGACGCCCAGATCGAGGCCTTGGGCGTGGCCGCCATCGGCGGCATCACCGCAGCGCAGATCGACGCACTCGCACCCGAGCAACTCGCGCTGCTCACCCCTGAGCAGATCGCAGCCCTGTCGCCAGCCGCCTTCGGCAGCCTGGACGCCGCCCAACTGGCCGCCATCGGCGCCAACCTCACCGCAGGCCTGAGCGCCGCACAGATCGCGGCGATGAGCCCGGCAGCCTTTGCCGCGCTGAGCGACGAACAGCTGCAAGCCATCACGCCCGCGGCCATGGCCGGCGTCACCACGGCCCAGATCGACGCTCTGTCTACAGACCAGACCGCCTTGTTCAGCGCCGCGCAGATCGCCGGCCTGCAAGCGGGCACACTCGCCAGCTTCAGCAACGCCCAGATCGAGGCCCTGGGCCTGAGCGCCATTGCCGGGATCACCGCGGCGCAGATCGACGCACTTGCACCCGAGCAGCTCGCGCTGTTCACCGCTGAGCAGATCGCAGCCTTGTCACAGGATGCCTTCGCCAGTCTGGACGCCGCGCAGCTGGCCGCTATCGGCGTCAACCTCACCGCCGGCCTGAGCGCCGCGCAGATCGCGGCGATGAGTCCCGCCGCATTCGCCGCCCTGAGCAATGCGCAGCTCCAGGCCATCGATACCGATGCCATGTCCGGCATCACGGCCGCGCAGATCAACGCACTCAGCCCGGCGCAGGTCGCCCTGTTCAGCGCCGGCCAGATCGAGAACCTGGGCACCGCCGCCATCGGCGCGCTGAGCGATGAGCAGATCGATGCCCTCGGCACCGGCCAGATCGCAGCCCTTACGGCCGGGCAGATCGGCGCGCTTGCGCCCGCGGTGTTTGCCAGCCTGAGCAACGCGCAACTGCTGAGCCTGTCCCAGGACGTCATGGAAGGCGTGACCGAAGAACAGATCGATGCCCTGAGCCCCGCCCAGATGGGCGTGCTCGGCGCCACGCAGCTCTCTGGCCTGCTGCCTGGCGTGCTCGCCAGCCTCAGCGACGCGCAGCTGCAGGCCATCAGTCAGGCCGCCATGGATGGCCTGACCGAAGAACAGATCGACGCCCTGAGCCCGGCCCAGATCGCGCTGTTCGGCGCCACACAGATTGGCGGGCTGCAGCCCGCCGTGCTCTCCACCCTGAGCAACGCCCAGCTCCAGGCCCTCACCCAGAGTGCCATCGGTGGCATCACGGCCTTGCAGATCGACGAACTCAGCCCCGCGCAGCTGGCGCTGTTCACCGCGGAGCAGATCGCCGCCTTGTCTCTGGCGGCTTTCAGCAGTATCGACGCGGGTCAGCAGGCAGGCATCGGCACCCGGCTGACCTCGGCACTGAGTGCCGGGCAGATCGCCGCCCTGAGCCCTGAGTTCATGGGGGGGCTCAGCAATGCCCAGTTGCAAGCCATCACAGAGGCCGCCATTGCCGGCCTCACTGCGGCGCAGGTAGACGCGCTTGCGCCCGATCAGATCGCAGCGCTCAGCGCGCAGCAAATCGCGCAGCTCAGCCTTGCCGCCGTCGGCGCCCTCGATCACGACCAGATGGCCGAACTGAGTGCCGCCCAGATCGCGGCTTTGAGCGCGCAGACCTTCGGGTCGCTGAGCAACGCCCAGATCCAGGCCATCACGCCTGCCGCCATGGCGGGCATTACCGCGCAGCAGATCGCAGCGTTGAGCCCCGCGCAGATCGCCCTGCTCACCGCAGAGCAGATCGCGGCCCTGCAGACCGGCGTGCTGGCCGGCTTCACCGAAGCGCAGCTCCAGGCCATCAACAATGCCGCCATGGCCGGCGTCACCACCGCCCAGATCGACGCCCTGAGCCCCGCACAGCTCGCCATGTTCAGCGCCGCGCAGATCGGCGGGCTGACCCCGGCGGCGCTCGCCAGCCTGGACGACGACCAATGGACAGCGCTGCTGCCAGCCCAGATCGCCGGCATCACCGACGACCAGATCGGCGCACTGAGTACCCACATCATCGATCTTCTGAGCGCCGCCCAGATCGGCGCACTGAGCACCGCGGCCTTCGCCGCCCTGGGCTCGGAACAACTCGACGCCATCGACGCCACCGCCATGGCCGGCGTCACGGCCGCGCAGATTGCCGTGCTGAGCGTCCATCTCCTGGCTGCGTTCAGCGATGCGCAGATCCAGGCCCTTAGCGCGGCCGCCATGGCCGGCGTCACGGCAGGGCAGCTTGACGAATGGAGCCCGGCACAGATCGCCTTGCTCAGCGCTGCCCAGATCGGGGGCCTCACGCCCGCCGCTCTGGCCAGCCTGGACAGCGACCAGCAGCAAGCCATCAACACCTCGGCCATGGCCGGCATCACTGCGGCGCAGATCGACGCACTCACGCCAGAGCAACTCGCGCTTCTCACCGCAGGGCAGATCGCGGCCCTGTCGCCGGCTGCCATCGCCAGCCTGGACCCCACCCAGATCGACAGCCTGAACACGACCCAGGTCGCGGCGCTGACGGCAGCCCAGTTCGCCGCCCTGCCCGATGCCTCCTTCAGCAGCCTGGACCTCACCCAGCTTGCCGCAGTCAGCACCACCGGCCTGGGCGGCATCACCGCCACGCAGATCGACACCCTGGACTTCGACGAGACCCTGGCCCTGCTGGTCAACACGGCGCGTGCCTCCACCTACCTCAGCGCACTGGCCTACGCCAGCCTGGACGAGGCCCAGCTCGATCTGCTCTCCGGAATTCCGCCGCGTCCCACCGTCAGCTTCACCGACACCGGAACATCGCCCTCGGACGGCATCACCAACAACGGCACCATCACCGTGGGCAATCTGGTGGACGGCCTGGCCTGGGAGTACAACACCGGCTCGGGCTGGACCGCAGGCCAGATCGGAGAAAACACCTTCACGCTGCCCGCGCCCGCCACCTACACCGTCGGCAGCATCCTGGTTCGTCAGCAGAATACTTCCGGCTTCAGCCACAACGGCAGCAACAGCCAGGCCATCGTCTTTGACATCAACGCCAGCGCGCCGGGCGTCAGCATCGTTGACAGCGGCGACATCACCGACGACCAGATCACCAATAACGCCACCGTCACCATCACGGGTCTGGAGGAAGGCGCCATCGCGTCCTACCGGCTCAAGAGCGGTTCGTGGATCGAGCTGGACGCGGGCGTCAGCACCTTCAACCTCGCCGAAGGGGAATGGGCGGTCGGCGAAATCGAAGTCCGTCAGAAAGACCTGGCCAACAATGTCAGCGCCATTGCCGCCAATGTCGCAGCGTGGACGGTGGATTTGACCGCGCCTGCCGCTCCCGCTGTGACCATGCCCGACGACAACGGAGACAGCAACAGCGACGGCATCACCAGCCTCACCACCGTGACCATCTCCGGACTGGAGGGGGGGGCGACCTGGAGCTACAACCTCAAGAACGCAGGTTGGGTTACCGGCACCGGCACCACCTTCTCGTTGAGCTCCGACGGTACCTACGCTATCGGCGATATCCAGGTCCGGCACATCGATGCAGCCGGAAACATCACCACCGGCCAGAACACCGTGGCCCGTACCGTGGATACCAGCGCCGCAGCCCCCACGCTCGGCATCACCGACACCGGCTACAGCAGCACGGATCGCATCACGAACAACGGCACCGTGACCGTCTCGGGCCTGGAGGCCAATGCCACCTGGCGCTACAGCACCGACAGCGGCGCCCATTGGACAGCCGGCACAGGCACCAGCTTCACGCTGCCCAGCGCGGCCACCTATGCCGCCAACAGCATTCGCGTCGATCAGACCGACGTGGCCTACAACACCAGCCCGATCGCGCAGTTGCCTTATGCCCTGACCTTTGACAACGTTTCCAGCCCGCCCACCTTGAGCCTGGCGCAGGACACGGCCATCGGCGGCACCTTCAACAGCGACCTGAATACCAGCAACGACACCATCAATCTGGCGCTCCCCAGTGATGCGTACAGCTGGCGCTATACCACCAACGGCGGCAGCAGCTACACCAGCGGCAGCGGCACCAGCTTCTCGCTGAACGTGGCCAGCGGCCAACTCGCCAGCTTCACCACCGCACAGCTGCAGGTGCTGGTCACCGACAAGGCCGGTAACGAAAGCGTCGCGGGCACGCTGTCGGGTACGCTGGTCGTGGACAAGCAGGCTCCGGCCACACCGGTTTTCAATATAGTGGCCGACGACGACAACATCAGCCTGGCCGAACGCACAGCCGGCGTCACTCTGAGCGGCACGGGAACGGTGGATGACACCATCACCATCACCTGGGGCAACTCCACGCGCAGCACCACGGTGCAGGCCGGCGGCACCTGGAGCCTGGCTTACAGCTCGAACCAGATCATCGGCGGCGTGCACACGGTGCTGGTCCAGGAGTCCGACGTTGCGGGCAACTCTGCCCAGACTACGCGGACGGTGACGGCTGTGTTCCCTGCCGTGGAGGCCTCGGATATTGCAAACGGGACCGGGGGATTTGTACTTACGGGTCAAACAAACGACAAGAGCGGTACTTCAGTCTCGTGGGCCGCTGACATCAACAACGATGGGTACGAAGACCTTCTCATTGGTGCGCCGAATGGAGCTGGTCGCGCCTATGTGGTAGCCGGCTCCTCATCGCTGGGGGGCGCCCCCGTATCCTTATCGACCGTGGCGAGCGGCACAGGCGGCTGGGTTTTCAATGGCGGGTGCTCCAATGAAAAACTCGGATCGCTTGTTTCGAACATTGGCGATATCAATGGCGATGGCCTGATCGATCAATTGCTTACCGCGCCTGGCTTCAACAGCAACCGGGGACGAGCCTACGTCGTCTTCGGAAGCACCGCCAACGGTCCGGTGACCTTCGCTGCCAGCGGGATAAGCGGCGCCAGTGGCTTCATGATCAATGGGGCTAGCACGGGCAACCAGTTCGGGACGATCGCAGCCAGCGTCGGCGATGTCAACGGCGACGGATACGATGACATGATTTTAGCCGGCGCCGGCGCCACCATGGGCTACATGATCTTCGGCAAGGCAAGCCCGACGACGATCGACGCAACCTCGCTGAGCACGGGTGAGAGTTGGGGGACATCGCTGGGGACCTTTGGCTTTGCATCGAGTGCCGGCGACCTCAATGGGGACGGTTACATGGATCTCATGCTGAGCGTTCCCAACGCAACGATTGGCGCAAAGACCGGCGCGGGCCGAGTGTATGTAACGCTCGGTAGATCGAGCTACAGCACCACTGGCACTGTAGATACATCGCCTGCCGGGATAGCGTTCCATGTTGACGGCAACACAAACGACGGCATCGGAAAATACATGGCCGCTGTCGGTGACATCAATGGCGACGGTTTTGATGACATTGCAATCGACGGCTCCACAGCAAGTGCCTCCAGAACCTATATCCTGTTCGGAGGTCTGAGCGTCGCAGAACTTTCCGTCAGGGCGACTTCAGACCTCGCCGCAGGTATCGGCGGCTTCGTCATCACGGGCAACTGCACCGGCGAAACCAGCACCGCCGGCCTGACCCTCTCCAGTGCGGGCGACATCAATGGCGACGGACTCGCCGACATGCTGATCGGCGCGCCCTTGGGAGACCCGTCTTCCCGCACCAATGCGGGCAAAGTCTATGTCGTGTTTGGCAAGACGGATACCGCGGCGATCAATCTCAGCGCCGTGGCGCAAGGATTCGGCGGCTTTGTCATCAACGGTGTCTCCAGCACCATGCCCATAGGCTCGTCCGTGTCGGCGGCGGGTGACCTCAACGGTGACGGACTCGACGATCTGGTATTGGGTTCGGGAACGGGCAACCTCAGCTATGTCATCTTCGGGAGCACCAGCAGCAGCAACTATGCCACGGCCATCAGCCAACTGGGTACCGCCCTGGCCGATACGCTCACCGGCGATGCGAGCGGCCAAACCCTGGTTGGCGGAGCGGGAAACGATATCCTGACAGGCAATGGTGGCGCTGACGTGCTGTACGGCGGCGCTGGCGATGACAATTTCGTTATCACGGCCGACAACCTGCTTCAGTTCTATGCCAGCGGCGGTGCGCGCGTGGATGGCGGGATGGGTACGGACACAGTCCAGCTCGATGGTCAAAATATCACGGTGTCGATCAGTCAGAACCAGAACAAGCGGCCCTTCAGTGATATCGAGTGCATCGACCTTACGGGCAGCGGCGACAATACCCTGGTCGTGGACGCCATCTCACTGCGCGCGTTGGCGACGCAAACCAACACACTGTATGTCACCGGCGACGCGGGCGACCAAGTGCGTTTGCGGGGCAACTGGTCGGCGAGCGCGTCGACCTTGCCAGGCTACACCAAATACACCAATGGGAAGGCCGTTCTTGAAGTGAACACCAGCGCCGTGACTGTCGTGCAACCCCTCGACATAGCGCAAATCATCGCCGGCACCGGCGGCTTCAGAGTCAATCTCAATACAACTACCATTGGCGCGCCGCGTGATGTGAACAACGACGGGTACGACGACTTGATGCTGGCTTCCTATGTTGCTTCGAGGGCTCATGTGGTGCACGGCGGCATCAGCATTACGCCCCCCAGCAGCGCCCAGATTCTCGCCGGAACGGGTGGATTTGTGTTACAGGGAGTGACGTCTCCGAACGAGAACATGGGTACAGTCGTCTCCGGATTGGGGGACGTCAATGGCGACGGTTACCAAGACTTCATCGTCGCGGGGGTCACCAGCCTGACTAGCGCCGGGAAGGCCTATGTGGTGTTCGGAAAATCGGGCACGGGAAGTGCGCTCGATCTGACGAACTTGGGCTCGGGGGGCTTTTTGCTCACTGGCACTGGTTCGGAGAATTTGGGATTCGCGGCTTCGGATGCGGGCGATTTGAATGGCGACGGCTATGCTGATATCGTGATCAGTGCGCCCGGGGCGGATATATCCGCCACTAACTCGGGCAGCACTTACGTCGTTTTTGGGAAATCCACGTCTACGGCCGTCAACTTCACTGAGGTCAGGGAGAATACAGGCGGCTTCGTGATCAACGGTACAACGGTCTCAAACTCCAAGTCGGGCATGTCGGCGTCCACGGCCGGCGATGTGAATGGCGATGGCTGGATGGATCTGCTCATTGGTGAGGGAGTGTCGACCGGGTCCGCTTATGTGGTCTTTGGCACTGGAAGCGCCGCGACCGTGAACCTGTCGGCTGTGGCTGCGGGCACGGGGGGGTTCCGGGTCGATTTGGGCGCGTCTGTTCCGTGGGTTTCATCGGCCGGAGATATCAATGGCGATGGACTTGCAGACTTGATCACCGCCGCCCCCTTGGCATTTTCTGGTCGAGGAGCCATCTATGTCGTGTTCGGCAAAACGGATGGAGTGGCCGTCACCGACACCAACGCGATTGTCGCGGGAACAGGAGGGTTTGCCATTCAAGGACAGTTCTGGAACGACCAATTGGGAGGCCTTAGCGGCAGTATAAACATCAGCAGCAATGCCAGCTTCTCCGGTGTTGGAGACATGAATGGCGATGGCTTGGCGGACATGGCGTTTCGAGGAACGACCCAGCCGGGGGGGACGTCCGCAAATGTAAACACCTATGTGGTCTTTGGCAAGACGGATACTTCGATGGTCCAGTTGTCGGCCGTGGACGTGGGAATCGGAGGATTCACCATTGATTCTTCATCATCTAGTGGTGCGGAGTTGGCGGGGGGCGATGTGAATGGCGATGGCTTGTCAGATTTGATATATAACGGCAGTAGTTCTGTCTACGTCGTATATGGCAGCCCATCGAGCAGCTACTACACATCTCCTGTCGCGGCTCATCTGCTTTACGGCACCAGTGGCGCCGACACCTTGACGGGCACCGTCGCCGACGACAGCATCATCGGCGGTGACGGCAATGATTTCTTGACGGGCAACGGCGGCTCCGACATCCTGTACGGCGGCAATGGAAATGACACCATTGAGATCAACGCCGACAACCTTGCGATGCTCACCGCTGTCAGCAACTTTACGCACATCGATGGCGGCGGGGGTGTCGATACCCTCAAGTTTGCCGATGCGGGCATGACGTTGAGCCTCACTTCCGCGCTTGTCACCTCCGGGCGGGTGCGCAATATCGAAAACATCGATATACGAGGCTCCGGCAGCAACACGTTGAACCTGGATCTGCGCGCAGTGCTGGACGTCAGCCCTGGCAGCAACACGCTGCATGTCGAGCGCGATGCAGACGACGTGGTCAACATTGGCGACGGCTGGACGAATACCGGGCCTGGTGTGGGGCCCGACAGCGGTTATACGCACTATGTCCAAGGCGTGGCGCACCTTTACGTACAGACCGTCCTGTGACCATGAACCCCGGCGCGCTCTACGCCGCGCTGCGCAGCCAGCCGCTGGACGCACGGGCCTGGGCCGCGCTGGCCCGGATCTATATCGCACGCGGCGCGGCCTGGCAGGCGCGTTATGCGACACAGATGGTGATCCGGCTCGATGCGTCTGTGGGCGCTGATGCGAGCGCGGCCATGGCTGCGCGCCCGGACCTGCTCGAAGTGCCTGTGGTGCAGCAGGTCCTGGCCCGCCGCGATCACCCGCAGGCGCAGGATTTTCTCGATGCGCTGGAGCGCGACCATGCGCGCGCCCAGGGCGACGGCGATTGGCTCAATGCGTTATACCGCTGCCGTTTGTACGAGATGACGGGCCGCCCCGCACAGGCCGCGCAGGCGCTGAACGAAGCCTCGCGCCTGGAGGTGATTCCGGGCGAGAGTGCGCATTGGGTTGGCGTCTGGACGCTGCAGGCCGGCGATGCGGCTCGTGCCGTCGACGTGCTGCGCGCGCTCGCCGAACGCCGTCCGCCGCGTTACGGCAGCAAAATGTACCTAGGTCTGGCCTTGTTTGCGCTGGGGCAGACGGCGCAGGCGGAGCTCGCCTTTCAGGAAGCAGCGCAGTCACCCAGTCCTCAGTTCCTGGACCTGCTGGCCTCGAAGGTGCTGCCGCTAAATTACTGGCAGGAGGCCATTTCCATACGCCGCCGCATCACCGAGCTGCAGCCGGACAAGGTCAGCGCATGGGCTGACCTGGCCATGCTGCAGGCCGAGAGCTGGAAGTTATCCGACGCGCAACAGACCCTGGAGCGCGCGCGCATGCTGGCGCCGGGAGACCCGCAACTGGCTACGGCGGCGCGTCGTATCACGGGTCGCGTCCGGGACCCCGATGAAGCGTTTCAGTATGTCCTGTACGAATACCAAAAGGCTTTGCCACTGTCGCGCATGACCTCTGTCGTGGCCATGTCGGGCCTGTACGCCAGCGATATCTCGGCCGAGGAATTGCAGGCCTTGCACCGCCGTCTGGCCGTTCCCATCGAGGCCGACTTGGGCGCCAGCGCCACGCCTTACGCCCACTTCGAACAGCGTCTCGACCTGGCCCGCCGCCTTCGCATCGGCTACATCACCGGCGACCTGTTCCGCCAGCACCCCGTCAATCTGTTCATGCTGCCCGTGCTGGAGCGCCATGACCGCGCCCGCCACGACATCCACATCTTCTACACCGGCCACTTCTGCGACGAATACACCCGCCGCGCCCGCGCCGCCGCCACCCGCTGGCACGATGCCGACACCTGGACCGACGACGAGCTGCGCGAGCGCATCCTGGCCGAGGAGATCGACATCCTGGTCGACCTGTCGGGCCACACCTCCGGCCACCGGCTGGGCGTGATGGTGTTGCGTGCGGCCCCGGTGCAGGTCAGCTACCTGGGCTACCCCCATTCCACCGGCCTGTCGGCCGTGGACTGGCTCATCGGCGACCCCGTGGTCTCGCCGTTCGGGCACGCTGCCCTGTACACAGAGGGCCTGGCCCTGTTGCCGCACAGCGTGTTCTGCTGGGCGCCGGTCGATCCCTACCCCGTGCCGCCGCCGCGCCCGGCGGATGCGCCGCTAGTGCTGGGCTCTTTCAACAATGCCATCAAGCTGGGGCGCAAGACATTCGCGCTGTGGTCGCGCGTGCTGCATGCACTGCCGCAGGCCACGCTGCTGATCAAGGCGCCCGGCGGAGACGACCCGCTGCTGCAGGAGCGGCTGCGCAAGGGGTTTGCGGCGCAGGGCGTGGATGCGGCGCGCATCGTCTTCAGGGGCCCTTCGGCGCTGGAGGACATGATGGCCGAGTACGGCGACATGGACATCGCGCTGGACCCGCTGCCCTACAACGGCGGCACCACCAGCCTGCAGGCGCTGTGGATGGGCGTGCCGCTGGTCACGCGCTGTGGCGACAATTTCGTGGGGCGCATGAGCAGCAGTTTTCTCAAGACCCTGGGCCAGGATGGCTGGGTGGCCGAGGACGATGATGCCTTTGTGCGCATCGTGTGCGAGCTGGCGGCCGACATCGCCACCGTGCGGCAGGGCCGCGAGGCGCAGCGCCGGCGCATGATGGCGTCACCGCTGTGCGATATCGGGCGCTTTACGGCCGACCTGGAAAAACTTTACGCCGACATGTGGTCCGCTGCGGCCAGCCCTGACAAGCCGCTGTCGCCCTGGCTGCGTCGTCCTGAAGCGGCAACGCATACAGCCACCCTTTGCGGTCCTCGCGCTGAATCGGCGCAGGCCTGAAGCCCCGCCCTAAGGCGTCGCAAGGCCGTTGATTTCCTCTTGCATGGCCTGCGTCAGCTGAGAGTAGAGCTTGAGCTTCTCTGCGCCTTCGCGCATGCGCTGCGCGATGCGCATGGAAATCGCCATCATCAGCTTGGCGGCGGTGCGCGGCTCTTCGTCCATCAACTGGGCCAGCGCCTTGCGCGTGAGCACCGCGCCGCGCAGGTCGGTCAGCGCAGTGCACGAGGCCGAGCGCGGCTCGCCGTCGAGCAGGCCCATCTCGCCGATCAGGCTGCCGGGCCCCAGCACAGACACCGTGATCGGTTCGGTGCGGCTCACGACGATGGACTCGATGGTGACTTCACCGTCGAGCAGCAGCAGCATGAAGTCGGTGTCGCGCGTGTCGCCCTCGCGGATGAAGGTTGTGCCCTCAGCGATGCGGCGCGGCTGCATGTAGCTGACCACCACGAGTGCTTCTTCGTGGGTGAGCTGCATCAGCGCAGCGGGAGCGCGCAGCATTTCTGCCGCTTTCTCGGCGCTGCTGGACCCCTCGATCGTGCGCAAGCGGTCCTCGCGGCGCGACTCCTGGAAGTCGGCCGGCGGCGGGCGGCGAAAGATCTGAATGAGCTTGTCGAGCATGTTGATTTGTAGGGCTGTCACAGTGTAACGTCCTTAAAAGCCTCTAAAATTGATGCAACTCAAGGAGCGCTGCAGCGCAGCCGGGCAGGTCCGGCGCGTCAGGCTTGAGTGAATCCAACGGCGCTCACCTCGTAGACCCCACCAGGTGAGCCATGACGGAAGTCCCCATTTCTCCCTCGGCCGGCGCCCGGCCCGAAGCCCCGCCCCCGCCCATGCGATTGTCCGGCCTGGAGCCGGTCCTGATCGGTGGCGCGAGCTTGTTTGTCAACATCGGTGAACGCACCAATGTCACCGGCTCCAAGGCTTTTGCCCGCATGATCCTGAACGGTGATTTCGAGCAGGCGTTGGCGGTGGCGCGGCAGCAGGTCGAGAACGGCGCCCAGATCATCGACATCAACATGGACGAGGCCATGCTCGACAGCAAGGCCGCGATGGTGCGTTTCCTGAACCTCATCGCCAGCGAGCCGGACATCGCCCGCGTGCCCATCATGGTGGACAGCTCCAAGTGGGAGGTGATCGAGGCCGGCTTGCGCTGCATTCAGGGCAAGGGCATCGTCAATTCCATCTCCATGAAGGAGGGTGTGGAGGAGTTCAAGCGCCAGGCCCGCCTGGTGCGCCGCTATGGCGCGGCGGCGGTGGTCATGGCTTTCGATGAAAAAGGCCAGGCCGACACGTTCAAGCGCAAGACTGAAATCTGCGAGCGCGCTTACCGCATCCTGGTCGACGAGCTGGACTTCCCGCCCGAGGACATCATCTTCGACCCCAACATCTTCGCCATTGCCACGGGCATCGAGGAGCATAACAATTACGCCGTCGATTTCATCGAGGCCGTGGCCTGGATCAAGGCGCATCTGCCCGGGGCGCGGGTGTCGGGCGGCGTGTCCAATGTGAGCTTCAGCTTCCGTGGCAACGACCCGGTGCGCGAGGCGATCCACACCGTGTTCCTGTACCACGCGATCAAGGCCGGCATGGACATGGGCATCGTCAATGCCGGCATGGTCGGCGTCTACGACGACCTGGACCCCGAGCTGCGCGAGCGGGTGGAAGACGTGGTCTTGAACCGCCGCCCCGATGCCGGCGAGCGCCTGGTCGAGATCGCCGAGAACGCCAAGGGTGCAGCGCGCGACGAGAGCCGCAAGAACGACTGGCGCGGCACGGCCGATGCGCCGGCCACGGTGGAGCAGCGCCTCTCGCATGCCATGGTGCACGGCATCACCGATTTCATCATCGAGGACACCGAGGAAGCCTATCGTGCGATCCTCGCCACCGGCGGCCGTCCGCTGCACGTGATCGAAGGCCCTCTGATGGCCGGCATGAACGTCGTGGGCGACCTGTTCGGGCAGGGCAAGATGTTCCTGCCGCAGGTGGTCAAGTCGGCGCGGGTCATGAAGCAGGCGGTGGCCCACCTGATTCCCTACATCGAGGAAGAAAAGCGCCAGGACGAGGCCGCCGGGCGCGATGTGCGCACCAAGGGCAAGATCATCATCGCCACGGTCAAGGGCGATGTGCACGACATCGGCAAGAACATCGTCACCGTGGTGCTCCAGTGCAACAACTTCGAGGTCGTCAACATGGGGGTGATGGTGCCCTGCCACGAGATCCTGGCGCGCGCCAAGGTCGAGGGCGCGGACATCGTGGGCCTGAGCGGGCTGATCACGCCTTCGCTGGAAGAGATGCAGTACGTCGCCGGCGAGATGCAGAAGGACGATCATTTCCGCCTGCGCAAAATACCGCTGATGATCGGCGGCGCGACGACCTCGCGGGTGCACACGGCGGTGCGCATCGCGCCCCACTACGAAGGCCCGGTGGTTTACGTGCCCGATGCCTCGCGCAGCGTCAGCGTGGCGCAGAGCCTG
The DNA here is from genome assembly GCA_030653255.1 of Burkholderiaceae bacterium. Classification (GTDB taxonomy): domain Bacteria; phylum Pseudomonadota; class Gammaproteobacteria; order Burkholderiales; family Burkholderiaceae_C; genus JAURZS01. The sequence continues at coordinate 914 of JAURZS010000015.1, read as the reverse complement.
CTGAGCGACCAGGCCGCCCGTTACATCGCCGAGATCAATGCCGACTATGAGCGCGTGCGGCATCAGCATGCCAACAAGAAGCAGACGCCGCTGTGGCCGCTGGCCACGGCGCGCGCCAACAAGCCGCCGTTCGACTGGCGCGGCTACACGCCGCCGGTGCCCAAGTTTCTGGGCCGGCGCGTGTTCCGCAATTTCGATCTGGCCGAGCTGGCCCGTTATATCGACTGGGGCCCGTTCTTCCAGACCTGGGATCTTGCGGGCCGCTTCCCGGCCATCCTCAAGGACGAGGTGGTGGGCACCGAGGCCGTGCGGGTCTATGCCGACGGACAGCGCATGCTCAAGCGCCTGATCGAAGGGCGCTGGCTCACGGCCAACGGCGTGCTGGGCTTCTACCCGGCCAACACGGTCAATGACGACGACATCGAGATCTACACCGACGAATCACGCACCGAGGTGGCCATGACCTGGTACGGCCTGCGCCAGCAGGCCGAGAAAGAGGCCATCGACGGCGTGATGCGGCCCAGCCGCTGCCTGGCCGATTTCATCGCCCCCAAGGGCGCGGCGGCGGACTACATTGGCTTGTTTGCGGTCACCTCGGGCATAGGCGCCGAGAAAAAGGAAAAGTTTTTTCACGACGATCTCGACGACTATTCATCGATCATGCTCAAGGCCCTGGCCGACCGCCTGGCCGAGGCCTTTGCCGAGTGCCTGCACGAGCGTGTGCGCCGCGACCTCTGGGGCTACGCGGCCGACGAGGCGCTCGACGTCGAAGGCCTGATCGCCGAGAAATACCGCGGCATCCGCCCCGCGCCGGGTTACCCGGCCTGCCCGGACCACAGCGTCAAGGGCGAGATGTTCCGCCTGCTGCAGTGCGAGGAGATCGGCATGGGCCTGACCGAAAGCCTGGCCATGAC
>JAURZS010000110.1 GCA_030653255.1 Burkholderiaceae bacterium | reverse complement strand
CCGAGCGCCTGAAGGCGCGCGCGCGCGCCACCGAACTGCTGGCGACAGTGCGCAAGGCACCCGACAGCTTCGCCGATGTGGCCAAGAAGAACTCGCAGGACCCGGGCTCCGCGCCGCTGGGCGGCGACCTCGACTTCTTCGCGCGCGGCGCCATGGTCAAGCCCTTCGAGGACGCTGCCTTCTCCATGAAGAAAGGCGACATCAGCGATGTCATCGAGTCCGAGTTCGGCTATCACATCATCCGCCTGACCGACATCCGTGCGCCCAAGCAGCGCAGCTACGAAGAACTCAAGCCCGAGATCGAAGCCGACCTGCGGCGGCAACAGGCACAACGCAAATTCGCCGAGAGCGCCGAGGCCTTCACCAACGGCGTGTACGAGCAGCCTGACAGCCTCAAGCCAGTTGCCGATCGCCTCAAACTGGAAATTCGCACCGCCACCCAGGTGCTGCGCAAGCCAGCGACCAATGCCACCGGCGTGCTGACCAACCCGAAATTCCTCAACGCCATCTTCTCGCCCGATGCGGTCGAGAAAAAGCGCAACACCGAGGCCATCGAGGTCGGCGCCAACCAGCTTGTCTCCGGCCGCATCACCCAGTACACGCCTGCGCGTACGCTGCCCCTGGCCGAAGTCCGCGACAAAGTGCGTGAGCGTCTGGTGGCCGCCCGCGGAGCCGAACTTGCCAGGGCCGAGGGCCTGGCCCGCCTGGCCGAGTGGAAAGCCAAACCTGAGGCAGCGGCGCTGCCCGCCGCCGTCAGCGTCTGGCGCGATCCGGCCCAGACCCTGCCTGCGCCCCTGGTCGAGGCCGCTTTGCGCGTCGATCCCACAACCTTGCCCGCCTGGGTCGGTGTCGACCTGGGAACACAGGGCTACGCCGTGGTGCGGGTCAACAAGATACTGCCACGCGAGGCCGTGCCCGAAGACACCGCCAAACAAGACCGCAACCAGTACGCCCAGTACTGGACCGGCGCCGAGAACCTGGCCTACTACAACCTGCTCAAAGAGCGCTTCAAGACCCAGATCAAGGTGCCCAAGCCGGCGCCGCGCCGTGCCGAGGACCTCGTCCAGCAGTAGCCATGCTGTCCACGCTGGCGACCATCTGGCTGCTGCACGCCGCGGCGCTGCTCAGCCCCGGTCCCAACGTGCTGCTCATCTCCCAACTGGCCGCTGGCGACGAAGCCCAGAGCGCCCGCTACGCGGCGCTGGGCGTCACTGCCGGCGCCGTGTTCTGGGTCAGTTGCGCCTTGCTTGGCGTCAACGTCGTGTTCCAGATCTTCCCCGGCCTGCGCCTGGCGCTGCAGATCGCAGGCGGCGCCTACCTGCTGTACCTGGGCCTGCGCCTGTGGCGCGCAGGCAGCCCGGCAATGCAGCGCGAAGCCGCATCCCTGCCACGCCTGAGCGCCTTCCGGCTGGGCTTTCTCACCAACATCACCAACCCGAAATCCGCACTCTTCTTCGCCAGCGTCTTCGCGGCCGCCTTTCCCGCATCCCCCAGCCCGGCCCTGCAGATGTCCGCCGCCGCCGTCGTCGTGTGCAACGCTTTCGTCTGGCACATGCTGCTGGCCTACCTGTTCTCGCGCCAACGCGTGCGCGAAGCCTACGGCCGCGCCAGAGGCACGTCCAACCGCGTGGCAGCGGCGGCTTTCGGGGCGCTGGGGCTGGGGTTGATTGGGGCGGCTGTGCGTGACGCGGTGGCGCGGTTTCGCTCTGTGTGAGGTTTTCTGGCGCAATGACACATGAGCAACATCTCGGCGGTCTTTGCGGCCATCAAGCGTGCGCTGTGTCAGATTGGGGGTGATCACCCCATTGCACAACGATGATTACCTGACGCTCCCCGCCTGATTCGCGTCCAGCAAGCCAGATATCCGAACACCAACCAAGTCTCCAGGCAATTCCGAGGCCGCACTGGGGGCCGCGGCAGCGCATCTGGCACAGCTAAGCGGACGCGGCCCCCAGTGCGGCCTCGGAATTGCCTGCGAGGTAGCCGCATGAAAGCGCCGCCCCCAACGAAAAATCCCGTTGCTATGGTTTATATAGCAACGGGATCAAATTTCGTGGGGTGACTGATGGGGCTCGAACCCACGACAACCAGAATCACAATCTGGGACTCTACCAACAGAGCTACAGCCACCGCAAGGACGATATTATAGCCGCCGGGCAAAGCCTCAGTTGACCAACACCAACTTGCCCTTGACCCCGCGCGAGCCCATATAGGCATAGGCCGCCTTCAACTCAGCCATCGGCATCGTGCGGTCAATCATCGGCTTGATGCGGCCCTGCATATACCACTGCGCCAGCTCCGCCAGCATCGCGGCATTGGCCTGCGGCTCGCGCTGCTGATAGGCGCCCCAGAACACCCCGACGATGGATGCGCCCTTGAGCAGCGTCAGATTCAAGGGCAGCGAAGGAATCGACCCCGCGGCAAAACCCACGACCAGATAGCGCCCGCGCCAGGCAATCGAGCGGAAAGCCGGCTCCGCGAAATCACCGCCCACCGGGTCATAAATCACGTCCGGCCCCTTGCCCCCCGTGGCCTGCTTGATCGCCTCGCGCAGATCCTGGGTGCTGTAATTGATCGTGGCGTCTGCGCCCAGTGCCTTGCAGAAGGCGCACTTCTCGTCGGTGGACGCAGCGGCGATGACCTTGGCGCCCACGGCCTTTGCGATCTGGATCGCCGAGCTTCCCACGCCGCCGGCCGCGCCCAGCACCAGCACCGTCTCGCCGGCCTTCAGCTGGCCGCGGTCGATCAGGGCGTGGTGAGAGGTTCCGTAGATCATCGGGAAAGCCGCCGCATCGGTCAGCGAAAAAGCCTCCGGCAGCGGCATGCATTGCACAGCCTTGACAATGAGGTGGGTGGCAAAGGCACCCGTGCTGGACAGTCCGGCCACCTTCTGTCCGATGCGCAGTTGCGTCACGCCCTCGCCGACGGCCGCCACCACGCCTGCGTATTCCATGCCGGGCACGAAGGGCAGGGGGGGCTTGGTCTGGTACTTGTTCTGCACGGTCAGCAGGTCCGGAAAATTCAGGCCTGCGGCCTTGATCTCGATCAGTACTTCGCCGGCCTGGGGCTGTGGCGTGGGCAACTCCTTCCAGCTGAGCGCATCGACGCCCACCGGGTTCTCGCAAAGCCATGCGTGCATGGAAAATCTCCTCTGTGTAGTGCGCCAATGATAGGGCCCGCTCTACAATCCGCACACACCCATGAAAATCCTGATCTGCAACGACGACGGCTACCAGGCTCCGGGCATCGTGGCTCTGTACGAGGCGCTCAAGGACATGGCCGATGTCGAGGTTGTGGCCCCCGAGCACAACAACAGTGCCAAGTCCAACGCCCTCACGCTGCACTCGCCGCTGTATGTCCATCGCGCGGCCAACGGGTTCCGCTACGTCAACGGCACGCCGGCCGACTGCGTTCACATCGCACTGACAGGCCTGCTCGATTACCGGCCCGACCTGCTGGTCTCAGGCATCAACAACGGCGCCAACATGGGCGACGACACCGTCTACTCCGGCACGGTGGCGGCGGCCATGGAGGCCTACCTCTTCGGCGTGCCGGCCATTGCCTTCTCGCAGTTGCTCAAGGGCTGGCAGCATCTGGATGCGGCTGCGCGCACGGCGCGCGAGCTGGTGCAGCAGATCATTTCGCAGCATGCGGCGGATGCGCCGCCGTGGCTGCTCAACGTCAACATCCCCAACCTGCCCTATGCCGAACTCAAGCCGATGAAAGTCTGCCGTCTGGGGCGGCGCCATGCGGCAGAAAAAGTCATCACGCAGGTCAATCCGCGTGGCGACACCATGTACTGGATCGGCAATGCCGGCCCGGTGAAGGACGACTCGGAAGGCACGGACTTCCATGCGACGGCCCAGGGCCACGTGTCGATGACACCGCTGAAAGTCGATCTGAGCGACCACGACAAATTGCCCTACTGGGCGCAGACGGCGGCGCGCATGGCAGCACACAAGGCATCGCGCGAGGCATCGGACAAGGCGGGAGCCTGAGATGGCGACGACACGGCGACCCAGCTTCCCGGCGCGTCTGGACACCCTCGCGCCGAACAAGTCGCAGCCGCCTCAAGCGCCGCGCCGCGCCGCGCAGCCGCAGGCCAGCCTGGCCGCTGCCAGGCCTGCAGTGGCGCCCCAGGGCCTCGGCCTGGACTCCAGTGCGGTGCGCGCGCGCATGGTGCAAAAGCTGGCGCAGCAGGGCATCACCGACGCCCAGGTGCTGACCGCCATGGGCACGGTCGAGCGCCACCGCTTCGTCGACAGCGCGCTGGTCAATCAGTCTTACGAAGACACCAGCCTGCCGATCGGCCTGGGCCAGACCATCTCCAAGCCCAATGTCGTGGCCCGCATGCTGGAGCTGCTGATGGGTGGGCGCCGCGATGCCCAGGGCAAACTCGGTCGCGTGCTCGAAATCGGCACCGGCTGCGGCTACCAGGCCGCCGTGCTGAGCCTGCTGGCCTCCGAGGTCTACAGCATTGAGCGCCTGCGTGGCCTGCATGAGAAAGCGCGCAGCAATCTGCGGGCCTTGCGCGTTCCCAATCTTCATTTGCTCCTGGGCGACGGCATGATCGGCTATGAAAAAGGCGCGCCCTATGCCGGCATCATTGCGGCCGCTGGCGGCGACGCCCTGCCGCCGGCCTGGACCGATCAACTCGCCGTCGGCGCGCGACTGGTCGCACCCATGGCCACGGCCGAGGGCCGGCAGGCGCTGATCGTCGTCGAGAAGACGCCCCAAGGGTTGAAGCAATCTGTATTGGAGGCAGTCCAGTTCGTCCCTCTAAAATCGGGAATTGCCTGATGGGAGTGTCTATGGTCGGAATGCGCGTTCGGGTTTGCTTGTCTGGAAGCCTGTTGCTGGCCGGTATGTTGTTGGCCGGCTGTTCGTCGCGTCCGCAGCTGGCTCCGGTGGAGGACCGCGGCGCGGGCCTTTCGCGTCAGGCGCCGATGGCGGTACTGCCCGCCGCTGTGCCGGGCACTGTCTTGCCGGGGGCAGAAAACGCCGGAAAGCCTGGCTATTACACAGTCAAACCGGGGGACACCCTGATCCGCATCGGTCTGGAAAACGGGCAAAACTGGCGCGACATCGTGCGCTGGAACAGCCTGGACAATCCCAATGTGATTGAAGTCGGCCAAGTGCTGCGGGTGGTGCCGCCCACCGCTGCGGCTCCGCCTGCGAACGCCGTGGCTGTGGCGCGGCCTGTGGTCCCGGGCAATGTGACTCCCAATGCTGCCACATCCACGCTGCCCGCCAGCGCGGCGGTGCGGCCAGCCAGCCCCAGCGCGCCTGCCGCCGCAGCGGCGCCGGCCTCGGCGGACGACGAGGTTGCCTGGATCTGGCCTGTCAGGGGCAGCCTGATCGCCGGCTTCGACGAAGTCCGCAACAAGGGCATCGACCTGGCCGGGCAGGCCGGCGAACCCGTAGTGGCATCGGCCGACGGGCGCGTGGTCTATGCCGGCTCGGGCTTGCGCGGCTATGGCAATCTGATCATCCTCAAGCACAACAACACCTACCTCACGGCCTATGCGCACAACCAGACGCTGCTGGTCAAGGAAGACCAGTCGGTGCGCAAGGGTCAAAAGATCGCCGAGATGGGCAGCAGCGACACCGACCGCGTGAAGCTGCACTTCGAGATCCGCCGCCAGGGCAAGCCAGTCGATCCGGCCCGTTATCTGCCGCCGCGCTAGCGCTGCCATGGCCTGGCCCGTACTCGTCTTCGATATTGAGTCCATTCCCGACATCGCGGGCCTGCGCGATCTGCGCGCCAGCCCACCCGAGGCCACCGACGCGCAGGTCTACCAGGAGTGGGTCGACGCGCGCAAGGCCAACGGCCAGAGCGACTTCATGCCCCTGCATCTGCAGCGCGTGCTGGTCATCAGCTGCGTGTTCCGCAATGCCGAGGGGCTGCGCATCCACTCTTTTGTCGACAAAGACGACCGCAGCGAGGCGCGCGTCATCCAGACCTTTTTCAACACCCTGGAAAAACACGTGCCGCAACTGGTGAGCTGGAACGGCGGCGGCTTCGATCTGCCGGTGCTGCATTACCGCGGACTCAAGCACGGCGTGGTGGCTGACAAGTACTGGGACCTCGGCGACGACGACCGCGAGTTCAAGTGGAACAACTACATCAGCCGCTATCACATGCGCCATCTGGACTTGATGGACCTGCTGGCGATGTACCAGCCCAAGAACAATGCGCCGCTGGACGCCATGGCCAAGCTCTGCGGATTTCCCGGCAAGCTCGGCATGGACGGCTCGCAGGTCTATCCCGCCTACCTCGACGGCCGCCTCGATGAAATCCGCCGCTATTGCGAGACGGACGTGATGAATACCTATTTGCTGTACTGCCGCTTTCAGAAAATGCGCGGCGGCCTGACCGAGGCCGAGTACGAGCAGGAAATCGCCATGGTCAAAGGCACGCTGGGACAGCTCGCGCCCACCGAGGCGCATTGGGACGAATACCTGAAGACCTGGGGCTGACTGGCCCATGCGGCCTGAGACAATCGGGGCATGACAGATTCAGCTGAAAAATCCGCACCTGCATCCACGCCCCGCACTTCGGATCACCCCGAGACCTGGCTCGAAGTCGAGTCCCTCAACATGGACGCCCAGGGTGTGGCGCGCCGCGCCGACGGCAAGGTGGTGTTCATCGACGGCGCCTTGCCCTTCGAGTGGGTCGAAGCCGTGGTCAACCGCAAGAAGAACAACTGGGAGCAGGCCACGCTCAGCGCGTTGCACCGCGAATCCTCACAGCGGGTGCAGCCCGCCTGTGCGCATTTCGGTCTGCACACGGGCTCGTGCGGCGGCTGCAAGATGCAGCATCTGCATGTGGGCGCGCAAGTCGCGGTCAAGCAGCGTGTGCTGGAAGACAACCTGTGGCATCTGGGCAAGGTCCGCGCCGCCAACGTGATGCGCCCCATCGAAGGGCCGGCCTGGGGCTACCGCTACCGCGCGCGCCTGTCGGTGCGCCATGTGCAGAAAAAAGGCACGGTGCTGGTGGGATTTCACGAGCGCAAGAGCCGCTACGTGGCCGACATGAGTGAGTGCCATGTGCTACCCCCGCACGTGAGCAACATGCTGCTGCCCCTGCGCGGCCTGATTCTGTCACTGGAGGCGATTGACACCTGCCCACAGATCGAGCTGGCCTGCGGTGAGCGCAGCGGCCAGGAAGGCATTGCCGTGACAGCGCTGGTGCTGCGGCATCTGGAGCCACTGAGCGACGCCGACCTGGCGCAACTGCGGGCCTTCGCTGCCATGCATCCCGGCGTGCAGTGGTGGCTGCAGCCCAAGGGCCCTGATACGGTGCACCTGCTTGACGGTTCGCCGGGGGCGGACGCGCCGCTGGTCTATGTGCTGCCGCAGTTCGGCGTCACCATGCCGTTTCGTCCGACCGACTTCACGCAGGTCAACCCCCAGATCAACCGCGTGCTGGTGGCGCGGGCCTTGCGCCTGCTCGGGGCGCAGCGCACTGAACGCGTGATCGACTGGTTTTGCGGCCTGGGCAACTTCACGCTGCCCATCGCGACGCAGGCGCGCGAGGTGCTGGGCATCGAGGGCAGCGAGACATTGGTGGCGCGTGCGAAAGAGAACCTCGCGCTCAACCAGGCGGCGGCTCTGCCAGGTCTGGGTTATGGCAGGGTCGATTTCGCGGCGCGCAATCTGTTCGAGATGACGCCGCAGATGCTGCTGGCCGATGGAGCGGCCGAAAAATGGCTGGTCGATCCGCCGCGCGAAGGGGCTTTCGAGCTGGTCAAGTCGCTGTCCGATCTGCACCAGGACCCGTCCCTTCGCGGCGACAGTGGATGGACACCGCCGCGGCGCATCGTCTATGTGAGCTGCAATCCGGCGACGCTGGCGCGCGATGCCGGCTTGCTCGTGCATCAGGCGGGCTACCGCTGCAGCGCGGCGGGGGTGGTCAATATGTTCCCCCACACAGCGCACGTGGAGTCGATCGCGGTGTTCGAGCTGGAAGAAGCCCCTGCCCAATGAAAAAGGGGCCGCGAGGGCCCCTTTGTTCAGCGCTTGCAGGCGCTTGTTCCGCGGCTTGTTCAGTCGCGCTCGCCACCAAAGATGCCCAGCAGGGCCAGCAGGCTCTGGAACACGTTGAAGATGTCCAGATACAGGGACAGGGTGGCACTGATGTAATTGGTCTCGCCGCCGTCGATGATCTGTTTCAGGTCGTACAGCATGTAGGCGCTGAAGATCGCGATGGCCGCGACCGAGATCGCCATCATGCCGGCGCTGGAGCCGACAAAGACGTTGATGATGCCGCCGACCATCAGCACCACGGCGCCGACAAACAGCCATTTGCCCATGCCGGAGAGGTCGCGCTTGATCACGCTGGCCAGGCTGGCCATGGCGAAGAACACGCCGGCTGTGCCGCCGAACGCCGTCATGACCAGTTCGGGGCCGTTCTTGAAGCCCAGCACCATGGCGATGAGGCGCGACAGCATCAGGCCCATGAAGAAGGTGAAACCCAGCAGCACCGGCACGCCGGCGGCGGAATTCTTGGTCTTCTCAATGGCGAAGATGAAGCCGAAAGCGCCGGCCAGGAAGACGATGAGCCCCAGACCGCCGCCCAGCGAGCGGGTGATGCCCGTGGCAACGCCGAGCCAGGCGCCGAGCACCGTGGGCAGCAGGCTCAGGGCCAGCAGCCAGTAGGTGTTGCGCAGCACGCGGTTGCGTTGTTCCTGCGGAACGGCATAACCGTAGCCGGAGGTCGGGTCGAGGGTTCGAACTTGGTCATTCATGATTCAGGCTCCTTCAAACTCTGCGCAGTGCAGATGGGCGCATTCTAGGTGGATTCCATGGCGGCGCGGAATTCCCTGGCGCGGCGCTTCCTATTTTTTGTAAGGTTACTGTTGGCCTGGGTAGAAGGACCAGGAGTGCGCGGCGTGACAGCCGGTATGCTCCAGACTTCACCTCCAACCGTCACTCAACCATGAAAACCAAAGCCTATCTCGAACTTGCCGATATCAAGACAGTTGCGGCCGCCGCCGAAGCCCATGCCCTGAAGAACGGATGGGCGGTCACTATTTCCATAGTGGATGATGGCGGGCACCTGCTGTGGCTGCAGCGGCTCGATGGTGCGGCCGCAGTGTCTTCCCATATTGCACCCTCCAAGGCCCGCACGGCGGCCCTCGGGCGGCGTGAAAGCAAGGGCTACGAGGACATGATCAATGGCGGCCGCGTGTCCTTCCTGAGCGCGCCCTCCATCGAAGGCCTGCTTGAAGGCGGCGTGCCCATTTTGAAGGACGGGCAGGTCATCGGCGCGGTGGGTGTCAGCGGCGTGAAGTCCAACGAGGACGCCGAGATCGCGCGCGCCGGCATTGCCGCGCTCGGGCTCTAGGCCCTGCGGACCTGGCACGCGCGGGCGGCGCGGGCCGGGGCACGCCGCCGTCTCAGGATTGCGGTTCGGTGATGAAACCGATCTTGCGCACGCCCGCCAGCTGCGCTGCCGCCATCGCCTGCGCGACGCGCTCGTAGCGCACGGCCTTGTCGCCGCGAATGTGCAGTTCCGGCTGCGGGTTCCTGGCGGCGGCGGCCTTGAGCATGGGCGCGAGCGCTGCATCCTCAATACGGCGTTCATTCCAGAAGTAGGCACCCTGGGCATCGACGCTCAGGCGCACGGTCTCGGGCTTGATGTCCTGCGGCTGGTTGGTCGCGCGTGGCAGGTCGATGTTGACTGCGTGTTTCATGACCGGCACGGTGATGATGAAGATGATGAGCAGCACCAGCATCACGTCCACCAGGGGCGTCATGTTGATCTCGTTCATTACCTCGTCGGTTTCGTCCTGGGTTCCAAAGGCCATGGCGGGGCTCCTCTGCTCACGCTTGCTTCATCGGGGCCGCAGCGCGCGCGCGGGGGGGCTTCACGCGCGCACCGGTCACGAAGTACGCGTGCAGGTCGTGGCCGAAGCGGTTGAGGCGGTTGAGCACGCTCTTGTTGCCGCGCACCAGGGCGTTGTAGCCCAGCACGGCCGGGATGGCGACGGCCAGACCCAGTGCGGTCATGATCAGTGCCTCGCCGATGGGGCCGGCGACCTTGTCGATGGTGGCTTGCCCGGCGTGGCCGATCGACAGCAGTGCATGGTAGATGCCCCAGACCGTTCCGAACAGACCCACGAAAGGCGCCGTCGAGCCGACCGAGGCCAGCACGGCGAGGCCGGACTGCAGGCGTGCGGTCGATTCATCGATGGAATTGCGCAGCGAGCGCGTGAGCCATTCGCTGACGTCGATGGCATCGTGCAACTGGGTGGTGGCGCGACCGTCCTGCTGCTGCACGTGCTCGGAGGCATCGCGCACTTCGACGGCCAGCGCCCGGAATGGATTGGCGCTCTCGCTGCCCAGGCGCGACAGGCCATCGGCAAAATCTGCGCTGTGCCAGAAGGCCTCGGTGCGTCGCGACTGGCGCGAGTATGTACGCAGGTCCAGCGCCTTGATGATGATCACCATCCACGACGACAGCGACATCACCAGCAGCAACAGTGCGACACCACGGGTGACGATGTCACCCTGGGCCCAGACATTCATGAGACCGAACTGCGAATCCATTGAAACTTACTCCAGAACAAAATTGATGGGAACGTTGAACCACATGGCCTCGGGCACGCCGCCGCGCTTGCCGGGCACGAAGCGCCAGTCGCGCAGCACCGCGTTCAGCGCCGCCTGGTCGAGCCGCTCGAAGCCGCTGGAGCGGGCGATCCGCGCCTCCTTGGCGAGGCCGTCGGCGCCGATCAGCGCATACACCACGACACGGCCCTGCTCGCCGCGGCGCTTGCTCAGCGGCGGATAGACCAGGCTGTTTTGCAGGTGCGCGGCATCGCTTGACGGCAACTCGACCTTCGGCGGTGCCGGTAGGGCAGGCGGCGGCGCCGGGGCGATGATCATGGGGGCGGTGATCGGCGGCAGCGGGATGGGGGACGCGATCACGCCGGTGTGTGCGCGCGGCGCGGGGGACGGATCGACAATGGCCACGGGTTGCGGCACCGGTGCCGCAACCGGTGCCGCAAGGGCGGGCGGCGCCGGCGGTGTCGGGCGCCTGACCGGCGGCGGGGGCGGCGGCGGGGGCGGCTCGACTCTGGGGCTGGGCGGCGCGATGATCTCGCTCAGCACCGAGGCCGGCACCACGATTTCCACGGCCCGACGCAGCAGGCCGGTCTGCATGGCCCACAACACCAGCACGTGCAGCACAAGCACGGCGCCCGCGATGACGACATTGCGCCTGGGGCCTGTGAGCAGGGTGGACTTTGCGGCGGCGTTCATGCGTCGGCCCACATGCGCAGCAGGTTGTGATAAGTCCCGACCAGCTCCGTCGTGGCCAGGGTGTCGCCATGCTGCTCGCGCAGTTTCAGGATCGTCATGTCGAATTCGTAGAGCAGCCGGCGCTGTTCGCCGCTGCGCACCATGCTCTCGATCCAGAAGAAGCAGGCCAGGCGATGGCCTCGGGTCACGGGCTCGACCCGGTGGACGGTGGTGCCCGGATAGAGCACCAGATGGCCGGCCGGCAGCTTGATGCGCTGATCGGCGTGCGGCTCGCGGATCACGAGTTCGCCGCCGTCATAGTCGGCGGGGTCGGACAGGAACAGAGTGCAGGACAGATCGGTGCGCACCCGCTGCCCGGTGTGTGGCGCAAAGCGCAGCGCCTTGTCGATGTGATCGCCATAGTGGTTGGTCGTGCCGCCATAGCGGTTGAAGGTCGGCGTGTGCACGCGCCGGGGCAGCGCTGCGGAAAAAAATGTCGGCATGCGGTCCAGGCCGCCCAGCACCATGGCGCCCACGCTGCGCGCGGCCTCGCAATCCCAGGGCAGTTGCTCGTTGTTCTTGACCTGCACCGCCTGTTCGCCCGCGCCTATGCGTCCGTCGGCCCAAGGCGCGACCGCCAGCAGGCGGCGGGCCTCGCGCAGTTCGTCGGCGTTCAGGATGTCGGGGAAAGTCAGCAGCATGGGGTGGCTTGTGGGGGGCTGGAAGGCGCCGGGGGCATCACCCTGCATTTTGCAGCAGGGCGCCCCCCGGGGCATGGCTAGAACCTGGCGATGAGCGACACCTGCAATATGCGCCCTGCGCCGGGGATGTAGTGTCCGCGGTACAGGGACTCCGCGTAGAGCTTGTTGCCGAGGTTGCCGAGGTTGGCCTTGAGGGTCAGGTCCGGACGGAAGGCGTACTCGGCCATCAGGTCGGCGGTGACGAAGGCGGGCGCCTCCCAGGCGGGCGCGGTCACGTCCGCCGGCGCTTGGGCGCTGCGGAAATTCAGGCCGCCGCCCACGCGCAATTGCGGTGTCCACTGGTAGGTGGTCCACACCGTGCCGCTGTGGCGCGGGCTCAGGCCGGGGCGGTCGCCCACGCGGTTGCCCGCGGTGACGGCGCTCGTGGCCGCGTCGTCGACCCGGGCCACCGGCATCCACATGTACGAGGCGAAGACCTCCCAGCGCGGTGTCAGGCGTCCGCTGAAGTCGATCTCCAGGCCGGCCGTGTGCCGTTGGCCCGACAGCAGCAGTCGGGTGGCTGCGGTGTCGGGGTCGGTGTTGCGCTCGTTCTTCTTGGTCGAGCGGAAGATCGCAAGCCGCGTGCTGAACAATCTGTCGGCGGAATCCAGCTTGGCGCCGAACTCGATGTTCTCGCTTTGCTCCGGGTCGGTGTTGGCGCTCAGGGCGTTGTAGGAGTAGGTGTCGCCCGAAGTATTGAACGAAGTGCCGTACGAGAAATGGTAAGAATGCAGCGCATTGGGCTGGTACAGCACGCCGACGCGCTTGCTCAGCGCCGAGATGCGTTGCGAGTAGGTCGCGGTGGTGGCGCCAGTGGCCACGGCCAGCGTGTCGTAGTTGCCGCGCATGTTGTCGTAGCGCAGGCCGCCCAGCAGCTTCCAGGCGGGTGCAATCTGCACCAGGTCCTGCACATAGGCGCCCCAGGCCTGTGCCTCGAAGCGGCTGGCCTCGCGCAGCACCCGCGCGCTCTCGTTCATAAAGGCACCGTCATCTGGCGTGCCCGCCAGGGTGTTGGGCTTGGCCGGGTTGGCGCCAAGCGCGCCGTAGACCGTCTTGCGCTCTCTCGACAGGTCCAGGCCGCTGATCAGTTCGTGTTTGAGGCCCAGGGCCTGGAACTTGCGGTTGAAGTCGCTTTGCAACTGGACGGTGTCCATGTCCTGCACCTTGAGCTGGGTGCCGCGCGAGAACACCGTGTTTGCACCGAAGGTCGACAGGTCGACGGGACGACCGAGCGGCTGCAGGGCCGCCGTCTGGAAGCGCACGGTGCCGGCGCGCTGGTCGCGCTTGAAGCTGCCCACGCGCAACTGGGTTTTGAGTTCGCTGTCGCTGCCGAAGCGGTGCGTGTGTGCCAGCGTTCCCATGGCGGCTGTGCCTGCGTTGTAGTCGCTGGCCATACCGAAATAGGCCTCGGGCGCGAGGCCGCCGATCAGGGTGTTGGCCGCGGTGGTGTCGGCATTGCGCGGCTTGATCCACGGCAGGCCGTAGTTGATGCCGTTGCGGTTGTCCAGATAGAAGAGGCTGGCGAGCAGTTCATCGGCGCCACCGATGCCCGTGCGCCAGGCTGCGGCGATGCCTTTTTTGTCGATGCTGCTGCCCGCGCCATTGTTGTCGGCGCGGGTGGCCATGGCGTTCAGGCGCAGCGCAGCGCTCTCGCCGGTTTGCAGATTGAAGTCGCCAGTGATGCGCCGGTGATTGTGGCTGCCCAGGGTGGTCGTCACCTCGTGCTCGTCCAGCAGGCGCGGCACTTTGCTGACCTGATTGACAGCACCGCCCGTGGAGCCACGGCCGAACAGCATGGAGGCCGAACCGCGCATGACTTCGATGCGGTCGTGGTTAAAGGTGTCGCGGTCGTAGAACGCCGGATCGCGCATGCCATCGAGGAAGATGTCGCCCGTCGCGGCCAGGGAAAAACCGCGCAGCCGGATGTCTTCCTCGCCGCCTTCGGCCGCCAGAAAGCTGACGCCTGCGCTTTGCCGCAGCACGTCGCGCACGGTGTTCAGGTTGCGGTCGTCGATCAGCTTCTCGGTGATCACGGTGACGGATTGGGGGATGTCGCGCAAGGCCTGGGTGCCCTTGCCGATCGAGGTGGTGGTGGCGCGCAGGGCGTCCTTGCCCTCGGGCGCTTGGGCACGGTCCCGCACGATGACGGGACTCAGCGTCTTGCCGGGCGCTGCGGGCAACTCGGCCTGTTGGGCCTGTGCGCTCAGGGAACCCGCCAGAAGCATGGCGCCCAGCGGCAGCAAGGCGCGCGGCGCCCGCGCGCTGCCGGGGGGTGGAAGAAAGCCGGCCGGCTCGCCGGCGGTGGTTCGCAGTGAAGTGTGTGGCATGTTCGTGCAGTCCAAAAAAAGTAGGGTGTCGGCCGCCTGTCCGGACGGCACCCTTGGGACCGCAGGAACTGGCTGAAAGACATGAAGCCCAGTTCCGAATATACACGAATGCGAATCGTTCTCGTTAAGATTAATGTCTTTCTTGCCTGATGCCTGGCCGGGCCTTCCTATCAGATGCAGCGGCGTTACTGGGCGACCCAGCCGCCATCCATATTCCAGGCCACGCCACGTACGTTGTTGCCGGCAGGAGAGCAGAAGAAGACCGCCAGCTCGCCCAGCTCCTCGGGCGTGGTGAACTGCAGCGAAGGCTCCTTTTCCCCGAGCAGCAGGCGCTTGGCTTCTTCCACCGACATGCCTGCGGCGGCGGCCCGGGCGTCGATCTGTTTTTGCACCAACGGCGTGAGCACCCAGCCGGGACAGATGGCATTGCAGGTGACGCCCGAAGTCGCGTTCTCCAGGGCGGTGACCTTGGTCAGACCGACCATGCCGTGCTTGGCCGCGACATAGGCGGATTTTTCGGGTGAGCCGACCAGCCCGTGGGCCGAGGCCACGTTGATGATGCGCCCCCAGTTGGCCGAACGCATGGCCGGCAGCGCCAGACGCGAGGTGTGGAAGGCGCTGCTCAGATTGATCGCGAGAACAGCGTCCCAGCGCTCGACCGGAAAGTCCTCGATGCGCGCCACATGCTGGATGCCGGCGTTGTTGACGAGGATATCTACGCGGCCGAACTCGGCTGCCGCGAACTTCATCATCGCCTCGATGTCGCCGACTTTGCTCATGTCGGCGCCGTGGTAGGCCACCTTGACGCCCAGTGCGGCCACCTGGGCCTTGGGGCCTTCGCTGTCGCCGAAGCCGTTGAGCACGATTTGGGCACCTTGCCGTGCCAGGGCCAGGGCGATGCCCAGTCCGATGCCGCTGGTCGAGCCGGTGACGAGCGCTGTCTTGCCTTTGAGCATGAGATTCTCCAGATGATTTACGATGCATTGAAATGCGGGTTCCATGCAATTATCGAGCCCTGTTTCAGGCCGCGCCGAGCTGATTTCTTTCATGTCCATGTCCGACCAACCCGTTCTGCACTCCATTTCCTGCCCCGATGCCGCCGGCGGCCACCGCATGGCTTATTGGCAGTGGGGCGATGCAGCGCATCCGCATGTGGTGGTCTGCGCGCACGGTCTGTCGCGCCAGGGGCGCGACTTCGATGTGCTGGCGCGCGCGCTGTGCCAGAGAGCCGGCGGCGCCTTGCGCGTGATCTGTCCCGACGTGGTGGGCCGGGGTCGCAGCGACTGGCTGCGGGACCCTTCGGGTTACCAGGTTCCCGCCTACGCTGCCGACATGCTGGCTCTGCTGGCCCATCTGCATGCCCAGGCGCCCATGGGCCGGCTGGACTGGCTGGGCACCAGTATGGGTGGGCTGATCGGCATGGTTCTGGCCGGGCAGCCTGGCTTGCCCTTGCCCGTGGCGTTGCGCCGGCTGGTGCTCAACGATGTCGGGCCGGATGTGCAGTGGGTGGCAATCCAGCGCATCGCCGGCTACCTGGGTCGTGTCGAGACATTTGATTCGGTTCAGGCGGCGGCCGATCTCCTTTGGGCGCGTTCCACCGAATTCGGCCCGCACACGCCGCAGCAGTGGCTGGAGCTGTCGCGCCACATGGTGCGGCCGGCGTCGGGCGGCACGCTGACGCTGCACTACGATCCGGCCATCGCCGTGCCCCTGGGCGCCATGACCGAAGCGAGCCTTCAGCGCGACAGCGCCACCTTGTGGGCGCTCTACGACAACATCAATGCGCAGGTGCTGCTGTTGCGCGGCGCGCAATCCGACCTGCTCACGCGCGCGACGGCACAGGCCATGACGCAGCGCGGCCCCAAAGCGACCTTGATCGAGTTCGCGGGCGTGGGCCATGCTCCTACTTTCGTTGCCGCCGACCAGATCGACGCCGTGACACATTTCCTGCTGGACTGAGCCCCCGCCCCTGATGAACAGTACACGCAACGAATGAAAACCCAGACGGCGGAACCGACCCGCCCCACCACGCCCCATGCGCCAGTGCCCGACCTGATCGCGGCCACGGCCCAAAGCCTGCCGCAGCAGGCTGATGCGCTGGCGCGCGCGCGCGCTTTCGCTGAGCCGTTCATCGCCGGCGAGACCCTGGGCACGGGCGAGAACGCGCTGGCCCATGCGGATGCGGTGGCTGCCATCCTGCGCTCCATCGGCGGCTCCGAGGCCATGCAGGCGGCCAGCTATCTGGTGCATGCCTGCGAGCACCTGAACCGGCCCGAGGAAGTGATTGCCAAGGCCTTCGGTCAGAGCTTCGCTGCGCTGGCGGTGGAGACCACCAAGCTGGTCAAGGTGCAGCGCCAGGCGCTCACCGCGAGCGACTCCGCGCACCTGATCGACGATCCGGCGGCGCAGGCCGAGAGCGTGCGCAAGATGCTGCTGGCCTTTTCGCGCGACATTCGGGTGGTGATGCTGCGCCTGGCCTCGCGCCTGCAAAGCCTGCGTTATTTCGCCGCCAGCCGGCAGGCCGTGGCCCCGAGCCTGGCGCGTGAGTCGCTGCAGGTTTTCGCGCCGCTGGCCAACCGCCTGGGCATCTGGCAGATCAAGTGGGAAATGGAAGACCTGGCCTTCCGTTTTCTCGAACCCGACATCTACCGGGATGTGGCCCGGCTCCTTGACGAGAAGCGAGGCGAGCGCGAAGGGTATGTCGAGCAGTTGCGCACCCGTCTGGAGGCCGAGCTCCATGAGCAGGGCATCCGCGCCACGGTGCAGGGCCGGCCCAAGCACATCTACAGCATCGTCAAGAAGATGCGCGGCAAGTCGCTGGACTTCGACCAAGTTCTGGACATACGCGCGCTGCGCGTGGTGGTGCCCGAGATCAAGGACTGCTATGCGGCACTCAGCTGGGTGCATTCGCGGTTCTCACCCATGGACGGGGAGTTCGACGACTACATTGCGCGGCCCAAGCCCAATGGCTATCAGTCGCTGCACACCATCGTGCGCGACGCTGCGGGCAAGCCGATCGAGATCCAGATCCGCACCCGCGAGATGCACGAGCACGCCGAGCACGGTGTGGCCGCGCACTGGGCCTACAAAGAGGCCGGCGCCAAAGGCTACGGCGGGGTATCGGCCAGCGGCGAATACGACGCCAAGATCGCCGTGCTGCGCCAGTTGCTGGCCTGGGAGCGCGACCTGTCCGAAACCGCCCAGAAGCAGGGCCTGTTCGAGGACCGCATCTACGTGCTCACGCCCGAAGCGGCCATCGTCGAGCTGCCGCAGGGCGCCACGGCCATCGATTTCGCCTACAGCGTGCACACCAATCTGGGACACCGCTGCCGTGGCGCCAAGGTCGACGGCGTCATGGTTCCCCTGAACACCCCCTTGCAGAACGGCCAGACGGTCGAGATCACTGCGATCAAGGAGGGCGGCCCCTCGCGCGACTGGCTCAATGCCGAACTGGGCTACCTTGCCAGCGCCCGGGCCCGCGCCAAAGTGCGCGCCTGGTTCAACGCGCAAGCCACGCACGAGACCATCGCCCGCGGCCGCGAGGCGGTCGAGAAGCTGCTGCAGCGTGAAGGCCGCACGGCGATGAAGCTCGACGATCTGGCCGCGCAACTGGGCTTCAAGTCGGCCGACGCGCTGTTCGAAGTGGTGGGCAAGGACGAGTTCTCCTTGCGCAACATCGAGGCCCTGCTCAAGCCGCCCGAGGTCGTGCTCGAACCGGACGACTACGTGCTGCTCAAGAAGGCGCGCAACACCGAGAAATCGCCCAAGGGGGGCGTGCTGGTGGTGGGCATCGATTCGCTGCTGACGCAGCTGGCCAAGTGCTGCAAGCCGGCGCCACCAGACCGCATCGGCGGCTTTGTCACCCGGGGGCGCGGTGTGAGCATCCACCGGGCCGATTGCAGCAATTTCCGCGATATGGCCGTGCGCGGACCCGAGCGTGTCATCGAGGTCGAGTGGGGCAGTTCGCCCCAGGCCCTGGCGGCGGTGTATCCGGTCGACGTGGCGGTCGAGGCGGCCGACCGGCAGGGCCTGCTGCGCGACATCTCCGAAGTCTTTGCCAAAGAGAAGATGAATGTCGTCGGCGTGCAGACCCAGTCGGTCAAGGGCACGGCCTGGATGACTTTCACCGTCGAGGTGGCGGATTCGGGCCGGCTGTCCAAGGTGCTAGAGCTGGTGACCGATGTCCCCGGCGTGCGTTCAGCACGCCGGCGCTGAGCCTGCGATGCGGCGTGGCCAGGCCCTGTCGCCCACAGAGGCCTGGGCCCGATCAGTGCTATACTGGCGGGCTTGACACAGGCCCATAGCTCAGCTGGTTAGAGCGCTTCCTTGACATGGAAGAGGTCGGCGATTCGAATTCGTCTGGGCCTACCAAATCCTTTTTTCCGGATTCCGCAGTCCTTGCCTCAGGGTAAACCTTGGGCGTACGCCATAGGCCGCTCCCTAGAATGTGCTGCACCGCAATACATTCGGCCCCGAGCGACCATCCGGAATCAGGAGTTACTGAGTGCAAAGCAAGAAAGCCGCCAGCGCCAAATCCGCGCAGCGCATCATCAAAAAGTACCCGAACCGCCGTCTCTACGACACTGCAACCTCCACGTACATCACCCTGGCTGAAGTCAAGCAACTGGTGATGGACAAGCAGGCCTTTGTCGTGCGGGACGCCAAGACCAACGACGATCTGACCCGCAGCATCCTGCTGCAGATCATCCTGGAGGAGGAGGCGGGCGGCTCGCCGATGTTCACGCAGGAGGTGCTGGCCAACATCATCCGCTTCTACGGCAATGCGATGCAGGGCTTCATGGGGTCTTACCTCGAGAAGAACGTGCAGTCCTTTGCCGAGGTGCAGGCCAAGCTGTCCGAGCAGTCCAAGGGCGTAACCCCCGAGATGTGGGCACAGTTCATGAACATGCAGTCGCCGATGATGCAGGGCATGATGGGAAATTACGTGGAGCAATCCAAGACCATGGTCACGCAGATGCAGGAGCAGATGCAGAAGCAGACCGAACAGATGTTGGCCGCCTTTGGCCTGAAACGCTAGAAGAATGACTGAAGCAGTAATCGCAAGTATTTCCAAGATCCCGAAAATCGGATTCGTCAGCCTGGGCTGCCCCAAGGCCCTGACCGACTCCGAACTGATCCTGACCCAGCTGAGTGCCGAGGGCTACCAGACCTCCAAGACCTTCGAAGGCGCTGATCTGGTCATCGTCAATACCTGCGGTTTCATCGACGACGCCGTCAAGGAAAGCCTGGACACCATCGGCGAGGCGCTGGCCGGCAATGGCCGCGTCATTGTCACCGGCTGCCTGGGCGCCAAGTCCGCCGATGACGGCGGCAACCTGGTGCGCCAGATGCATCCCAGCGTGCTGGCCGTGACCGGCCCCCATGCGACCCAGGAGGTCATGGACGCGGTCCACCTGAACCTTCCTAAACCGCACGACCCTTTCACCGACCTCGTGCCGCAGCCGCAGTCCTTCGGAGTGGCCGGCATCAAGCTCACGCCCCGGCATTACGCCTACCTCAAGATCAGCGAAGGCTGCAACCACCGCTGCACCTTCTGCATCATTCCTTCCATGCGCGGAGACCTGGTCTCGCGCCCCGTAGGCGACGTGCTGTCCGAGGCGAAAGCCCTGTTCGAAGGGGGCGTCAAGGAACTGCTGGTGATCAGCCAGGACACCTCGGCCTATGGCGTGGATGTCAAGTACCGCACCGGCTTCTGGGACGGCAAGCCGGTCAAGACGCGCATGCTGGAGCTGGTGCGCACGCTGGGCGAGATCGCCGCACCCTATGGCGCCTGGGTGCGGCTGCACTATGTGTACCCCTATCCCAGCGTGGACGAGATCATTCCGCTGATGGCCTCGGGCCTGGTGCTGCCTTACCTGGATGTGCCGCTGCAGCACAGCCACCCTGATGTGCTGCGGCGCATGAAGCGGCCCGCCAGCGGCGAAAAAAACCTGGAGCGCATCCAGCGCTGGCGCGAGGCCTGCCCCGAAATCGTGATCCGCAGCACCTTCATTGCAGGCTTTCCTGGCGAGACCGAGCAGGAGTTCTCCCATCTGCTGGATTTCATGCGCGAAGCCCAGATCGACCGGGCCGGCTGCTTTGCCTACAGTCCTGTCAAAGGTGCCGCCGCCAACGAACTGCCCGGCATGCTGGCGCCCGAACTGCGTGAGGAGCGCCGTGCGCGTTTCAGGGAAGTGGCCGAGGAAGTCTCTGCCGCGCGGCTGCGCCGGCGCATCGGCGCGACCATGCAGGTGCTGGTGGATTCGGCCCCGGCCATGGGCCGCAAGGGTGGCGTTGGCCGCTCTT
>JAURZS010000192.1 GCA_030653255.1 Burkholderiaceae bacterium | reverse complement strand
CGGGATGCCGCTGTCGGCGGGCAGGCGATCGGCATCGCACAAAGCGACCCAATGCCGGACCGTCTTGCAGCGCTGGTGCACGGCTTGCACCAGCGGCAGAAAGCTCAGATCGAAGCACAGCACCTGGTCTTCGGCATGGTTGATGATCCAGGCCACCAGATCGGGGTGCAGCCGCGGATTCATGGTGTGCAGCACGCGCCCCGAGCCGCTCACACCGAAATACATCTCCATGTGCCGGTAGCCGTTCCAGGCGATGCTCGCCACGCGTTCGCCGAACTTCGTGCCCAGCGCGTCCAGAGCGCCGGCGAGCTGGCGCGAACGCTTCGCCAGATCGCGGTAGGTGTAACGGTGGATATCCCCTTCAACGCGACGCGAGACGATTTCCGCGTCGCCGTGGTGCCGCTCGGCAAAGTCGATCAGCGATGAGATCAACAGCGGTTGGTCCTGCATTAAGCCCAGCATGAATACTCCTTGGTGCGAACCGGTTCATCCTAGCGGCTGGCGCGCCCCGAGGCATCGGGATTCGCCCGGGGCACGGGCGCGCCAGCCTGCCCTCACTGCCTCCAAGGTGACATCGCGGACAGCCCTCGCGCCATGGCGGAAAAAGCGACAATCCTGGCATGAACAAGCCAATGGACGCCTCTCTCGCCGTGGACATCGGACTGGACTGGGGCCACGACTTCGCGCAACTCGGGCCGGAGTTCTACACCGAGCTGCGCTCCACCCCCCTGCCGGCGCCCTACTGGGTCGGCCGCAGCCACGCCGTGGCGCAGGCACTGGGTCTGGACGCGAAGTGGCTGCAAGACCAGACGGGGGCCGAGGTCTTCGCCGGCAGCCTGCCCATTGCGGGCACGCGGCCCCTGGCCAGCGTCTACAGCGGCCACCAGTTCGGTGTATGGGCCGGCCAGCTGGGCGACGGCCGCGCCATCCTTCTGGGCGACGTGCGCTCCGCCCGGGGCGAGCGGCTGGAGCTGCAGTTCAAGGGCAGCGGCCGCACCCCGTACTCGCGCATGGGCGACGGGCAGGCCGTGCTGCGCTCCAGCATCCGCGAATTCCTGTGCAGCGAAGCCATGCACGCGCTGGGCATCCCGACCTCGCGCGCGTTGAGCGTGGTGGGCTCCGATGCACCGGTGCGCCGCGAGCAACTTGAAACTGCGGCCGTGGTCACGCGCGTGGCGCCCAGCTTCATCCGCTTCGGGCATTTCGAGCACTTTGCCGCTGCGGGGCGTGAAGCCCAGTTGCGCGCACTGGCCGATCACGTCATCGACCGCCACTACCCACAGTGCCGAGACGGTGTCCAGGGGGCCGGGAATGCCTACGCCCGCCTGCTGGAAGCAGTGAGCAAACGCACGGCCTCGATGGTCGCGCAATGGCAGGCTGTGGGCTTTTGCCACGGGGTGATGAACACCGACAACATGAGCATCCTGGGCCTGACCATCGACTACGGCCCGTTCCAGTTCCTGGACGCCTACGCACCCGGCCACATCTGCAACCACTCGGACGAGCAGGGCCGCTACGCCTTCGACCGGCAACCCAATGTGGCTTACTGGAACCTGTTCTGCCTGGGACAGGCCCTGATGCCGCTGATCGGCGACCAGGACCTGGCCCTGGCCTCTCTGGAGTCCTACAAGCCCGCATTTGCGCGCGAGTTCGCGGCCCGCATGGGGGCCAAGCTGGGCCTGGCGGAGGTCCGGAGCGCGGACCGGGCGCTGATCGAGTCCACGCTGGCCCTGCTGTCAGCGGCGGGCGCCGACTACAGCATCTTCTGGCGCCGGCTCAGTCACGCGGTGGCGGCCGGTGGCGCCGGGTCCGGGGCCCTGGCCGCCGTACGCGAGCTGTTTGCCGACGGCGCTACCTTCGACACCTGGGCCGAGGAACATGCCCGGCGCCTGGAGGGGCAGGATCTCACCGCCACGGCGCAGGCCATGCTGCGCACCAACCCCAAGTTCGTGCTGCGCAACCATCTTGGCGAACAGGCCATAGGCCAGGCGAAACTTAAAGACTTCTCCGGAGTCGAAACCCTGCTGACGTTGCTGGAAAGTCCCTTCGACGAACATCCGGGCTTCGATGAGTACGCCGGCTTTCCGCCCGATTGGGCCTCCTTCATAGAGATCAGTTGTTCCTCATGACTCCAAAAATCCAGAAAACCGAAGCCGAGTGGCGCAAGCTGCTGGCCGAAAAAGGCGCTGAACCCGCTGCCTTCGAAGTGACCCGCCACGCGGCCACCGAGCGCCCCTTCACCGGCAAATACGAATCCGTCTGGGCCGACGGCAGCTACCACTGCATCTGCTGCGGCGCCAAGCTATTTGAAAGCGGCACCAAATTCGATGCCGGCTGCGGCTGGCCCAGCTTCTCCCAGGCCCTGCCGGGCGCGATCGAGAACGTGGTCGACAGCAGCCATGGCATGGTGCGCACCGAGAACCTGTGCGCGGCCTGCGGCGCCCACCTCGGCCATGTGTTCGAGGACGGCCCCCGGCCCACGGGCCTGCGCTATTGCATGAATTCGGCATCGCTGGATTTCCAGCCCGCCGACGGCAAGAAGTGACAGGGCGGCCATGAAAATCCTGCTCGACTTCTTTCCCATCATCCTGTTCTTTGCCGCCTTCAAGGTCTGGGGCATCTATGTCGCCACCGCCGTGGCCATAGGCGCCACGGTGCTGCAGATCGGCTGGATGTACGTCAAGAACGGCAAGGTCGAGCCCATGCAGTGGCTCAGCCTGGCGGTGATCGTGCTGTTCGGCGGCGCGACGCTCATCGCCCATAACGACACCTTCATCAAATGGAAGCCCACCGTGCTGTACTGGCTCATGGGCGGCGCCCTGCTCTTCGGCCAGTTCGTCTTCCACAAGAACCTGCTCAAGTCGCTGATGGGAGCACAGATGCAATTGCCCGAGGCCGCATGGCGTGCCATGAACTGGAGCTGGACGCTGTTCTTCGGCGCAATGGGCGTGCTCAATCTGTGGGTGGCCTTCAACTTCGACACCGACACCTGGGTCAGTTTCAAGCTCTTCGGCGGCCTGGGCCTGATGGCCCTGTTCGTGCTGATCCAGGCCCTGTACCTGAGCCGCTACATGAAAGCGGACGAGCAACCCAAACCATGAACGTGACCGCGCAAGGCCTGCGCCAGCGCCTGACCGAGGCGCTGGCCCCCACCACGCTCGAAGTGCTCGACGAAAGCGCCGCCCACGCCGGCCATGCCGGCGCCAACGGCACCGGCGCGGGCACTCATTTCCGGGTGCGCATCGCCTCCCCCCGGTTCGCCGGCAAGGGGCGCCTCGCGCGCCATCGCCTTGTGTATGATTCGCTGCAAGATTTCATGGACCGGGGCCTGCACGCCCTTGCAATCGAAACCCTTTGACCCGACAAAGCAGATACCCCGCCCAGGCCGCACTCCGCACCTCCATTGCGTGAGAGCGCCTGAGCCCAGCCCCCTCAAGGAAAACACATGAAAAAGCAGTTCCTGGCCACTTTGGCCATCACCCTCACCCTGGCCCTCGGCGCCCTGCCCGCAGCGGCCCAGAACATCGCCATCGTCAACGGCAAGGCCGTGCCCAAGACGCGCCTGGACGCGCTGGCGTCCCAGCTTGCCAAATCCGGCCGTCCGGTGCCGCCCGAGATGCAAAGCCAG
>JAURZS010000187.1 GCA_030653255.1 Burkholderiaceae bacterium | reverse complement strand
CGACGGCGTGCTGCGCGGCAAGTACCTGCACCGCGACAAGTTCCTGGGCGCGGCCGAACCCTATCCCGGCGGCGGCTTCGGCTTTTGCGATGTGGTGCTGGGCTGGGACATGATGGACAGCTGCTACGACAACACCGTCGTCACCGGCTGGCAGCATGGCTTTCCCGATGCGCTGGCGCGGCTCGATCCGGCCACCGCCCGCCATGTGCCCTGGGACCGCGACGTGCCGTTTTTCCTGGGCGAGTTCGTCAACGCCGATGGCACGCCGCATGCTGTGTGCCCGCGCCAGACGCTCAGGCGCGTGTTGCGGCGCGCCGAAAAAATGGGCCTCATGCCCATGACCGGCATGGAGTTCGAGTGGTTCAACTTTGCCGAAACACCCCAGAGCTGGGCGGCCAAAAAAGGCGTGGGGCCGGAGCAGCTCACGCCCGGCATGTTTGGTTATTCGCTCTTGCGCATGAACCAGAACCAGGGGTTTTTCAATGCCCTGATGGACGAGATGCTGGCCTTTCGCGTGCCTATCGAGGGCCTGCACACGGAGACCGGCCCCGGCGTCTATGAAGTGGCGATCGGCTTCAGCGAGGCCCTGGAGCAGGCCGACCGCGCGGTTCTTTTCAAGACTGGCGCCAAGGAGATTGGCGCGCGCTTCGGCATCATGCCCAGCTTCATGGCCAAGCCCAATCAGCAACTGCCAGGTTGCAGCGGCCACATCCATCAAAGCCTGTCCGACGGCAAGAGCAATCTTTTCTTCGACGCCAAGCGGCCGCGCCGCATGAGCAAGTTGTTCGAGAGTTATCTGGCGGGGCAGGTGGCCTGCATGATGGATTTCGGGCCCATGATCTGGCCCACGATCAACAGCTACAAGCGGCTGGTCGACGGCTTCTGGGCGCCGGTCAAGCCGACCTGGGGCATGGACAACCGCACGGCGAGTTTTCGCGTGATCGCGGGCAGCCCCAAGGCCACGCGGCTGGAGACACGCTGCCCTGGCGCCGACGTCAACCCCTATCTGGCTATGGCGGCCGTGATCGCGGCCGGGCTGGATGGCGTCGAGAAAGGCCTCAAGCTCGACACGCCGCCGATCACCGGCACCAACCAGGGCGGCGAACACATCGCGCGCGCGCCGCGCACGCTGATCGAGACCACGCGCATCTTCCAGCAGTCGGAGATCGCGCGCGACTGGCTGGGCGACACCTTCGTCGATCACTTTTCGGCCACGCGCGAGTGGGAATGGCGCCAGTGGCTCGACGGCGTGACCGACTGGGAGCTCAAGCGGTATTTCGAAATCATCTAGGCCGGCACTGCAATCCATGAGCATCACTTCTTTCGCATTTCCCACGCCCATCAGGTTTGGCCCCGGCGCGCGCAAGCTCGTCGCGGCCTGCTTGCGCGACCAAGGCCGCAAGCGCCCGTTGATCGTCACCGACCGCGCCCTGGGCGCCCTGCCCGTGCTGGCGGAGTTCAGGACCCATCTGGACGGCCTGGATGTCGCGGTCTTCAGCGGCGTGTTCGGCAACCCGACCTGCAGCCAGGTCATGGCCGGCGCCCAGGCTTTCAAGGACCATGCCGCGGACTGCGTGATCGGCTTCGGCGGCGGCGCGGCGCTGGACGTGGCCAAGCTCGTGGGCGTGGCCGCCACGCACCCTGGCGACATCCTCGAATACGCCTGGGACCACCCCCGGGTGCGGCCGATCGAGCGGCCGCTGCCCTTCTTCGTGGCCTTGCCCACGACCGCGGGCACCGGCTCCGAGGTGGGCCGCTCCAGCGTGGTCAGCGAAGACGACACGCACCTCAAGCGCGTGGTCTTCAATCCGGCGCTGCTGGCCAGAATGGTGTTCGCCGATCCCGAGCTGACGCTGGGCCTGCCCGCACACGTGACAGCCGCCACCGGCATGGACGCGCTCACGCACAACATCGAGAGCTATCTGTCGCCGGCCTACCATCCGCTGTGCGACGGCATTGCGCTGGAGGGCACGCGCATCGCGGCGGCGGCCCTGCTCACCGCCGTGCGCGACGGCGCCAATCTGGCCGCGCGCAGCGACATGATGATGGCCTCCATGATGGGCGCCATCGCTTTTCAGAAGGACCTGGGCGCGGTGCATTCCTGCGCCCATGCCCTGGGCGCGGTGTGCGATCTGCATCACGGGCTGGCCAACGCGCTGATGATAGACACCGTGCTGGACTGGAACTTCGAGGCCGTGCCGCAGAAGTTCGAGGAACTGGCCCATGTGTGCAAGGTCGCCGGCGGCGCCCCGGCTTTCGTGCCCTGGCTGCGCTCGCTCAAGGCCAGCGTGGGCATCACCGGCCGGCTGGCAGACCATGGCGTGACACCCGCGCACATTCCGCGGCTGGTGGAGATTGCCACGGCTGACATCTGCCACCAGACCAATCCACGTGTTTGCACGGCGGCGGATTTTCAAAGACTGTTCCAGGCTGCTCTGTAAGCCGCAAAGGAGATTGCACCGTGAGCACCGCCGCCAGTCGCCTGAAGATCGGTCTGTCCGCGTGCTTCTCGCACGCCGATCCCGAGCGCCCCCTGTTTACCGGCAAGACGCTGCAGTATGTGGAGCAGTCGATCGCGCACTGGGTGATGTCCAGTGGCGCGATGGTTGTGATGGTGCCCTGCCCCACCGGCAGCACGCAGCGCGGCGATGTGGCGTTCGAGCATTACGCGCAGTGGCTCGATGGGCTGGTGCTGCATGGCGGCGCCGACCTGTGGCCCGGCAGCTATGGCGAAGCGCCCCTGCAGGAGCGCTGGATGGGCGACCGCGTGCGCGACGAGTACGAGATCGCTCTGGTGCGCGCCTTCGAGGCCGCAGGCAAGCCGGTGTTCGGCGTATGCAGGGGTTTGCAGCTGCTCAATGTAGCGTATGGCGGCACGCTCTATCAGGACATCCAGACGCAGCGGCCCGAGTCGCTGCTGCACCGCGATGCCGTCACCTACGACCGCCATTTCCACGACGTGGCCATGGCGCCCGATTCGCGGCTGGCGCAGCTTTATCCGGGGCTGGACCGCGTGCGTGTCAACAGCATTCACCACCAGGCCATCAAGGACCTGGCCGACGAATTTGTGGCCGAGGCCTACAGCGTGGACGACGGCCTGATTGAAGCCATCCGCCGGCGCGACCCCTCGCGCAGCTACATCGCGGCGGTGCAATGGCACCCCGAATTCCACCTGCCCGGCGCCGACAACATCGATGACGCCGTGCTGCTGGACGACTTTTTGAAGGCGGCGGCCCGGGCTGCCAGGAAACACCCACAGCCATGAAGCACCTTGAAGTCCACAATCCGGCCACGGGCGAGCTGATCGAACGCCTGCCTGCCGACGACAGCGCATCGGTGGCGGCCAAAGCCGCGCGCGCGCGCTCCGCACAAGCCGCCTGGGCGGCGCGCCCGCTGGCCGCGCGCCGCAGCTGCATCGACGGCTTTCGCGCCGGCGTCGTGCGCGAGCTCGATGCTCTGGCCGTGATCATGACGCGCGAGACCGGCAAGCCCTTGCAGATGTCGCGCAACGAACTCAATGGCCTGCTCGGGCGCATCGACTTCTTTCTGGCCCAGACCGAGGCCGCAGTCCGCACCGAGACCGTGTTCGAAGAAGGCGGCATGACCGAGCAGATCGAGCACACGCCCCTGGGACTGGTGGCCAATATCTCGGCCTGGAACTATCCGTGGTTTGTCGGCGGCAATGTGTTCCTGCCGGCGCTGCTCACGGGCAACGCCGTGCTCTACAAGCCGTCGGAGTACGCGGCCATGAGCGGGCTGGCGATGGCGCGCCTGCTGCACCAGGCCGGCGTGCCCACGGACATCTTCATCGCGCTGATCGGCGGCGCCGAGGTCGGCGCTGCCTTGCTGTCCCAGCCCATCGACGGCATGTTCTTCACGGGCTCGCACGCTACCGGCCAGCGCATCGCGCAGGCACTTTCTTCGCGCATGATCCGGCTGCAGCTTGAGCTCGGCGGCAAGGACCCGACCTATGTCTGCGATGACGCCAATCCGGTCACCGCGGCCGAGTCGCTCGCCGACGGCGCCATGTACAACACCGGCCAGAGCTGCTGCTCGGTGGAGCGCATCTACGTGCACGAGAAGATCCACGACGCGTTTGTCGAGGCCTTTGTCAAGTCCGTGCAAGGCATGCGGCGCGGCGACCCGATGGACGCCGCGACCTATATTGGCGCGATCACGCGCGCGCCGCAGCTCGATGTGCTTGACGCGCAAGTGGCCGATGCACAGGCTTTGGGTGCGCGCCTGTTGTGCGGCGGCCGGCGCGGCCCGGGCCCCGGCAACTGGTACGAGCCGACGGTGTTCATCGACGTGGACCACCGCATGACGCTCATGCGCGAAGAGAGTTTCGGCCCCGTCATCGGCATCCAGAAGGTCGGCAGCGACGAAGAAGCGCTGCGGCTGATGAACGACACCCGCTACGGACTGACCGCCGGCGTCTATACCCCCGACCAGGCGCGCGCGCGCACGCTGCTGGCACAGATCAATGCCGGCAGCGTCTACTGGAACTGCTGCGACCGCGTCAGTCCGCGCCTGCCCTGGAGCGGCCACGGCGACTCGGGCGTGGGTCTGACGCTGTCGACCTACGGCATCCAGACTTTCACCCGGCCGAAAGCCTGGCATCTGCGCCAGCCATGAAGCTCACGCTGTTCGATCTGGACCACACGCTGCTGGCGGGCGACAGTGACCAGCTCTGGTGCGAGTTCCTCATTGGCAAGGGTCTTCTCGACCGCAGCGAGTTCGGCCGTCGCAACGAGGAGCTTCACCTGCGTTACCAAGCCGGCACAGTCGGGGCGGAAGAGTTTGCAAGCTTCTACCTGGGCACGCTGGCCGGACGCACGCCGGGGCACTGGGAGCCGCTGCGCCTGGAGTTCCTGCGCACGCAGATTGCGCCGCGCATCTCGCAGCGTTCGCGCGAGGTGGTCAGGCGCCATCTGGACGCCGGCGACCTGGTGGTCATGACCACGGCCACCAGCCGCTTTCTCACGGAGTTGACCTGCCTGTATCTGGGCATAGACCATCTGCTGGCCACCGAGGCACGCATGGCGCAGGGCCTGTTCACCGGTGAGCCCGAAGGCACGCTCAATATGCGCGAAGGCAAGGTCACCCGCCTGCATCAATGGCTGGCCGCTCGCGGCCTGACGCTGCAGCGCTTCGAGAGCACGGCCTACAGCGACTCGATCAACGACCTGCCGCTGCTCAGCGCGGTGCATCGCCCCTTCGCGGTGGACCCCGACCCCCTGCTGCGCGAGCATGCCGAAGACAAGGGCTGGGAGATCATCAGTCTGCGCTGAGGCGGGTCCCGCCCCCAAGCCTGGCCAAGGCCTGCCCCATCAGGCCTTGCTCAGGTGCTTGCCCACGATGCCCGCCAGCTCGAACATGCTGGCCTGCGGCTTGCCGAACACGGCCAGCAGCCTGGCGTCGGCATTGATCTGGCGCTTGTCCTTTGCGTCCTGCAGACCCTGGCTGCGGATGTAGTCCCACAGCTTCTTGATCACCTGTGTACGCGCCACGGGCTCGGCGCCTATGACGGCGGCCAGTGCCGCGCTGGGCATCAGGCCGGCGGCGGGCGTGGCCGTTTTACGCGGCGCCTTGGGCTTGGCGGGCTTGGCCGTGGCTTTTTTTGCTGCCGGGACTTTGGGGGCTTTCTTCGCGGCCACAGCCTTCTTTGCTGCCGCGCCGACGGCTTTGCCCGCTGCCGTCTTTGCGGCGGCGCCCGTCTTGCCCGCCGCCGCCGCCAGGGCCGCTGTGGTGCGTGCCGCTGTCTTGCGTGGCGGGAATTTGGACGGCGCGAACTCGAAGTTCACCTTGCCGGCCTCCTTGTCCCAGGCCAGGAAAGCCTTGAAGGCACGGCGGGTGCGCATGGACACGAACTTGTCGAGCAGATCGGTCTTGCCGGTTTCCAGCAGCTTGCTCATCTGCTCACGCACCACGGGCTGCTGCAGGATGATCGGGCCGCTCTTGAAGTCGCAGCTGGGCGTAGGTTGGGCTTCGGTGGGAACAGACTTTTCGCAGACATAGCTCTTGCCGTGCTCGAACACGCGCGCGCCGCATTTCGGGCACTTGCCCAGCGACTCCTGTGCGCCAAAGTCCACCAGTTCGCCGGTCTCGGCGGCACGGTCGTCGCCGAAGTCGAATTCGAGCTTGTAGTTCTTGGTTTCCTCGTCGAGTTTGAGCACCATCTCGGCAGTGAAGGGCCAGCCGGCCTTGGAGCGGAAGCCCTCCAGCGGACCGATGCGGCGCTCGCGCAGGAACTGCTCGACCTCGGCCGGCTCGAAGGTGCGGCCTGCCGGTGACTTGCCAAAGGAAAAGCCGCAACCCTCGGCCGCGCCGGGCGCGCCGGTGCAGGTGTAGCGCCGGTAGTTCTCGCGCACCACGCCGCCGCAGTTGGGGCAGGGCGCCTGCAGCGTCGCGTAGTCGCCAGGAATGGTGTCGCGGTCGTATTCCTTGGCCTTGCGCACGATGCGCTCGGTCATGGCTGCGATCTCGGCCATGAAGGTTTCGCGCGCGAGCTTGCCGTGTTCCATCTGCGCGAGCTTGTACTCCCACTCGCCAGTGAGCTCGGGCTTGGAGAGTACTTCCACGCCCAGGCCGCGCAGCAGTGTCATCAGCTGGAAGGCCTTGGCGGTGGGGATCAGCTCGCGGCCCTCGCGCAGCATGTATTTCTCCGCGATCAGGCCTTCGATGATGGCCGCGCGCGTGGCCGGCGTACCCAGGCCTTTTTCCTGCATGGCCTCGCGCAGCTCGTCGTCCTCGACCAGCTTGCCCGCGCCTTCCATGGCGCCGAGCAGGGTCGCCTCGGAGTAGCGCGCGGGCGGCTTGGTCTTCAGGGCCTTGGGCTCGACCACCTCGGCGCGAACCATCTCGCCGGGCTTGACCTGCACCAGGTTCTGCGGGCCCTCGGCATTCTCGTCCTGCGCTTCTTTGCCGTAGATGGCCAGCCAGCCGGGGCGCACCAGCACTTTGCCCTCGGTCTTGAAGCTGTGGCCCACGGCCTGCGTGATGCGTGTGGTGACCATGTATTCGGCGCTCGGAAAGAACACCGCCATGAACCGTCGCACCACCAGGTCGTACAGCTTTTGCTCAGCGTCGCTCAGACCGCTGGGGGCTTGCAGCGTCGGGATGATGGCGAAGTGATCCGAGACCTTGGCGTTGTCAAAGATGCGCTTGCTCGGCCGTATGTATTTTTCCTTGAGAGCCTTGGCCGCGTGCGGCGCCAGATGGCCCATTGCGCTGTCGGCCAGCATCTCGAAGGTCTGCTGCACCACGGGTAGATAGTCTTCCGGCAGTGCGCGCGAGTCGGTACGCGGATAGGTCAGGGCCTTGTGCCGCTCGTACAGACTCTGGGCCAGGGCCAGCGTGGTCTTGGCGCTGAAGCCGAAGCGGCCGTTGGCCTCGCGCTGCAAGGAGGTCAGGTCGAACAGCAGCGGGCTGGCCTGGGTGGTCGGCTTGGCCTCTTCAGTGACGCTGGCGGCCTTGCCGCGCACGGCGTCGGCGATGGCCTGGGCCTCGCGCGCGGTCCAGACGCGGTCGGCCTTTTTTTCGGGGTCGTCCTCGGTCTTGCGGTGCTTGGGGTCGAACCATTTCGCGGGGTATTCGCCACCCTCGGCCAGAAAGCTGGCGTGTACTTCCCAGTAGTCGCGGCTCAGGAACTTGCGGATTTTTTCCTCGCGCTCGACCACCACCGCCAGCGTGGGCGTCTGCACCCGGCCTACGGTGGTGAGGAAGAAGCCGCCGTCGCGCGAGTTGAAGGCCGTGAAGGCGCGCGTGCCATTGATGCCCACCAGCCAGTCGGCCTCCGAGCGCGAGCGCGCCGCATTGGCCAGGCCCTGCA
>JAURZS010000186.1 GCA_030653255.1 Burkholderiaceae bacterium | reverse complement strand
AGGGCACACCCGCGCAACAACAGAGCTTCGAGACCTCGAGATTGAACTTTCTGGCACTGATCTTCTGCCTGTTGGTCGGTACGGCGGGGCTGCCCCATCTGCTGACCCGCTTCTACACTACGCCGACCGTGGCCCAGGCGCGAACCTCGGTGGCGTGGTCCCTGTTTTTCATCTGCCTCATCTATCTGGCAGCGCCTGCGCTGGCGGTACTGGTCAAGTTTGAAGTCATGCAGAACCTGGTGGGCAGCAGCTTCGATGCACTGCCCGCGTGGATCGGGCAATGGGCCCGGGTCGACCCGGGGCTGATCTCGGTGGCCGACGTCAACGGCGACAACATTCTGCAGTTCGGTGAGATCCGCATTGGCGCGGACATCGTGATGCTGATGACGCCCGAGATCGGCGGCATGCCCTATGTGGTGTCAGGGCTGGTCGCGGCGGGCGGGGTGGCCTCGGCGCTGTCCACTGCGGACGGACTGCTGCTGACGATCAGCAACTCCTTGGTGCGCGATGCCTATTGCCACGAGGTCCGGCCGCAGGCGACGCCAGAGCAGCGCGTGATTCTCTCGAAATTCGCGCTGCTGGCCATTGCCATGGTGGCAGCCTTTGTCGCCTCGCTCAAGCCGTCGGAAATATTGCCGCTGGTGTCGGCTTCGTTTTCTCTGGCCGCCTCAGCCTTTTTTCCGGCCATGGTGATGGGCCTCTTCTGGCGCGGCGCGACCCGCACCGGCGCGATCGCAGGAATGTTGTCGGGGCTTGGCGTCACGCTCTACTACATGCTGGCCAACGCGGCGCCGGTCCGCTCTGTCCTGGGTCTGGCGCCGGCCGACCTGTGGTTTGGCATCCTGCCCATCTCGGCGGGCGTGTTCGGCGTGTCCGCGGGCTTTCTCGTGATCGGTGCAGTGAGTTCTGTAACCCGAGGCAGTGACTGAATGTCTATTCGGGTAATCCCTTGCTGAATAAATCGGATATCCACATACGCTCAAAGCCTGATCAAGCCCCACTGTGAAGCAGGGGCTGTCCAATCGAGAGGTCCGGTTCATGCTGTTGGTGCTCAGCATCTTCAAACTTATCGCCGAGATTGCCCTGCTGTGTCTGGCGGGACAATGGCTGCTCGGCCTGCTGGCGGGAGCAGGGCGTGAGCGCAACAGCTTCTACCGCATCTTTCAGGTCCTGACGGGGCCCTTCGTGCGCGGCGCGCGCTTCATTACGCCGCGGGTGGTGATAGACCGCCATGTACCCATCGTCGCCTTTCTGCTCCTGGCGTTCATCTGGCTGGCGGTCACCTGGGCCAAGATCAGCCTGTGCCTCCAGATAGGAGTGCATCTATGCCGGTGATGCGGCGGCTTCGTTATCTGGGCCTGAAGTGGCTGGCTTCGGCCTGGCTGGTCCTGGGGCGTCAGGCGGCGGCAGATGCCGTGTTCGACCGGATGGTGGTCGAATTCCCGGGCGACGCCTACGCCATGGCCAGCCGGGCCCATTTGTGGGTGCAGGCTGGACGGCGCGAGGACGCCGAGCGCCTGCTCAGCGAGGTGGTGCGGCTGCACTCCCAGGACGCTCGGCACTGGTTCAATCTCGGTTTCATCCGCGAGGAGCTGGCCGACCTTGAGGGCGCGCACGCTGCGCTGCAGCGCGCCACCGAGCTGAGTCCGACCCTGGACCGGGCCTGGTATGGCCTGGGCCTGGTCCTGATCCGCATGCACCGTCTGGACGAAGCGCTCGAGGCGCTGCGGAAAAATACGCAATTGCAACCCATGAGCCCGTACGGCTGGTATCAGCTGGCCCGGGTGCATGTGGACAGGCACGAACCGGTTGAGGCGCGGAAAATCATCCGTCACCTCAAGCGATTCGAGCCCAAAGTGGCTGCGCAACTGGAACGTGAGACCGGGATATTTGTCTCTACGGCAGGTTGAGCGGGTGCTTTGATGGGTGCGGCCCGGTTGTGGCCTGCCGGAGCGATCCGGCGGGGGGCCGCTGATTGACGAAGAACGATATCCCCTGAGCGGGTACGAGGAGACAACGACATGCAGCTAACAGCAGGGCACAGACTCTACTGGCAGAAAAATCTGACCATCACCGCGATACTGCTCGCGATCTGGTTCGTGGTGACCTATGTCGTGGGTTTTTGGGCCCGCGACCTCAGCTTCAGTTTTTTCGGCTGGCCCTTCAGCTTCTGGATGGGCGCACAGGGTGCGCTGGTCGTCTACGTGCTGATCATCTGGTACTACGCTCGGTACATGAACAAGCTGGACCAAGAGTTCGGCGTGGATGAGGAAGAATAAATCATGGCATCCATTTTTGAAACAGCCGACGGTGTAACCGGCGCGGCAGCCCATCGGGCGTTCAAGAGTCAACTCAACAAAGTCTATGGCTTCTACACGGGGGGCTTTCTGTTCTTCGTTGTCATACTGGCCATCCTGGAGCAGATGGGCCTTTCGCGCGAGTGGATGGGGTTCATCTTCCTGTTAGCGACCATCGGTCTGTATGCGGGCATCGGCATCATGAGCCGCACCACCGACGCGGCCGAATACTATGTGGCCGGACGGCGCGTGCCGGCGGTCTACAACGGCATGGCCACGGGGGCGGACTGGATGTCGGCGGCGTCCTTCATCGGCATGGCCGGGACCCTGTACCTCACAGGCTATAGCGGTCTTGCCTTCATCATGGGGTGGACGGGCGGCTACTGCCTGGTTGCGCTGTTTCTCGCGCCTTACCTGCGCAAGTTCGGCCAGTTCACCATCCCGGACTTCCTGGGTGAGCGTTTTGGCGGAAACCTGCCCCGGTTCATCGGCATCGTCGCGGCCATTCTGTGCTCCTTCACCTATGTGGTGGCGCAGATCTATGGCGTGGGCATCATCACGACCCGTCTGACGGGGGTGGCTTTTGAAATCGGAATTTTCCTCGGTCTGGCCGGCATTCTGGTGTGCTCATTCCTTGGCGGCATGCGCGCGGTGACCTGGACGCAGGTGGCGCAATACATCATTCTGATCATCGCCTATATGGTGCCGGTGGTTTGGTTGTCGGTGAAGCAGACGGGCGTGCCGGTTCCTCAGGCTGTCTATGGCTACCAGCTCCAGAAGGTCACGGCGCGTGAGGACGTGCTGATCAAGGATCCCAAGGAAATGGAAGTGCGCAAGGTCTACCAGGATCGCGCCACAGCCCTCGGTGAAAAGCTCAAGGATCCCAAGGCCGCGTTGGAGGCCGACCGTGCAGCCGCCACGAAGAAGGTCGCCGACCTGAAGGCCGAGAACGCTGCCGCCGCCGCGATCGCGGCGGCCGAGCGCGATCTCGCCGGTTTGCCCAAGGACGAAGCCGCAGCCAAGGCCGCATGGACGCGTGGCAAGGCCGCTGCAGAAGCCAGGGACAAGCCGCTCGGGGGCATGCCGCGCCATGCGGCTCTGTACGCAGGCGACGCTAACGTCGACGCCAAGGCCAAGGAGACCTTCGATTACTCCCGCCGCAATTTCCTGGCGCTGATCTTCTGCCTGATGGTGGGCACCGCCGCGCTGCCTCACATCCTGATGCGCTACTACACCACTCCCAGCGTCAAGGCGGCGCGCGATTCGGTGACCTGGTCGCTGTTCTTCATCTTCCTGCTGTACTTCACCGCGCCCGCGCTGGCGGTGCTGGTCAAGTTCGAGGTGTTCAACGTGCTGGTGGGAACGCCGTTTGACAAGTTACCGGCGTGGATCGCGAGTTGGCAGAAGGTGGACCCCAGTTTGCTGAGCGTGATCGACCTCAACCGGGACGGCATTCTGCAACTGGGTGAAATCTCCATCGGCGGCGATATCGTGGTGCTGGCCACGCCGGAGATCGGTGGACTGCCTTATGTGGTGTCCGGCCTGGTCGCGGCGGGTGGACTGGCCGCCGCGCTGTCGACGGCCGACGGACTCTTGCTGACCATCGCCAATGCCTTGAGCCATGACCTCTACTACAAGATGATCGACCCCAACGCCTCGACGGCGCGGCGGGTGACCTTGTCCAAGATGCTGCTCCTGGTGGTCGCCCTGGCGGCAGCGGGCGTGGCCTCGCAGAAGCCGGCGGACATTCTGTTCCTGGTATCGGCGGCCTTCTCCTTTGCGGCGGCCTCCTTCTTCCCGGCGCTGGTGCTGGGTATCTTCTGGAAGCGTGCGACCGGCATTGCCGCGTCCTTGGGCATGGCCTGCGGCCTGGGCATCACGTTCTATTACATGGTGATGAACCAGCCCTGGCTGCGCGGTGTGTTCGGCGTGACTTCGCCGGTGGACCTGTGGTTCGGCATCCAGCCGATTTCGGCTGGCGTGTTCGGTGTGCCCCTGGGCTTCTTCGTGATCATCGTGGTGAGCATGATGACCACGGCGCCCAGCGCCCGGATTCAGGAACTGGTCGAACATGTCCGCTATCCGAGCCTCAAGGGGACGGCCAAGAGCCTGATTCACTGAGAGCCGGGTCCGGCCCGCCCGGTTGCGGGCAGCCGGATTTCCTTCAATGCCGCCTGCCGGAACTCCGGGCCAGGCGGCATTTTCCATTTCGGCTTATAATCATGGGCTTCGCCTTGCCGCACCACTTCCGACGCAGTGGGTGGCTGTCAAATGTGCCCGCCACGCTGCGGGTGCTTCAATCCTCAAGGAGAGTCTATGCGTCATTACGAGATCGTCTTGCTGATCCATCCGGATCAAAGCGAGCAGGTTCCAGCCATGCTGGAGCGTTACAAGGGCATGATCACCGCCGGCGGCGGCAAAGTGCACCGGGTCGAAGACTGGGGTCGCCGCCAGTTGACCTACCTGATCAACAAGCTGGCCAAGGCCCATTACCTGTGCGTCAACATCGAGGCCGATCAGGCCGTGATGGCCGAACTCGAACACGCGTTCAAGTTCAACGACGCCGTTCTGCGCCACCTGACCGTGCTGAAGAAGAAGGCCGATACGGGTCCTTCCTCGATGATGAAGACCGTGGAGCGCGAAGAAGCCCGCAAGACCCAGCAGGCCGAGTACGCAGCCCACAACAACAGCAACCACTGAGGCAGCGCCCTCAGGAGATGTGAACCGCGTTGCTTTGAGCGCCCGTATCGCTTCCATCGGTTCGATGCGATACACGCCCGCCGGATTGCCCGCCCTGGATTTTCAGCTCGAACACGAGTCCGAAGTCGAGGAAGCCGGTCAGACCAGGCAGGTCAGTGTGGTGATCAGGGCGGTGACCTTTGGCAGCCAGGCCGAGTCGCTCGGCAGGCAGACCATAGGCAGCCTCTGGCGGTTCAGCGGTTTCCTGGCGGCGGCGCGCGGCGGCAAGGGCGTCGTGCTTCATGTTCAGCAATTTCAGTCAGCGGATCGCCCGGGCGATCCAACCTAAATTTCGAAGGAGTCCATCATGGCCGGACCTAAGCGTTTCAACAAAGACAAGCGCCCCAAGCGCAATACCCAGTCGCTGCTCTTCAAGCGCAAGCGCTTCTGCCGCTTCACCGTCGCGCACGTTGAAGAGATCGACTACAAGGACGTCGACACCCTGCGCGACTTCATCGCCGAAAACGGCAAGATCATCCCGGCGCGCCGGACCGGCACCCGCGCGATCTACCAGCGTCAGCTGAACACGGCCATCAAGCGCGCGCGCTTCCTGGCCATGGTGCCGTACAGCGATCAGCACCGCATCTAAGGAATTCATCATGCAAGTCATCCTGCTCGACAAGGTCCCCAACGTGGGCGGCCTCGGTGATATCGTCAAGGTCAAGGACGGATACGCCCGCAACTTCCTGATTCCGACGGGCCGCGCCCGCCGCGCCACGGAAGCCGCCAAGCAAGAATTCGAAGCGCGCCGCGCCGAACTCGAAAAAGTCGCCGCCGGCAAGCTGGCCGAGGCGCAAGCCCAGGGCGAAAAGCTCGGTGGCACCACCGTCAAGCTGACCCAGAAGGCCGGCGTGGACGGCCGTCTGTTTGGTTCTGTGGGCAACTTCGACATCGCCGAAGAGCTCACCAAGCAAGGCTACAAGATCGCCAAGGCCCAGGTGCGCATGCCCAACGGCCCGATCAAGGTCGTGGGTGACACCACGGTCAGCGTGGCCCTGCACACCGACGTGGTGGTCGACATCACTGTCACGGTGTACGGCGAAACCGCCTGATACGGCAGGGCCGACCCGCCCTCGGGCAGGTCGGCGTCAGCCAGGCCGCCGGGGTCTTTCCCGGCGGCTTTTTTTTGCGTGGCCGTTTTCCGGGGGTGCGCCAGCAGCGGCATCCCCAGGCCATACAGAGTTGTCCACAACTTGCACTCAGCGTTGTCCATCGACTCGCGCCCGGACGCGGCGTAGCATTGGGCATGAAGGAAATCATCACCCATGTCCGCCGTTTTCTCCCTTGACGATGAGCCTGTTGACCGCCAGGTTGCCCAGCTTCGCATTCCACCGCATTCCATCGAGGCAGAGTCCAGTGTGTTGGGGGGCCTGCTCCTTGACAACGCGGCCTGGGACCGGGTGGGTGATCTGCTGACCGACAGCGATTTCTACCGCTACGAGCACAGGCTGATCTACGCCGCAGTCGGCGGTTTGATCAATGCCACCAAGCCAGCTGACGTGATCACCGTCTATGAACAGTTGCAAGGCTTGGGCAAGGCCGAAGAAGTGGGGGGGCTGGCTTACCTCAACTCCCTGGCGCAGTATGTTCCGAGCGCGAGCAACATCCGTCGCTATGCGGAGATCGTGCGCGAGCGCTCCATCCTGCGCAAGCTGGTCAGTGCGAGCGACGAGATTGCCACCAATGCCTTCAACACCCAGGGCAAGACAGTGGACCGCATTCTCGATGAGGCCGAACAAAAGATTTTCAACATCGGCGAGGAAGGCTCGCGCATGAAGCAGGGCTTCCAGGGCATGGATTCCCTGGTGGTGCAACTGCTGGACCGCGTGACCGAGATGTCGGAGAACCCCAACGACATCACGGGGGTGCCCACCGGCTTTTATGACCTGGACCGAATGACCTCCGGTTTTCAGCCTGGCGACCTGATCGTTCTGGCTGCGCGCCCCAGCATGGGCAAGACGGCGCTGGCAATCAATATCGCCGAGCACGTGGCCCTGAACGAAGGCCTGCCCGTGGCGGTGTTCTCCATGGAAATGGGCGCAGCCCAGCTGGCCATCCGTATCGTGGGCTCCATCGGCCGCATCGACCAGGGCCATCTGCGCACCGGCAAGCTCACCGACGACGAGTGGCCGCGCCTGAGCGAAGCGATCGAGAAACTGCGCAACATCTCGCTGCATATCGACGAGAGTGCGGGCCTGACCCCCAGCGAGTTGCGGGCCAACGCGCGCCGGCTGGCGCGGCAGTGCGGCAAGCTGGGATTGATCGTGGTCGACTACCTGCAGCTCATGAGTGGATCGACCTCCAGCGATGAGAACCGCGCCACCGAACTCGGCGAGATCTCGCGGGGCCTGAAGATGCTGGCCAAGGAGCTGCAATGCCCGGTGATCGCACTGTCGCAGCTCAACCGCAGCGTCGAGACGCGCCCCGACAAGCGCCCGATGATGAGCGATCTGCGCGAATCCGGTGCCATCGAGCAGGACGCGGACATCATCATGTTCATCTACCGCGACGAGTACTACACCAAGGACGCCTGCAAGGAGCCCGGTGTGGCCGAAATCATCATTGCCAAGCAGCGCAACGGCCCCACAGGCATGGTCAAGCTGGCCTTTCTGCGTCCGATCACCAAGTTTGAAAGCCTGGCCTCGGGCGGCGGCGACTACTGAAGCCCGCCACCGCTGCTGCTGGCGCCTACAGCGCCTCGCTGGCGAAGTCAGCCAGGCGCGAGCGTTCGCCGCGCGCCAGGGTGATGTGCCCGCTGTGCGGCCAGCCCTTGAACTTGTCCACCGCGTAGGTCAGCCCGGAGGAACCCTCTGTCAGGTAGGGGGTGTCGATCTGCGCCAGATTGCCCATGCAGATGATCTTGGTGCCGGGCCCGGCGCGGGTGATCAGCGTCTTCATCTGCTTGGGCGTCAGGTTCTGGGCTTCGTCGATGATCACATACTTGTTCAGAAAAGTGCGGCCGCGCATGAAGTTCATGCTCTTGATCTTGATGCGCGAGCGGATCAGTTCATTGGTGGCTGCGCGCCCCCACTCGCCAGCAGTGGTTTCGGTCTTGCCCAGGACTTCGAGGTTGTCGTCAAGTGCACCCATCCAGGGGCCCATTTTTTCTTCTTCGGTGCCTGGCAGAAAACCAATGTCCTCGCCGACGCTGACGGTGGCGCGGGTCATGATGATCTCGGTGTAGCGCCGGTCTTCCAGGACCTGCGTGAGGCCGGCGGCCAGGGCCATCAGTGTCTTGCCGGTACCGGCTGTGCCGGTCAGGGTGACGAAGTCCACTTCGGGGTCCGTCAGCAGGTTCATTGCGAAATTCTGCTCGCGGTTGCGGGTGGTCACGCCCCACACGGCATTTTTCAGGTGGTTGAAGTCTTTTAGCGTCTTGAGCACCGCCGTCTTGGCCCGGATCTCGGTCACGCGGGCGTACAGGCTGGGCTCGCCCGGCGCCTCGAAATAGACGAACTGGTTGATCAGCAGGCTGGGTACCACCGGGCCGGTAATGCGGTAGAAAGTGGCGCTGCCGCTTTGCCAGCTCTCAATGGTCTTGCCATGCTTGGCCCAGAAATCGACGGGCAGGGCCATGGCGCCGGAGTAGAGCAGGTCGCCATCCTCCAGGGTCTTGTCGTTCTGGTAGTCGTCGGTGACCAGACCCAGCGCCCGGGCCTTGACGCGCATGTTGATGTCCTTGGACACCAGCACCACCTCGCGCGGGGCGTGCTGCTGACGCAGGGCCGCCACCACGCCGAGGATCTGGTTATCGGCCTTGCCCTGAGGCAGGCTGGCGGGCAGCGTGTAGTCCAGCGGCTGGGTCTGGAAGAACAGGCAGCCGCGGGCCTCGCGGTGGCCCGTGGTGTCCAGCTTCAGGCCGGTCGTCATGTCGGCGCCCTGGGCGCCTGCCAGCGCATCCAGGGTGCGGCTGGCCTGGCGGCCGTTGCGCGCGACTTCGGTCATGCCTTTCTTGTGGGCGTCGAGCTCTTCGAGCACGATCATCGGCAGGAAGATGTCGTGCTCCTCAAAGCGGAACAGGCTCATCGGGTCGTGCAGCAGCACATTGGTGTCGAGCACGAAGAGTTTGGGGGGGCCGCTGGGCTTGAGCTTCTTGGGTCGGGCCGCCGGGGCAGTCTCGGTGCGGCGGCGCTCGGTGGCTGCGGCCTGGGGCCGGGTCTCGATCTGGATGATGCCGGGCTCAGGCTCGGGCGCCGTGCCGCCGCCGCGCCGGTCGAACAGGTCGAGCGACTGCGGCTTGTCAGCCGGCGCGCTGTCCGGAAAGTGGGTTTCCGTCTTGCGCGAGGCACGCGCGGGCGAACGGGCCGGCGCATCGAATGCCTCCGGTGTGAGCAGGGCGGCGCGCTTTGTGGGGGCGGGTGGCAATGGCATGGGTCGGCTTGCTCGCAAAAAAAGAGACTTGAAAGCGAAAAAGCCGCCTGGCGAGCCTGGCGGCTTTGGGAGAGTTTACGGTGATGACGCTGGGCGTCGGTGTCAACGGCATGTGCCCATTATGCACAAGTCGGATGACGCCTCAAGCCGCCTTTTTGAGCGCTTTCACGGCCTTGAGGACATCGTCGACATGGCCGGGAACCTTCAGGCCGCGCCACTCGTTCTTGAGGGTGCCATCGGCGCCGATGAGGAAGGTGCTGCGCTCGATGCCCTTGACCTTCTTGCCGTACATGATCTTGTTCTTGACCACGCCGAACATGTGGCACATTTTTTCTTCGGTGTCGCCGATCATCTCGAAGGGCAGCTCCAGCTTGAGCTTGAAGTCGTCGTGCGACTTCATGTTGTCGCGGGACACACCGAAAACGGTGGCGCCGGCCTTCACGAAATCCTTGTATTTGTCGCGGAACTGCATGGCCTCGGTGGTGCAGCCTGGCGTGTTGTCCTTGGGATAGAAATACAGGACGACGACTTTGCCCAGATGCGTGGTGTTCGAGACTTTGATGCCGCCGGTGGCGTTCGCTTCAAATTCGGGGATGGGTTTGTTGACAACGATCGCCATGGAATTTGTATCTCGGGTGACAGGTTTTGCTCGTTGCTACTTGGGGACGAAGCTTCCCTCTGCAACCGCCTATTTTACCCTGAAAACGCCAGGGCCTCCGTCGGCCTCTCAGGAAGGCTGCTCCAGCAGCAGCGCAGCCACCACGCTGCGGCCTTCGCCGGCGAGGATGTTGTAGGTGCGGCAGGCCGCTCCCGTGTCCATGGTTTCCAGCCCGATGCGCCGCCCGATCAGGGCCTGCAGCCAGGGTGTCGGCGGGAAGCGCAGGCGCTGGCCGCTGCCGAAGATGACCAGTTCGGTGTCCAGTGCGGCGAGCAACTCGAAATGGGCCGGCGTGAGTTCGTCGAAGCGGCGGCAGTTCCAGTCCATGCGCTGCCCTCTGGAGCCCAGGATCAGGCTGTGGGTGATCTTCTCGGGCCCCACGCCCAGCCAGCCCGGGCCGTAGCCGCTGAGGGTGGGGAGATCGATGCGATCGGGTTGCAGCTTCATGGTGCGCGGGCCTGGGTGGATGTTGCGCTGCACTAAAACGATGCAGAACTGTGGTCAAATTATAGGTTTTCACCGTCAAAAGCGCCCCCGGAGGGACATTGAAGACCATCCACAAATCAGCGAAGCTGGCCAACGTTCTGTACGACATCCGCGGACCCATCATGGACGCGGCCCGGCAGATGGAAGAAGAAGGCCAGAAGATCATCAAGCTGAACCTCGGCAATCTGGCCGTGTTCGGCTTTGATGCGCCCGAGGAAATCCAGCAGGACATGATCCGCAACCTGCCCGCGTCGGCCGGCTATTCGGACAGCCAGGGCATCTTTGCGGCGCGCAAGGCGGTGATGCACGAGACCCAGAAGCAGGGCATCAAGGGCGTCACCCTCAACGACATCTACCTGGGCAACGGCGCCAGCGAACTGATCGCCATGGCAACCAATGCGCTGCTCGACAACGGCGACGAGCTCCTGGTGCCCGCGCCCGACTATCCGCTGTGGACTGCGGTCACCAGCCTGTCCGGCGGCGCGCCGGTGCATTACATGTGCGACGAGGCCCGCGGCTGGATGCCCGACCTCGACGACATCCGCGCAAAGATCACGCCGCGCACCAAGGGCATCGTGGTCATCAACCCGAACAATCCCACCGGCGTCATCTACTCGGACGACCTGCTCAGGCAGATCGTCGCCATCGCACGCGAGCATGGCCTGGTCATCATGGCCGACGAGGTCTATGACAAGGTGCTGTATGACGGCGTCAAGCAC
>JAURZS010000185.1 GCA_030653255.1 Burkholderiaceae bacterium | reverse complement strand
CGTGAGGCGCTGCACGAAAGCCGCATCGACGCCGCCCAGGCGCTGCGAGAGTTGCGCGGCCATGACCATGCCGCAGCCCACGGCCTCGCCGTGGAGCCACTCGCCGTAGCCCATGCCGGCCTCGATCGCATGCCCGAAGGTATGGCCGAAGTTGAGGATGGCGCGCAGCCCGGATTCGCGCTCGTCCACGCCCACCACGGCGGCTTTGATCTCGCAGCTGCGGCGCACGGCATGGGCGAGTGCGACCGGCTCGCGCGCCATCAGGGCGTCGATGCTGGCCTCGATCCAGTCGAGAAACGGCATGTCGGCGATCGGTCCGTACTTGATGATTTCGGCCAGGCCGGCGCTGAATTCACGGGCCGGCAAGGTGGCCAGCGTGTCCAGGTCGCAGATGACCTTGCGGGGCTGGTAGAACGCGCCAATCATGTTCTTTCCCAGCGGATGGTTGATGGCAGTCT
Source organism: Burkholderiaceae bacterium (assembly GCA_030653255.1). Classification (GTDB taxonomy): domain Bacteria; phylum Pseudomonadota; class Gammaproteobacteria; order Burkholderiales; family Burkholderiaceae_C; genus JAURZS01. The sequence goes on along the minus strand of JAURZS010000185.1, from coordinate 23,288 downwards.
TGCCGCCAACCGAGGAGTCGACCTGCGCCAGCAAGGTGGTGGGCACTTGCACGAAGGGCACGCCGCGCATGTAGCTGGCCGCCGCAAACCCGGTCATGTCGCCGACGACGCCGCCGCCCAGGGCGAACAGCACGGTATTGCGGTCGCAGCCATGCGTCAGCAGCGCATCGAAGATGAGGTTCAGCGTCTGCCAGTTCTTGTGCGCCTCGCCATCGGGCAGCACCACCGTGTGGATGTTCGCGTAGAGCGCCTGCACCGCGCCGCGCAGGCGGGCCTCGTAGAGGGGTGCCACCGTCACATTGGTCACGATGAGTGCGCTGTGCGCGGCGGGCAGCCCGGCGTAGCTGGACGGATCGCTCAGCAGGCCGTCTCCGATGACGATCGGGTAACTGCGTTCGCCAAGCTCGATGTGAACCGTCTGCGCGGAGGGGGTTGCGGGAGTGGCTTGCATAGCTCCCTAGTTTAGTCGCCTGCTACGCGGCGGGCGGTGCAACGAGCCCGGCCAGCTCGAGTTGCATGAGGATCATGTTCACCAGGCTGGCCACCGAGGGGCGGCCGGTCTCGATCACGAAGTGCGCGCATTCGCGGTACAGCGGATCGCGCAGCGCATACAACTCGCGCAGCCGCTTCATGGGGTCAGCCACCTGCAGCAGCGGACGGTTCACATCGTGGCGCAGGCGCCGGTAAAGATCCTCTGGCACAGAATGCAGGTAGATGACGTGGCAGCGCGCGCGCAGTCGTTCGCGGTTGGCCGGCCGCAGCACACTGCCGCCGCCCGTGGACAGAACGCCATCGTGACTGTGGGTCAGCTCGTCGATGACCTGCTCCTCGATGTCGCGGAAGGCTTCTTCGCCTTCGCGCTCGAAGTAGGCCCGGATCGAGCATCCCAGCCGGTGCTCGATCACCGGATCCGAATCGACAAACGACATTCCCAGCCGCCGTGCGAGCTGGCGCCCCACTGTGGATTTGCCTGACCCGGGCAGGCCGACCAGACCGAGGATCAAAGGGCGTCGGTACAGCTGTAGCTGGTGCCGAAGGGGCTGAAAACTCCCGCCGGCGGATTGGCCTGGTCTGAAAAGTCCGAAGCCGCACCGCCTATGGTGTAGGAGAAGCTGGTACTGGACTCGGTACCGCCTACCGTGGCCCGCGCCGTGATCAGCGCCGTCAGCCACGGTGCATAGTTCTCGCCGTAGCGCAGCTTGAAGGTGGCAAAGCCCGAACCGTCGGTGGTGACAGACGAGGGTGAGACCACCACAGGCAAGCCGGGGGTCAGTTGCCCATCGCCGTTGGTGTCTTCGCCGGCGTCCCGGGTGCCGTTGCGGTTGACGTCCTCGTTGGCGCACGAGGCGGAGATATTCGCCACCCAGACCGACGCTGAACCCGAGCCGGTGGAGAAGGTCATGGAGCCCTTGTTGTACGAAGTCGGGATCGCCGACATGGACACCGCACGGTTGGCCGCAGGCGCGCCATTGGCATCCGTCACGTAGACGGTGAACTCTTTTTCGTAGGTTGTGGGGTTGAGGTTGGAGATCTCGTTGCCGGTGGCAATCGAGATGAACAGGGCCTGCCCGCTTACCGTGAGGCCCGTGGTGCCCGTGACCGCCGTGCTCTGCACCGTGGCCTGGATGACGACGCCGTTGTTGGAGGTGGACAGCGCGCCCGGAATGAACTGGACCGAGACGATGCCATTGGCATCGGTGGTGCCCGAGCCGGGGGAGATGGTGCCATTGCTGCCATCGGTCAGCGCCGTGAAGTTGACGACACGCCCCGGGACGGGATTGCCGACAGCGTCGCGCACGGTGGCCTGCAATGCGCTCTGGTTGATGCTGCTGCCCACGGCATTGGGCAGCACGGCGCCCGGATTGGCCTGCACCACCAGGCTCGCGGGCGTGGTGGCCGCAAACACCAGCGACAGATTGGCCTGCGCACCGCCGGCGAGCTGGGCGATCACGTTGGCAGGACCGGAGGTCGTGGACGAAATGGTGGCTGCGACCTGGCCGTTGGCGTCGGTCACGCCACTGCTGGGCGAGATGCTGCCGCGTGTGGTGCTGAAGGTGACGGCACGACCGGCCACGCCAACACCACCCGACAGGTAGCGCAACACGAGCGACTGCGCCGCGCCCACCTGGACCGTGCTGCCCGCCGATGGCGACGAAAAGCGGAAATCTTCGGCGCTGACGGTGATCGATGCCTTGCCCGTGGCGCCCAGCCCCTCGACCGTGAGAACGTCTGCCCCCGCGATGTTGGCCGTATAGAGAAAGGTCGCGACGCCCGAAGCATCGGTGGTGACAGTCTGCTGCGACAGGTTGTTGCCCAGAGCGGACTTGATGCTCAGGCTGGCGCCCGCAACGGATTTGCCGTTTCCATCCTGCGCCTTGACGGTATAGGTGGCAACGCCGCCGGACAGCACCGAGCCGTCACCTGTGATCGACACCGTGGTACCGAAGACCGGTATCACGATGGAGCGGCTGGCGCCTCCCGCATAGGCCGTGACGGTGATGTCCCGGTTGGTCTGGTCCGAGCCGGGCGACAGGCTCACCGTCGTGATGGGCTCGCCGCTGGCGCCGGTCTTGGCTGCCGGCAGCACGCCCAGCAGGTTGCCCGAGCTGGCCGAGAAGGTCACCGTCTGGACCGGAATGGACTGGTTCGCTGCATCCTTGACGGTGACGGTGAAGGTGACCGTGGAACCCGGCGCCGAAGACAGCCGCGTGTCGGAGGCCAGAATTTCGACCGAGGCCGGTACCGGACCGGTGCTGGGCTGGGGCGCCGCGCTGCCGGAGACCGTTCCGGCGCTACCGCCGCCGCCGCCACATGCCGTGATCAGTGCTGCCAGGATCAGGGTCGCCAGGAGCTGGAGGTAACGCATCGTCATTCCTAAAGGTGTCGTCGGTGAATACAGGCCTCAGCGGGCGGCATTGCGGTCGGTGATCATCTTGGGTGTGATGAAAACCAGCATTTCCTGCTTGCTGCTCGCGCGCTGACGCGTTTTGAACAGGTTGCCCACGGCGGGCAGATCGCCCAGCAGTGGGACCTTGGATTCGCTTTCGGTTTCGCTCAGCTCGAAGATGCCACCGATCACGACCGTGCCGCCGTTCTCCACCAGAACCTGGGTCTTGATGTGCTTGGTGTTGATGGCAATGCCCGCTGCCGTGGTCTCGCCACGACTGTCCTTGTTGATGTCGAGGTCCAGGATGATGTTGCCCTCGGGCGTGATCTGGGGCGTGACTTCGAGCTTCAGATTGGCTTTGCGGAAGGCCACCGAAGTGGCGCCGCTGGAGGTAGCCTGCTGGTAGGGGAACTCGGTGCCCTGCTCGATCAGCGCCTTGGTCTGGTCGGCCGTGACGATGCGCGGGCTGGACACCAGCTTGCCTTTGCCATCGGCTTCGAGCGCGGACAGCTCCAGGTTGAGGAATCGGTTGGCAGCGGAGCTGAACAAAGAAATCGCAAACGCCGCTGGCGAATAGCCGCCCTGCCCGATGGCCGGCAGGTTGACAAAGGTGGTATTGGTGGTGTCCAGGGCGCCGCCGCCTTCTCCCGTCGTGGCACTGAGCGCGTTGTAGCTTCCTCCCAATGCAATGCGGTTGCCGCCACCCAGGCTGTAGCCGGCATCGCCGCCGCGCACACCGCGCAGATCGCTACCGCCCAGGCGCACGCCCAACGACTTGCCAAAGGTGTCGGAAGCCTCGACGATGCGCGCCTCGATCAGCACTTGGCGCACCGCGATATCGAGCTTGGCGATCAGGGACTGCACCTGCTCCAGCCGCGAACCGATGTCATTCACGAACAGCTGATTGGTGCGCGGCTCGGCAATCACGCTGCCGCGCTGGCTCAGGATGCGCGCGCTGCTGTTGGCGGCGTTGCCGCCGGCCGTGAGCTGCAAAGCGATGTCTGCGGCCTTGGTGTAGTTGAGCTGGAAGGCCTGGGTGCGCAAAGGCTCCAGCCCCTGGATGGCCACGGCAGATTCGAGCTCGAGCTTTTCCTTGGCGGCGATTTCGTCCTTGGGCGCAATCCACAGCACGTTGCCGGTCTTGCGCATGCCCAGGCCTTTGGCCTGCAGAATGATGTCCAGCGCCTGGTCCCAGGGCACGTCCTTCAGGCGCAGGGTGACGGCGCCGGTGACCGAGTCGGAGGTGATGATGTTGAAGTTGGTGAAGTCGGCGATCACCTGCAGCAACGAACGCACCTCGATGTTCTGGAAGTTCAGCGAGAGCTTCTCGCCGCGGTAACCCGGGCCTTGCGTCAGTTTGGACTGATCGACGCGCTGTTGGCGCACCTCGACCACAAACTGGCTGTCGCTCTGGTAGGCGCTGTGCTCCCAGGCGCCGCGCGGCTCGATCACCATGCGCACGCGGTCGCCCGACTGGAAGGTGGTCACGGTCTGCACCGGGGTGCCGAAATCGGACACGTCGAGGCGCCGGCGCAGGCCCTCTGGCAGCGTGGACTTGAGGAATTCGACGACCAGGGTCTGCCCCTGCTGACGGATGTCCACACCGACCTGGTTGTTGGGCAGGTCGACGACGATCTTTCCCGAGGCGTCAGGCCCGCGACGGAAGTCGAGGTCGCGCAGTGGCAGCATGTCGCGGTTGCGGCTTTCGGCAAATGCGGGGGCGACAGCGGCGGTCGGCGCCACCGTGGCGACCGGTTCGAGCGCGACCAGCAAGGACTTGCCCTGAATCGTCGCCCGGTAGGCGGTGGCCGCCTTGAGGTTGAGCACAATGCGGGTGCGCTCGCCGGCCTGCACCACGTTGATGGAGCGCAGATTGCCTTGGTTGACGTCGATGGCCGAGCGCCCCATGCCGTTGGTGGCACCAGGAAAATCGAGCGCGATGCGCGCCGGCGCCTGGATCGCGAAGCCCGCAGGCACGGCGTTCAGCGGCTGGGAGAAGTCGACGCGGACCACCTCGGAGCCACCCTGCATGGAACTGGACACTGCCTCGATCACCATCTGCGCCTGCGCCCCAAGCGCGAGGAACGCGGCTGCCAGCGCGAAAAGGCAACTTCGCGCCCAATGCCTTGCCGTCTCTTGCTGTATCTTCATCTTGCCCTCTCTTGCAACTGCAGTTTCGCAGCGCGTTCAATCCACTCGCCGGCGGCGTCCTGGACGATTTCTCGCAGGAGGACTTCGGTCTCGGCAATGCGGGTGATTTTTCCGTAATTTTGTCCAAGGTAACTCCCCGGACGCACCTGGTAGAGCAGGTTTTCCACCTTGACCAGCGCCACGAGCTGACCGCCACGGTTGAGGCTGCCCACCATGGTCATGGCGTCCAGCGGATAGGCCTCAAGCGGCTCCTTGCGGCGGTTCAGTTCGGGCGCGACCAGCGCCGCATTGGAGGTGGTCTGGGTCGACTCCCGGCGCAAGGCCTGGGTCAGCTTCTGGTTGCTGAAAGGATCGAACACCCCCGCCTGGTTGTAGGCCTGGGGCGTGAAGCGCTTGGGCTCGGGAATCGGTTGCACGCGCGGGCGGATCTGGTTGCGCTGCTCGGACATCCATTGCGAGAGTTCATCCTGGCCGCTGCCGACGCAGCCGGCCAACAGCGCAAGCGCCACGACGCCGGGAGCCAGACGGGCCGCCGTCATTTCTTGGCCCCGGGCGCGGCCTTGCGCTGCGCGTTGACTTCTTCGGTATCCAGGTAGCGGAAAGTCTTGGCTGTGGCCTCCATGACGAGCATGCCCTCGCGCCCCGGCGCCACGACCAGATTGTTGAGCGTGACGATGCGCGACAGATTGGCGATATCAGAGGCGAATGCGCCGACGTCGTGATAGCGCCCGGTCACGCGCAAGGCAATCGGCAATTCGGCGTAGTACTCCTTGACGCTGATCTGTCCAGGACGGAACAGTTCGAACTGCAGGCTGCGCCCGAGCCCCGCCTGGTTGATGTCGGACAGCAGCGCATCCATTTCGGCCTTGCTGGGCAATTGCTTTTCGAGCTGGGTCACGTACTGGAGAACCTGCTCGCGCTGCTTCTTCAGCGCCTCGAGGTTGACGGCCTGGGTGAGCTTCTTCTTGTAGTCCTCGCGCAGCGAGGCCTCCTTGGCACGCGCAGTCTCGAACTCTGCATCCGAGTTGCTGAGCCACACAAACCACAGCGCAGCGACGATCAGCAGGGACACCAGCACGCACAGGGCCATGCGGGGCAACAGCGGCCAAGACGATGGGTCGTTGGGGTCCAGGTTGCGAAACTGCGAGACCAGCCGCTCCTGCAGCGCGGCAAAGTCGATGCGGGGAAGGGATTTGAGGGATGTGGCCATGGCGACTTATCCCTTGACCGCCGCAGCGGGTGCGCTGGCGGCCGAAGCTGCGGCCTTGGCCGCTTCACTGGCGCGCATCAGGCCCACGCGGATGGTGAAGTTGGAGACGCGGCGCTGCTCGCGCGGGCTCAGCGCGACATTGGCCGCAACGATTTCGATCAGCTCGGGCCGGGTCAGGAAGGGGCTGTTGTTGGCAAGGTTGCGAAGCAGCTCGGACACCCGTTCGTTGGACTGGGCCACGCCTTGCAGGGCGACGGTCTGGTTCTCCTGCTTCATGGAGGTGATGTACACGCCGTCGGGCAACTGGCGGGCGAGTTCGTTGAGCAGATGCACCGGCAGGTTGCGATCGGCCTGCAAGTCTTCCACCGCCTGCTGGCGCGCGCGCAGGGCGGCGATCTCGGTCTGCAGGTTGGCGATGTCCTTGATCTGGCCTTCAAGCCGTTTGATCTCATTGGTCAGCACGGTGTTCTTGTTCTGCTGCGTTGAGATCTGGGCCTCGTACCAGAGGAACACGATGCCCGACAGCACGCCGCCGGCCAGCGCCGCCGCGCCCAGCGTCGCATAGAAGGCTTCGCGCTTGCGTTTGCGCGCGGCCTCGCGGTGCGGCAGCAGGTTGATCAGGATCACTGCAGAAACCTCCGCATCGCAAGACCGCAGGAGGTCAGGTAGGAGGGCGCTTCGCGACGCATTTTCTTCTCGCGCACGGACGGGCCGATCTGCATTCCCGCGAAGGGATCGGCCAGGCTGCAGGCAAAGGAGGTCTGCTGGGTCACGGCCTCGGTCAGGCCGGGCAAAGCTGCGGAGCCGCCAGCGAGCAGCACATAGTCAACCTTGTTGTGCGGCGTGCTGGTGAAGAAGAACTGCAGGGCCCGGCCGATTTCCTGGGCCATGCTCTCGACAAAGGGCCGCAGCACGCCGGACTCGTAGTCCTCGGGCAGGTCGCCGTTGCGCTTCTTGGATTCGGCCTCTTCCGGCGAAAAGCCGTACTGGCGCACGATCAGCTGGGTCAGTTGCGCGCCGCCGAAAGCCTGATCGCGGTCGTAAAGGACCTCGTCGTTGCGGATGACCTGCATGCTGGTGGTGAAGGCACCGACCTCGAACAATGCCACCATGGTGTCCACGCCGTTGTTGGGCAGACCCTCGATAAGTCGGCCGGCCGCCAGCCGGGAGGCATAGGATTCGACATCGATGATCACCGGCTTGAGGCCTGCGGCCTCGGCCAGACCCTGGCGGTCCTGGACTTTTTCCTTGCGCGAGGCGGCGATCAGGACCTCGACATCGCCCGCCGAAGTGGGGCTGGGTCCGACCACGCAGAAGTCGAGACTGACCTCATCGAGCGAGAAGGGAATGTACTGGTTGGCCTCGGACTCGACCTGGATTTCGAGCTCCTGTTCGGTCAGCCCGCCGGGCAGGATAATCTTCTTGGTGATGACGGCCGACGGCGGCAGCGCCATGGCCACCTGCCGGGTGCGCGTGCCGCTCTTTTTGACAACCCGGCGCATGGCTTCGGCCACTTCGTCGAATTTCTCGACGTTGCCATCGGAAATCCAGCCGCGCTCCAGGGGCTCGATCGCACAGCGTTCGAGCACCAGATTGCCCGCCTGATCGCGGCCCAGCTCGACCAGTTTGACACTGGATGAGCTGATGTCCAGCCCGAGCAATGCGGCGGGCTGGCGACGAAACAAAGACCTCAAAGAGATCAAGACAGTCCCCTGAAACCGGCCGATCGTAGGCCTGTTAAACTTAAGAAATCACTTCAATGCTAGCAGTAAGCTCCTTGTCCCTCAAAGGTTTTTCCTGGTTCAGGACTTTGCCACCGTTGTCAAAATCCGACGTTTGAAGCCCCAAGGCTCAACCATATGCCCACTCCTTCTCCTCAGCCGGACCGGCACCCGCCCCCGCCTCCTGGACGCTTTGTCAACACCCACGCGGTCTGGCTCGTCCCGGTCCTGCGGGTGCTGCTGTGGGTGGGCGGCCTGGCCCTGGCCGGCATGGCAGCACTTGCACTGCTGGTGGCCGTGGCGCTGGCGGTTGCCTATCCCAATCTGCCCGATATTAGCGACCTGTCAGATTACCGCCCCAAGCTGCCGCTGCGCATCTTCTCGGCCGAGGGTCAGCTGATCGGCGAGTTCGGCGAGGAACGACGCAATCTCACGCCGATCAAGGACATTCCCCAGGTCATGAAGGACGCCGTGCTCGCCATCGAGGACACACGCTTCTACAAGCATGGCGGCGTCGACTACTTCGGCGTGATCCGCGCCGGGCTGGCCAATGTGGGCCGGGCCAAGAGCCAGGGAGCGTCGACCATCACCATGCAGGTCGCGCGCAATGTCTACCTGTCTGCCGAAAAGAGCTATACCCGCAAAATCTACGAGATCCTGCTGACCTTCAAGCTGGAGCACATGCTCACGAAGGACCAGATCCTCGAGATCTATATGAACCAGATCTTTCTGGGCAACCGGGCCTACGGCTTTGCCGCTGCGGCCGAAGCCTATTTCGGCAAACCGCTGAAAGACCTGAGCATCGCCGAGGCTGCCATGCTGGCGGGCCTGCCCAAGGCGCCCTCGGCCTACAACCCGATCACCAACCCCCAGCGCGCGCGGGCGCGCCAGCTCTACATCATCGAGCGCATGGAGGACAACGACTTCATCACGGCCGCGCAGGCCGAGGCCGCCAAGAAAGAAGAACTCCAGGTCCGCCAGGGCTCCAACAATGCCCGCGTGCATGCGGAGTTCGTGGCCGAGACGGTGCGCCAGCTGATGTACGCGCAGTACGGCGAGGACACCTATGTCCGCGGACTGAACGTCCACACCACGCTGATTGCGCAGCAGCAGGACGCGGCCTACCAGGCGCTGCGCCAGGGCATCATGGACTATGAGCGCCGGCAGATCTACCGCGGCCCCGAGAAGTTCGTCGAGCTGCCCCGCGACCCCAAGGAAGCCGAGGACGCCATCGACGACGCCCTGGTAGACCACCCCGACAACGGCGATGTGATGGCCGCCGTCGTGCTGGAGGCCAACCCCCGCAAGATCGTCGCCGTGCGCCAGACCGGTGAGACCGTGGAGATCACGGGCGACGGGCTGCGTCCGGCGCAATCGGGCCTGTCCGACAAGGCGCCGCCCAAGATCAAGATCCGCCGTGGCGCGGTGATCCGCGTCGTCAAGACACCCAAGGGCCCTTGGGAGATCACCCAGTTGCCCGAAGTCGAAGGCGCCTTCGTGGCGCTCGATCCACGCGATGGCTCCGTCAAGGCCATGGTCGGCGGCTTCGACTTCGACAAGAACAAGTTCAACCACGTCACCCAGGCGTGGCGCCAGCCGGGGTCGAGCTTCAAGCCGTTCATCTATTCCGCAGCCCTGGAAAAAGGCTTCACGCCAGCGACCGTCGTCAACGATGCGCCCCTGTTCTTCGACGCCGGCGTGACCGGTGGCCAACCCTGGGAGCCCAAGAACTACGACGGCAAATTCGCCGGGCCCATGACCTTGCGCACCGCGCTCAAGCAGTCCAAGAACATGGTGTCGATCCGGGTGCTGCAATCGGTGGGCGCGGCCAATGCGCAGGACTGGATCACCCGCTTCGGCTTCGATGCCGACAAGCATCCGCCCTACCTGACCATGGCGCTGGGCGCGGGCTCGGTCACGCCGATGCAGATGGCTGTGGCCTATTCGGTCTTCGCCAACGGCGGCTACCGCATCAACCCCTGGCTGATCACCCGGGTCACCGACCAGAGAGGCAAGGTGCTCGCCGAGAGCCCTGCGCCAGTCATCAACGACACCATGCGCGGCATCGACGCGCGCAATGCCTTCATCATGAACAGCCTGCTGCAGGAAGTGGCCCGCACCGGAACGGCCGCCAAGGCCGGTGCCGCACTCAAGCGGCCCGACATCGGCGGCAAGACCGGCACGACCAACGACTCGATCGACACCTGGTTCGCAGGCTACCAGCCAACGCTGGCCGCCGTGGTCTGGATGGGCTACGACACGCCACGCTCGCTGGGCGACCGCGAAACCGGCGGTGGCCTGAGCCTGCCGGTGTGGATTTCCTTCATGGAGACTGCATTGAAAGGCGTGCCGGTGGCGCACTATCCCGCGCCCGAAGGGGTGGTCAACGTTGGCGGCGAGTGGTTCTACGAGGAGTACGCCAAAGGCGCCGGCGTCAGCAGCCTGGGCCTGGACGCGGGCGCCAAGTCCGGGGGCGAACCTGCCGCGCCCCAGGTGCAGCCGCTGCCGCAGGGCGACGAAAAACGCCGCATCCTGGACCTGTTCAAGAACTGAATCGAAGCTGCCGCGCCGCGGGCTTTCAGGACGCGAAGCTCAGCGCCGCGCCCGCCTGCGCGCTGGTGTGGCGCGACAGCAGCGCGAAGAATTCGCCCTGCCCCTTGGTGTCCATCCAGCGCTCGCCGTCAAACCTGAAATGAAAGCCACCGGCGCGCGCCGCCAGCCAGACCTCGTGCAGGGGCTTTTGCAGATTGATGACGATCTGGCTCCTGTCGCGCAACGTCAAGGTGATCATGCCGCCCACGCGCTGGTTGTCCAGATCGGCGTCGGTTTCCTCGTTGATCCGGTCGCAGCAGGTCTCGACGCTGCGAAGCAGGCTTTCCGCGCGGTCCATGAATTCGAGGTCGGTCATTACAATTCCGTGATGTTGTCTGTTCGTCAAATTCTAGTCAGTGCGATTGTCCTTGCTGCCAGTACGGCGGCCTTGTCCGGCTGCGGACAAAAGGGTGCGCTGTTTCTGCCCACCGGCGCGGCGGCGGCCCAGCGTGCCACGCTGCCCCAATTGCTGCGCCCCGGCGCAACGGACGCGGGCCCTTCAGCGCCATCTGCCCTGCCGCCCGCATCGTCTCCCACAACGGCCGCCTCGGCGCCGGCCAGGCCATGAGCGCCCCCGCCGCGTCGCCGGGCCACGCGCCCGCATCGCCTGAGTCCATTGCCACGAGCATGCCGTCGCTGCTGCCCGGCGCGCCGCATTTCCACCTGCGCGATGGCGAGCTGTTCGTCGAGGGCCTGCGCCTGAGCGATCTGGCGCGCATGCACGGCACGCCGCTGTTCGTCTACTCCAAGGCCGCCATGCTTGACGCGCTGGCCGCCTACCAGCGCGGCTTTGCCGGACGCCGCGCGCGGATCTGCTACGCCATGAAGGCCAACTCCTCGCTGGGCGTGCTGCAGGTGTTTGCGCAGGCCGGCTGCGGCTTTGACATTGTCTCCGGTGGCGAGCTCGAACGCGTGCTGGCCGCGGGCGTCGACGGCGCGCGCGTCATTTTCTCGGGCGTGGGCAAGACCCGCGCCGAGATGCGCCGTGCGCTGGAGGTCGGCATCGGTTGCTTCAATGTCGAGAGCGAAGCCGAGCTCGAAGTCCTGAACGAAGTCGCCGCCGCCATGGGCAAGACGGCGCCGATCAGCATCCGCGTCAATCCCGATGTGGACCCCAAGACGCATCCCTACATCTCGACCGGCCTCAAGGGTAACAAGTTCGGCATCGCGCACGAACGCACGCTCGCAACCTACCAGCGCGCGGCCACCTTGCCTAGCCTGAAGGTCAAGGGCATCGATTGCCACATCGGCTCGCAGATCACGCAGGCCGAGCCTTACCTTGACGCCATGGACCGCATGCTGGATCTGGTCGAAGCCATCGAGGCGGCGGGCATCCCCTTGCAGCACCTTGATTTCGGCGGCGGCCTGGGCATCAATTACAACGGCGACACGCCGCCACAGGCCGATGCCTTGTGGGCGCGCCTGTTCGAGCGGCTGGACGCACGCGGCTTCGGCCAACGCGAGTTCATGATCGAGCCGGGCCGCTCGCTGGTGGGCAATGCGGGCGTGTGCCTGACCGAGGTTCTGTACCTGAAGCCGGGGGAGCAGAAGAACTTCTGCATCATCGACGCGGCCATGAACGACCTGCCCCGCCCCGCGATGTACGAGGCTTTTCATGCCATCGTGCCGCTGGCTCCGCGCGCGGGCAGCGGCAGCTGCTATGACGTGGTCGGGCCGGTGTGCGAGAGCGGCGACTGGATCGGGCGCGACCGGCTGCTTAACCTTCGCTGCGGCGATCTGCTGGCGGTGATGTCGGCCGGTGCGTACTGCATGAGCATGGCGAGCAACTACAACACGCGCGGGCGTGCGGCTGAGGTGCTGGTGGATGGAACGCGCAGCACGCTGATTCGAGAGCGCGAGAGTGCGGCGGATCAGATGCGGGGGGAGCGCTTGGTCGACTGATGGGTTGGAGCGGGGGCGCAAGCAGGCATATACCGCGTGAGCGCAATGGGGGTGTAGGGCGCGAACGATCTAGTTGGCGATTGCTGCCGCCCGCCGCTTGCGCAGACGCTCCTTCAGGCGCAAGCCCAGCAGCAGCGCGACGATCGCCGCATAGACGCCTACTTCCGCGAAATTGTTCTTGCCTGCGCGCATCCAGAAGAAGTGGAGCAGGCCCAGGCCTGCAATGACATACACCAGCCGGTGCAGCATCTGCCAGCGCCGGGTGCCGAGCCAGCGGATGGCGCGGTTGAAGGAGGTCGCGGCCAGCGGCGTCAGCAGGACGAAGGCGGCAAAGCCCACCAGAATGAAGGGCCGCTTGGCGATGTCTTTGGCGATGTCGGGCACATCGAAACCCATGTCGAACCAGGCGTAACTCAGCAGGTGGAGCAGCACATAAAAATACGCGAACAGGCCCAGCATGCGCCGGAAACGCGTCAGCGCCAGCGTGCCGGTGATGGTGCGCAGGGGCGTCACGGCCAGCGCAATGCAGACAAAGCGCAAGGTCCAGTCGCCGGTGGCGCGGATCAGGTATTCGGCCGGGTTGGCGCCCAGGCCGTTGGTAAAGGCGCCGTAGGTCAGCGACACAAAAGGCAGCAGGGCCGCCGCGAAGACCAGTGGCTTGGCGGCGGGGTGCGTGAGAGCCTTGGCAAAGGTGACCATCTCAGCGAGAGCCCGCAGCGTCGATGCGGCGCGTCAATACAGCTTCTTCAGATCCATCCCCGCATACAACTGCCCCACCTGCGCCTCATACCCATTGAACATCAGGGTCTTGCGCTTCTTGGTGAAGAGGCCGTCCTCGCCGATGCGGCGCTCGGTGGCCTGCGACCAGCGCGGGTGGTCGACGTTGGGGTTGACGTTGCTGTAGAAGCCGTACTCCTGGGCTGCCGCCTTGTTCCAGGCCGTGGCGGGCTGTTTGTCGGTGAAGCGGATCTTGACCAGGCTCTTGCCGCTCTTGAAGCCGTACTTCCAGGGCACGACCAGACGCACCGGCGCGCCGTTCTGGTTGGGCAGGATTTCGCCGTACATGCCGAAGGTCAGCAACGTCAGCGGGTGCATGGCTTCGTCCAGGCGCAGGCCTTCGACGTAGGGCCATTCGAGCACGCGCGAGCCCACGAAGGGCATGGTCTTGGGGTCGGCCAGGGTGATGAACTCGACGTATTTGGCGCTGCCCAGGGGTTCGACGCGCTTGATGAGTTCGCTCATGGAATAGCCGACCCACGGAATCACCATGGACCAGCCCTCGACGCAGCGCATGCGGTAGATGCGTTCTTCCTGGGCGCTGAGCTTGAGCAGGTCTTCGATGGTGTACTTGGCGGGCTTTTTGACCAGGCCTTCAATCTCGACCGTCCAGGGGCGCGTCTTCAGGGTGTGGGCGGTCTGCGCCGGGTCTTCCTTGTCGGTGCCGAACTCGTAGTAGTTGTTGTAGGTGCTGGCATCCTTGTACGGGGTGATCTTCTCCATGGTGGCCGCGCCGGCCACGCCGGACTTGGCCCCGGGCAGGGCCGCCAGCTTGCCCGGCCTGGCCACTGCCTGCGCGCGCGCATCGCGCGCCGCCCAGCCTGCCAGTGCGGCGCCAGCGGTGCCGGCGGCCATGAGCTTGATGAGGTCGCGCCGGCCCTCGTAGATGCGTCGGGAGGTGATCTCGCTGGGAACCGGGTGGTTGAAGCCGTCGTTGTCGGACCGGATGAGCATGAGGGTTCTCCCTGAGGGTGGTCGGTTGGCAGATGGACCCGGGCCGCGTTACAAGGTTCCGTAGCTGTGCAGGCCGCTCAGGAACATGTTGACGCCGAGAAAGGCAAATGTGGTCACCGCCAGGCCGCCGAGCGCCCACCAGGCGGCCACTGTACCGCGCAGGCCCTTCATGAGCCGCATGTGCAGCCAGGCCGCATAGTTGAGCCAGACGATCAGGGCCCAGGTCTCCTTGGGGTCCCAGCTCCAGTAGCCGCCCCAGGCCTCGGCCGCCCACAGCGCGCCCAGCACGGTTGCAATGGTGAAGAAGGCAAAGCCCACGGCAATCGCCTTGTACATGACGTCGTCGAGCACGTCGAAATCGGGCAGCCGCGCCGCGATGCGCCGGCGCCCCATCAGGATGCCGGCCATGATCAAGGCCGAGATGCCGAAATAGACAGCCCAGTAGCTGCCGCCGGCCTCGGTCGTGGTCTTGCGGAACACGATGGGCTCGAAGCACAGCACGATGCCCAGCAGCCACAGCGGCGCGAGCTTGTACCAGCGGGTCTCGCCGGCCTGCTGTTTGATGAGGTAGGCGAAGGCCACCATGGCGGCCAGCGCGAAGGTGCCATAGCCGATGAAGTTGGCCGGCACGTGCAGCTTCATCCACCAGCTTTTGAGCGCGGGCACCAGCGGCTGGATTTCGTGGGCCTCACGCACCACCGTGTACCACAGCAGAAAGCCCACCGCCGCGCTGACCACCAGCATGATGAAGGCGCCAAGCGCGCGCGTCTGGTAGCGAGCTTCGAAGTAGAGATGGAAGGCTGCGGTCATCCAGCAGAACAGCACGAACACTTCGTAGAGATTGCTCACCGGAATGTGGCCGACATCCGCGCCGATGAGGTAGCTCTCGTACCAGCGCACCAGGGTGCCGATCAGGGCCATGCCCACGGCGGCCCAGGCCAGACGCGAGCCAATGAGCTCCATGGTCGGGCCCTGGCCGCGCGCAAACATGCCCAGCCAGTAAAAGGCCGTGCTCATGAAGAACAGCATGCTCATCCACAGAATGGCCGACTGGCTGGACAGGAAGTACTTGAGCCAGAAAACGCTCTCGGCACGCGCCAACTCACCCTGCACCGGGCCCTGGTAGGAAGCGATGCCCAGCAGAGCGAAGGCCGTGACCGCCAGCATGAGGATGGCCAGCGGCCGCCAGAACCAGCCCAGCCAGATCGCGGCGGGTATGGCCGCCAGCAGAATGCCTTTTTCGTAGACGTCCATGTAGGCGGCGTAACGTGAGAACGCGAACAGTCCGCCGGCCACGACGATGGCGGCAAAAAGCCAGTCGAAGATATTGCGGCGCGCAAAGAAGCCTTCGTTCAGGCCGAGGGTCGCCGCCGGGCGGGTGGTGGTGGTCGTCGTCATGTCATCCTTCCTTTGCGCCGATCAGCCGGTGTTTGAGCTGATCGAACTCGCGGTCGCCGTCCATCGTCTTGCGGTTGGTGGACAGCGCCATGGTGGCCTGGGTGCCCTGGTCTGCGGGCGCCAGCCAGACCCAGAGTCTGCGATCGCGCACATAGAGCATCGCAAAAACGCCCAGGATCAGCAAGGCGCAGCCCAGATAGACGATGTTGCGCCCCGGCGCGCGCGCGACCTGGAACACGCTGGCCTGCACCTGCGTGAAGTCCTTGAGTGTGAAGATCATGGGCGCGGGATAGTGCTGCGCGTCGCTCAGGGCCAGTACCGCCTGGGCCATGAAGGCCTGGGTGGTGGCGCTGGTGTCCAGCGGCTTCAGGCCGGCACGCTCGCGGGTGATCTGGAGCAATTCGAACAGCACGCCATTGAGAATGCGCACCATGAGCTCGCCCGCGCGCTCGCGCTCTGGCGCGGGGACGTTGCCCTCCATGAAGTCGGAGATGGCCTGCAGGCCACCGGCCGTGGTCTGGCCGGCCCTGGGTGCCACGCCGACGCCGGCGAACAGCGCCAATGCGCGCGAGGCCGAGGCCCCGAGCTGGCTCGCCAGTTCGGGGCGCGCGGGGTCGACTGCACGGGCCGCATAGCGTGCCACCGCCTGCTCGCGCAGCGTGCTGTCTGTCAGCGCATCGCGCAGCCGCAGGAAGCCATCGGTGAGGCCTTGCTCGTCAGCCGGCATGCGCAGGTAGCGGAAGGGCTCGGTGGGGGTTTCACGCACGCCCATGAGGAACACGGGCACGGCGCCCGCATCGTCGAACTGCACAGG
Source organism: Burkholderiaceae bacterium (assembly GCA_030653255.1). Taxonomy (GTDB): domain Bacteria; phylum Pseudomonadota; class Gammaproteobacteria; order Burkholderiales; family Burkholderiaceae_C; genus JAURZS01. The sequence continues at coordinate 6,882 of JAURZS010000185.1, read as the reverse complement.
CAGCATGTAGTTGTGGAACTCGCGCGCCTGGCCCGCCGCATCACGCAGTTTGTAGCTGATGCTGGGGCCGACGTTGCGCAGTTCTTTCTTCACGGCGCTCTTGTTGGCGGCGCCCATGCGCGAGTTGATCGACTCGCGCAGGTCGACCTTGCGCGGGTCGATGGCGCCGCCCTTGTCACCGCCGAAATTCTCGACGTTGATGATGCGCAGGCCGGTGTATTCGAGCGTGAGTTTGTCGGCGCCCGCGTCCTGCCCCTTGGTCAGTTGCGAGCTGCCACCGATCACGCCATCGATGTCGAAGGCCTTGCCGCCCGGGCTCAGGGGCAGGGCATGCAGCTTGACGCTGGAGCCGCCGTCGTCGAAGCTGGACTGGTAGATCTCGATGCCCTTGTAGCTGGCCGGGTGGTTGACCTCCACGCGTGCCGGCATCTTCTCGCCGGTGGCTTTGTCGTGGATCACGATCTCGCTGGCGAACAGTTTGGGCATGCCGGTGGAGTAATGCTCGACGATGAATTTCTTGAGCTCGATGGCAAAGGGAAGGTCTTGCAGCAGGATGCCGTCAGACTGGTTGAGGATGGCCGTGCCGGACTGCGAGCCTTCGGCCACCATGACGTTGCCGCGAAAGGTGGGGTTGGTGGTCGACAGGCGATGCTGGGCGGGAACGTCGGCGATCATGCCGCCGCCGGTGTAGGGCGTCTTGCCGTTGAACCACATCTGCGCCCGCACCACCAGGTCGCCATCGAGCAGGCCGCCCAGGCACACCAGCACGATGGCGCTGTGCGCCGCGATGTAGCCGATCTTGTTGGCCGCCCCGGCCTTGGCCGCCACCATCCAGCCGTTGTCGCGCTGCTGCAGCCGCACCTTCCAGCCACCGCCGGCCAGCAGGCCGCCGATGCGCCGGGCTGCGGCTTCGGGCGATTCGGCCAAGCCGGCGCTGGCGTGGTGAGAGAAGGCCTTGAGGCTTTGCTCGCGGATGTTTTCCTTGTAGACCTTCAGGTCGGCCAGGATCTTGGGCGTGCTGCGCGCGATGCACAGCGAGGTGCTGATCACCAGAAAGGCCAGGATCAGCAGAAACCACCAGGCGCTGTAGACCGCATTGAGATGGGCCAGCGTGAAGACCTCGGCCCAGAACGGTCCGAACTGATTGACGTAGTTGGTCGCGGGCTCGTGCTGCTTGAGCACCGTGCCGATGACGGAGGCGATGCAGATGACCGTCAGCAGCGAGATCGAGAAGCGCATCGACGACAGCAGTTCCACCGCCGCGCGCAGCGCATGCGAGCGGGACCTGAGGCGGAGTCCGTGGGTGGAAACTGACATGGGCTGGATTGTCGATCAGGAAAGAGATAAGGGCGGGCCACCTCTGGGATGGACCCGCCCTCGTTAGGGTCGACTGCCTGCGCTTGGTTCCATGAACCGGGCGCCAGGCTTGCGAATTTCTGCCCTGGCTTTCTGTTTTAACGCAAGCCGGCGATGTAGTCGGCCACGGCCTTGATTTCGCGGTCGTTCATGCGGGCTGCAACCTGGCTCATCTGGGGGTTGTTCTTGCGTGTGCCATCGCGAAAGCCGCTGAGTTGCAGGGCCACGTAGTCAGCATGCTGGCCCCCCAGGCGCGGGTACTGCGAGGGAATACCGGCGCCGCTGGGGCTGTGGCATCCGGCACAGGCCGGTACCTGACGGTCGAGGATGCCGCCGCGGTAGATGCGCTCGCCCAGGGCGACGAGTTCCTTGTCTTTGGCGAAGCCGGGCTTGGCCTTCTTGCTGGTGACCCAATAGGCGATGTTGCGCATGTCGGCGTCACTCAGCGTGGCGGCGAAACCCTGCATGACGGCGTTGGTGCGCTTGCCGGACTTCAGGTCCTGCAACTGCTTGACCAGGTACTCGGGGTGCTGCTGGGCCAGCTTGGGGTTGGCAGGAATGCCGGAGTTGCCATCGGCCCCGTGACAGGCGGCGCACACGGCGGTATAGCTGGCCTCGCCCTTGACAAGGTCGGGCTTGGCCGGCTTGGCGGGAGCAGCCGCTGGAGCGGGCGACGCAACGGCAGGCGCACCGGGCTTGGCCGGCGTCGGATCTGCTGCAAAAGTGGACAGGGCCGGCAGCGTGAGCAGGGCGGCAATCAGCAAAGAGGCGGGCAACTTCATATCGGAGGATCGGTTGTTTGTTAGCGCAAAACCCCATGATTCTACAATGAGGGCCCGGGTTTCCACCCAATCTGGTCAGTTCAATGCCTTCCACCCCCGCCGGAACACCCGATGCGAAATCCCCCACCGTCGTGGCCACGGGCTGGTTGCACACGGCCAAATTCCTGACCACGGCCCCGCAGTTGCAGTTTTTGCCGCCGCTGACCGTGCCCGAAATTGCCTTTGTCGGCCGCTCCAATGCGGGTAAATCGACCTGCATCAATACCCTGACCCAGCAAAAGCGGCTGGCCTTTGCCTCCAAGACGCCCGGCCGCACCCAGAGCATCAATCTGTTCACGCTGGGCAAGCAGGGCGTGACCGACGCCGTGCTGGCCGACCTGCCCGGCTACGGCTATGCAGCCGTGCCCAAGCAGGACAAACTGCGCTGGCAACGGGTGATGGCCAATTACCTGATCACCCGCGAGAACCTGCGCGCCGTGGTGCTGCTGTGCGATCCGCGCCACGGCATGACCGAACTCGACGAGATCCTGCTCGACGTGATCCGACCCCGGGTCGAGCAGGGCCTGAAGTTTCTGGTGGTGCTGACCAAGGCCGACAAGCTCACGCGTGAGGAACAGAACAAGGCCCTGTCGATCGTGCGGCTGCAGGCCGGCGGCGGCGAAGTCCGGCTGTTTTCGGCCCTGAACAAAAAGGGGGTCGACGAGGTCTCGCTGCTGCTGTGGCAATGGGCGCACGAAGGATTGCCGCCACCCGCCCCTGCGGCCGAGGCGGACGCCGCCGCAGAATGATCGAGACCCGGGAACAGGCCCTGCCCCATGGCGTCACGCTGAGCCTGCGGACTGCGGGCGAGCGCGGCCGCCCGGTGCTGCTGTTCCTGCATGGTTTTCCGGAGGCGGCCTTCATCTGGGACGACATGCTGGCGCACTTTTCGCAGCCTGCCCACGGCGGCTACCGCTGCGTGGCCCCCAATCTTCGGGGTTTCGAGAAGTCGAGCGCGCCCGCCGATGTGAGCGCCTACCGACCCCGGCAACTGGCGGCCGACATCGAGGCGCTCATCGACCTCGAGTCGCCGGGACGGCCGCTGGCCTGCCTGGTGGCGCACGACTGGGGTGGCGCCGTGGCCTGGTATCTGGCCAACCAGAAGCCGCAGCGCATGGACCGGCTGGCCATCGTCAACTCACCGCACCCCGGCACTTTTGCGCGCGACATGAAGTCCGACCCCGCGCAGCAGGCCGCCAGCGCTTATATGAATTTCCTGGTCCGCCCCGACGCCGAAGCGCTGCTCGTGGCCGACGACTACCGTCGACTGTGGGCCTTTCTGTCGCACAGCATCGGCGGGCCGGCACACCCCGCCTGGCTGACCGAGGCACTGAAAGACCGCTACCGCGCCGTCTGGGCCGCGGGGCTGACGGGCGGCTGCAACTACTACCGGGCCTCGCCGCTGCGCCCTCCCCGCCCCGAAGATCCGGCCGCAGCAGCGGTCGATCTGCCACGCAGCATGCTGACCATCGATCTGCCCACGCTGGTGATCTGGGGCATGCGCGACCTGTCGCTGCCGCCGCATCTGCTGGTGGGTCTGGAAGACTATGTGCCGCAATTGCAACTGCACACGATCGAGGATGCAACGCATTGGGTGATTCATGAGCAGCCGCAGCGCGTGGCCGCATTGCTCTCGGACTTTCTGCACGCCTGAGACCGCAGCCCCGCACCACCGCTTTGCCAGTCTTGCTCAATAGACCGAGGCTTCACCCTCGGGCCGCGTCTTGAAACGTTTGTGGACCCAGTAGTACTGCTCCGGCATGGTGTCGATGTAGCCCTGAAGGCGCGCGTTCATGAGTGCGGTGTCGGCCTGCGCGTCGTCACCGGGGAAATCGGGCCAGGCCGGCAGGACCTGCACCTCGTAGCCCTGCGCCGTCATGCGCGTAACCACGGGCACCACGCGCGCCCGCCCCAGGCGGGCAAAGCGCGACAGCGAGGGGACGGTGGCCGCCGGCACGCCATAGAACGGCACGAAGATGGACTCCTCGGGGCCGAAGTTCATGTCGGGCAGCAGGTACAGCACCGCGCCTTCGCGCAGCGATGCCACGATCGGCTTGACGCCATCGGCACGCCCGAAGAGTTCGCAGCCGCCGAAGCGGCGCCGCCCCTGGAGTATCCAGGCGTCGAAAACCTTGTCGGCCTGATCGGTGTAAATGGTGGTGAAATGCCGGGGCACGGCCAGCGTGAGGGCCGTCCAGCCGGCATCGAGCCCGACGAAATGCGGCGCGAAGATCACCGTGGGACCCTGCCCGGTCAGTTCACTGACGGCGCCGTTCAGTCGCAGGCGCCGGCCCAGCACTGGCGCGGAGGCATGCCACAGCCATCCGCGGTCCAGCCAGGCCTGCGCAAAGCGGACGAACACGCGGCGCACCATGGCACGGCGCTGCGGCGCCCCGAGCTGCGCAAAGCAAAGGGCCAGGTTGGCCGTCACGACTTTTCTGCGTGAGGGTACCAGCGCGTAGAGAATCTGCCCCAACAGCCAGCCCAGCGCCCGCAGCCAGGACAACGGCAGCCAGCCCAACGCGCGCATCAGCAGGACCATGAAGCGGCTCCCCATGTCCTCAGGCCCCGCCCCGCGCTGCCTTGTAGCGGGCATACCCCCAGAGATACTGCTGCGGGCATTCGAGGATGATGCGCTCCATCTCCTGGTTGATGCGCACTGTGGCCAGAACCGGGTCCGGCGGCAAGGGCTCGGCCAGCCCGCGCACATGCATGCGAAAGCCCCGCCCCCAGGGCAGGCGCTCACCCCAGACCAGGACCACGGTGGCGCCGGTCTGCACGGCCAGGCGCGCCGCCAGCGTCATGGTGTAGGCCGGCCGGCCAAAGAAGGAGAGCCACTCGCCCATGCCCGCAGGTGGAACCTGGTCGGGCAGCATGCCCACTGCCTGCCCCTGCTGCAGGGCACGGACCATCTGCCGCACGCCCCCCATGGTGGTGGGCACGGTGCGCAAGCCGGGCCGCGCGCGGGCGCTGTCGATGACGCGGGCCAGCCAGGGCTTGCGCGCCGGACGGTACAGCACGGTGAGCGGGCCGTGGGCGGCGGCATAACGCGCCGCCTGCGCCTGGGCCGTGACCTCGAAGCAGCCAAGGTGCGGCGTGAGGAACAGCACGCCGCGCCCCGCAGCGTAGGCAGACTCGATGGGCGTGGCGTCGCCCCATTGCACCTGGGGCGCAGCGCCAAACCAGAGGCGCGGCAGTTCGGCCACCATGCGTCCGGCGTGGCCGACAGCAGCCCGAACCTGCCCGAACCCCAGCCCCGCCTGGGCCGCATTGTCGATAAAGCGCCGGCGATAGACCGGCGACAACAGGAAGGCGAGCCAGCCCAGCACCCAGCCCAGGCCGTGCAGCAGGCCCAGGGGCAGGTGGGAGAGAGACTTGAAGAGAAAAAGCATCGGACTCGCTAGAATAAGGCCGTCGCTGAGTTAAATGAGCAACTTGCAGGGCGACGTTAAAGATGTCTGCTAAAGCGTTCGCCAGAGCTCCTTCCCGCTCGACGCAACGCGAGTAAAACGTATTGTCCGGGTAATCACAGGAGTTTCAAGCAAATGGCGAACGACTTTCTCTTCACCTCCGAATCTGTCTCCGAGGGCCACCCCGACAAGGTGGCCGATCAGGTCTCCGATGCCATTCTCGATGCCATCTTCAAGCAGGACCCGCGCTCGCGCGTGGCCGCAGAAACCCTGTGCAACACCGGCCTGGTGGTGCTGGCCGGCGAAATCACGACCAATGCCCACGTGGACTACATCCAGGTCGCACGCGACACCATCAAGCGCATCGGCTACGACAACACCGACTTCGGCATCGACTACAAGGGCTGCGCGGTGCTGGTCGCCTACGACAAGCAAAGCAACGACATCGCCCAGGGCGTGGACCAGGCGAGCGACGACCACCTGAACACCGGCGCGGGCGACCAGGGCCTGATGTTCGGCTACGCCTGCGACGAGACCCCCGAGCTGATGCCTGCGCCAATCTACTACGCGCACCGGCTGGTCGAGCGCCAGGCCCAGTTGCGCAAGGACGGCCGCATGCCCTACCTGCGGCCCGACGCCAAGAGCCAGGTGACCATGCGCTATGTCGACGGCAAGCCGCACAGCATCGACACGGTGGTGCTGTCCAGCCAGCACAGCCCCGAGATGAGTGACGGCAAGACCATGAAGAAGGAATTCGTCGAGGCCGTGATCGAGCAGATCATCAAGCCGGTGCTGCCGGCGGAGTGGCTGAAGAACACGCGCTACCTGGTCAACCCCACCGGGCGTTTCGTCATCGGCGGGCCGCAGGGCGACTGCGGCCTGACCGGGCGCAAGATCATCGTCGACACCTATGGCGGCGCCTGCCCGCACGGCGGCGGCGCCTTCAGCGGCAAGGACCCGACCAAGGTGGACCGCTCGGCCGCCTATGCTGCGCGCTATGTGGCCAAAAACATCGTTGCGGCCGGGCTGGCGCGCCAGTGCCAGATCCAGGTGGCCTATGCCATCGGCGTGGCACGCCCGATGAACGTGACCATCTACACCGAAGGCACGGGCGTGATCTCCGACGAGAAGCTGGCGGCGCTGGTGCAGGAACATTTCGATCTGCGGCCCAAGGGCATCATCCAGATGCTGGACCTGCTGCGCCCCATCTATGAAAAAACCGCCGCCTATGGGCATTTCGGCCGCGAAGAGCCGGAGTTCACCTGGGAGCGCACCGACAAGGCCGCGACCCTGCG
>JAURZS010000180.1 GCA_030653255.1 Burkholderiaceae bacterium | reverse complement strand
CTGCGCGGGGCTCAGGGCGTCGATCTGCTCTTCCGTCAGGCCACCCATGGCAGCCTGGCTGATGGATTGCAGTTGGGCGTTGCTCAGGGTGGCGAGCAGTTCGGGTGAGATGGCAGCGATCTGCTCGGCCGTAAGTGCGGCGATCTGACCGGTGCTCATGGCGTCGATCTGCTCTTCGCTCAGGGAGCCGATGGCATCCGTGCTGAGGTGGGCAATTTGCGCAGGGCTGAACAAGGCGATCTGCGCGGGGCTGAGCGCGTCGATCTGTGCGGCGGTGACACCCGCCATGGCCAGCAGCCCAATGGCTTGCAGCTGTTCGTCGCTCAAGGCCGCAAAATCTTCTGGGCTCATGGCCGCGATCTGACCGGAGGTCAGGCCCGCCGTGAGCTTTTCGCCAATGGCGGCCAGCTGGGCCGCATTCAGACTGTCGAGCGCGGACGGCGACAGAGCCGCGATCTGCTCTGCCGTGAACAATGCAAGTTGCTCGGGCGCGAGTGCGTCGATCTGTGCGGCGGTGATGCCGCCGATCGCGCTCAGGCCCAGGCCTTCGAATTGGGCGTCGCTGAAGCTGGCAAGGACAGCCGGCGTGAGGCCCGCGATCTGCGCGGCGCTGAACAAGGTGGTTTGGCCCGTGCTCAGGGCGTCGATCTGCTCGCTCGTCAGGCCGCCCATGGCGGCTGCGGTGATGGCTTGCAGCTGCGCATCGCTCAGGCTGGCGAGCGCCTCTGGCGTCAGGCCTGTGATCTGCGTGGCACTGAGCAGTGCGATCTGCGCCGGGCTCAAGGCGTCAATCTGTTCTTCGGTCAAGCCACCCATTGCGGCCTGGCTGATGGCTTGCAGTTGCGCGTTGCTGAGGTCGGCGATCTGCGCGGGGCTCAGGGCACCAATGTGCTCGGCGTCGAGCGCGGCGATCTGCCCCGAGCTCAGGCTGGCGATGGCATCCGGGCTCAGGGCTGCAATCTGTTCGGGATCGAATGCAGCGATCTGCGCGGGGCTGAGCGCATCGATCTGTGCGGCGCTGAGGCCCGCCATCGCCGCCACGGTGATGGCTTGCAGTTGTGCATTGCTGAGGCTGGCCAGTGCCTCGGGTGTCAGGCCTGCAACCTGGGCCGCACTGAACAACGCAATCTGATCGGTACTCAGCGCATCGATCTGTTCCTCGGTGAAGCCGCCCATTGCGGCAGGGGTGACGGCTTCCAGTTGCGCATCGCTCAGGCTGGCAAGCGCTTCGGGCGTGAGGCCCGCGATCTGCGCGGCACTCAGCAGTGCAACCTGCGCCGGGCTCAATGCATCGATCTGCTCTTCGCTCAGGCCACTCATGGCGGCAGGGCTGATGGCTTGCAGCTGGGCGTTGCTCAGGGTGGCGAGCAGTTCGGGTGAGATGGCAGCGATCTGCGCGGCCGTGAGCGCGGCAATCTGGCCCGCGCTCATGGCGTCGATCTGCTCTTCGCTGAGAGAGGCGATGGCCTCAGGACTCAGATGGGCGATCTGCCCCGGGCTGAGCAGGGCAATCTGCGCGGGGCTGAGCGCGTCGATCTGCTCCGCCGTGACACCGGCCATGGCCTGCGACGCGATGGCTTGCAGCTGCTCGTCGCTGAGGGCAGCAAAGTCTTCCGGGTCCATGGCCGCGATCTGGCCTGCGCTCAGGCCGGCGGTGAGGTTGCCGCCAATGGCCTCCAGTTGCGCCGCGTCCAGGCTGTTGAAGGCCTGCGGCGACAAAGCAGCGATCTGCTCCGGCGTGAGCAGCGCGAGTTGCTCCGGTGTGAGGGCGTCGATCTGTGCGGCGGTAATGCCGCCAATGGCGGCCACGCTCAGGCTTTCGATTTGGGCGTCGCTGAGGCTGGCAAGGGCGGCGGGCGTCAGGCCCGCGATCTGCGCGGCGCTGAGCAAGGCGATCTGGTCGGCGCTCAGGGCGTCGATCTGCTCTTCCGTCAGGCCGCCCATGGCCTGGGCGGACAAGGCCTGCAGCTGGGCATCCGTCAAGCCGGCAAGCTGCTCGGGCATGAGCGCGGCGAGCTGTTCGGCCGTCACACTCGCGACGACGGCGGGGCTCAGCGCGGCGAGCTGCTCTTCGCTCAGACTGGCAAACACTTCGGCCTGCAGACCGGCGATCTGCGCGGGGCTCAGTTGCGCGATCTGCGCGGGGCTCAAGGCATCGACCTGCTCCGTCGTCAAGCCACCCATGGTGGCAGGGGTGATGGCTTCGAGCTGGGCATCACTGAGGCTGGCGAGTGCCGCAGGCGTCAGGCCCGCGATCTGCTCTGCGCTCAGCAGCGCGATCTGCGCCGGGCTCAGGGCGTCGATCTGCTCCTCCGTCAGGCCGGCCAGGGCATCCTGGCTGAGGGCCTGCAGCTGCGCGCTGCTCAGGCCTGCAAGCACGGCAGGATCGAGCGCGGCGATGTGTTCGTCGTCGAGTGCGGTGATCTGGGCCGGGCTCAGGGACGCCATGGCCTCGGGGCTCAGTGCGTTGATCTGCTCCGGGCTGAGCGTGGCGATCTGTTCCGGACTGAGGGCATCGATCTGCCCGGCGGTGAGGCCTTCGACGGCCTCCACGGTCAGCGCCTGAAGCTGCTGGTTGCTGAAGCTGGCAAGCGCCTCTGGCGTCAGGCCTGCGATCTGCTCGGGGCTGAGCAGTGCGATCTGCTCCGGACTGAGTTCATCGATCTGCTCGGGAGTCAGGCCCGCCATGGTCTCTGGCGTGACGGCTTGCAGTTGCTCATCGCTCAAGCTGGCCAGCGCCTCAGGCTGCAGGCCGCCGATCTGTTCAGGGCTGAGCAAGGCGATCTGTTCGGGGCTCAGGGCATCGATCTGCTCATCGCTCAAGCCACCCATGCCAGCTGGCGTGATGGCTTGCAGTTGTTCATCGCTCAGGCTGGCAAGCGCTTCGGGGTCGAGCGCGCCGATCTGCCCGGCCGTCAGCGCCGCGATCTGGGCTTCGCGCATGGCATCAATCTGCTCAGGGCTGAGCGAGCCGACCGCCCCGGGCGTCAGTTGAGCGATCTGCGAGGCGCTGAACAGGGCGATCTGCTCGGGACTGAGCGCGTCGATCTGCTCGGCAGTGATGCCCGCCATAGCCTCTGGCGTGATGGCCTGCAACTGCTCGTCGCTGAGGTCGGCAAGATCTTCGGGACTCATGGCACCGATCTGCTCCGGGCTCAGGCCCGCAGTGAGGTTTCCACCAATGGCTTCCAGTTGCGCTGCACTCAGGCTGTCGATGGCCTGCTGGGACAGCGCCGCGATCTGCGCGGGGGTAAACAAGGCGAGCTGCTCGGGGGTGAGCGCATCGATATGCGCGGCAGTGATGCCCGCCATGGCGGCCACGCTGAGAGCCAGCAGCTGCTCTTCGCTGAACCCTGCCAGCGCCTCGGGCTCCAGGCCCGCGATCTGTGCTGCGTCAAGCTGGCCGATCTGCGCCGCATCAAGGGCGTCGATCTGCGCGTCGCTCAGACCGCCCATGGCGTCGGCAGACAAGGCGCGCAACTGCGCGTGGCTGAGATCATCGAACAGGTCGGGATCGAGCGCGGCGAGCTGCTCGGGCGTCAAGGCCGCGATCACGTCCGTGCTCAGCGCGGCGAGCTGGATGGGGCTCAGGCTGGCAAACACCTCGGGCTGCAGGCCCGCGATCTGCGCAGGGCTGAACTGTCCGACCTGTATGACGCTCAGCTCGTCGAGCTGTGTGGCGCTGATGCCGCCCATGGCGGCCGGGGTGATGGCTTCCAATTGGGTGTGGCTGAGGCTTGCGAACACGGCGGGTGCCATGGCCGTGATCTGCTCCGCACTGAGCAACGCGATCTGACTGGCATCCAGCGCATCGACCTGCGCCGCCGTCAGTCCCGCCAGGGCGGCCGCACTGAGGGCCTGCAGTTGCGCGTCGTCCAGACTGGCCAGGGCAGAGGGCGCCAGCGCATGGAGTTGCTCTTCAGTGACGCTGGCCAGGACTTGCGCGCTCAAGGCTGCCAGTTGCGCGTTGCTCAGGCTGGCAAAGACTTCGGGCGCCAGGCCCGCGATCTGCTCGGCGCTGAAGGCCTGCAGTTCGCTGGTGTTCAGTGTTGCAGCCTGCGCCTGGGTGATGCCGGACATGGCATCCGGATCGATCGCGGCCAGCTGGCTTTCATTCAGGCTCTGGAAAGCGGGCAGGCTGAGCGCAGCGATTTGTTGCGCGCTCAGCAGGCCGATCTGGTGATCGCTCAAGGCGTCGATCTGCGCGGCAGTGATGCCGGTGACAGCGCCCGGGCTGAGCAGATCAATCTGCGGGTCACTCAGGGCCGCAAAGGCGGCCGGGCTCATGGCCGCGATCTGCTGCGCCGTGAGGCTGGAGGAACCCAGCGCGGCGAGCTGCTCGCTGCTCAGGGAGGCGAAGGTCTGTGGATTGAAGCCGGCGACCTGCTCGGCGCTCAGGGCCGCCAGCTCCTGCGGGCTGAGCGTGGCGGCCTGCGCGGGCGTGATGCCGTCCATGGCTTCGGGGTCGATGGCGGCGAGCTGATCTTCGCTGAGTGCCGCGAACACGCTCGCGCCCAGGCCACCGATCTGCCCGGCGCTCAGGAGCGCGATCTGGCTGACGTCCAGCGCCTGAATCTGCGGCACAGTGATGCCCGCCATCGCCTCCTCGCTGATGGCCAGCAGCTGGGCGTTGCTCAGGCCGGCGAGGTCCTGCGGCGCCAGCGCGCCGATCTGCTGCGCTGTCAGGGCAGCGATCTGCTCGGCGCTCAAGGCGGCCAGCTGCTCTGTGCTCAGTGTGGCAAAGACGACGGGGCTCAGGGCAGCAATCTGCTCGGGGCTGAAGTTCTGAATGTCTTCGGGACTCAGTCCCGCCAGCTGGTCGGCTGTGACGCCTGGCATGGCCGCCTCGGAGATGGCGGCAAGCTGCGCGCCATCGAGGCTGGCGAAGGTGGTGGGGCTGAGCGCTGCGATCTGCTCGGCGGTGAGTGCTGCGACCTGATTAGCGGTCAGGACTGCGGCCTGCGCCGGGGACAGTACGGCGATGACCTCCGGACTCAGATGGGGAATCTGGGCCGGATCGAAAGCGTCCATCTGCGCGGGGCTGAGCGCTGCGAACTGTTCCGGCGTGATGGCGGCAGTGGCCTCGGCATCAAGCGCACCGAGCTGCAGATTGCTCAGGCTGGCAAAGGTTTCGGGGTCCATCTGCGCGATCTGCTCCGCAGTGACCTGCTCCAGGGCCTCCAGGCCCAGCGCATCCAGCTGCGCCTCGTTCAGGCTGGCAAAGGCCAGAGGCCCCAGGGCCGCGATCTGCACGGGCGTGAAGGCGGCCAGTTCTTCTGGCGTGAGGGTGTCGATCTGCTCAGCCGTGATGCCGCGCATGCCACCCGTGGTACCCGTGCTCAAGGCCGCGAGCTGCTCTGCAGTGAGCGCATCGAAGGCCTCGGGGCTCAGGCTTGCAACCTGGTCGCGGCCCAGCTGCGCGATCTGTTGCGGCGTGAGGCCCGCCACCTGTTCCGGCGTGAGTGCGGCGATGGCCTCAGGGCTGAGTGCGGCGATCTGCTCGGGCGTGAGGGCGCCGATCTGTTCGGGACTGAGCGCGCTCAGTTGTTCGGGGGTGATGCTGTCCATCACACCGGACGGCAGCGCCTGCAGTTGCTCGGGCGTGAATCCGGCCAGCACCTCGGGCGGGATGGCCTCGAGCTGGTCGTCGCTGAGCGTGGCGATCTGCTCCGGGGTGAGCCCGGTCACCTGTGCCGGCTGCAGGCCAGCCAGGGCCTCGGGGGTGAGCGCTTCGATCTGTTCGGGCGTGAAGGCGCCGATCTGCTCGGGGCTGAGTGCGCCCAGTTGTTCGCTGGTGATGCCGTCCACGGCGTCGGGTGACAGCGCCTGCAGTTGCTCGGGCGTGAGTTCGGCGAAGCTCTCGGTCGGAATGCTGGCGACCTGGTCGCCATCGAGCGCGGCGATCTGCTCCGGGGTGAGTCCATCAACCTGCTCCGGGGTGAGTCCGGCCAGCGCATCGGGGCTGATCGCGGCAACCTGCTCAGGGGTGAAGGCGCCGATCTGTTCCGGCGTGAGCGCGGCCAGTTGTTCGCCAGTGAGGCCGCCCATGGCGTTTTCGGTCAGGGCCTGCAGTTGCTCCGGCGTGAGTTCGGCGAAGCTCTCGGGGGGGATGCTGGCGAGTTGTTCGCCATCGAGCGCGGCGACCTGCTCGGGGCTCAGTCCTGCGGCCTGCTCCGGCGTCAGGCCGGTCAGGGCGTCGGGGTTGAGCGCTTCGATCTGCTCGGGTGTGAAGGCGCCGATCTGTTCCGGCGCGAGCGCGCCGATTTGACCGGCGGTGATGCCACCCAAGGCATCTTCGCCCAGCGCCTGCAACTGCTCCGGCGTGAGCGCGGCAAGGGTCTCGGGCGCAATGCCGCCAACCTGATCGCCACTGAGCGCGGCGATCTGCTCGGGCGTGAGTCCGTCCGCCTGCTCCGGTGTGAGCCCGGCCAGCGCCTCGGGGGTGAGCGCGGCGACCTGCTCCGGCGTGAGCGCGCCGACTTGTTCGGGGCTCAGCGCGCCCAGTTGATCCGCCGTAACACCGCCGATGGCGTCCGGCGTCAGGGCCTGCAGCTGCTCGGGCGTGAGCCCGGCAAAGCTCTCCGGCGAAATGCTGTTGAGCTGGTTCTCATCGATCGCGGCAATCTGCTCGGGGCTCAGTCCTGCGACCTGCTCCGGCGTCAGGCCGGCCAGGGCGTCGGGGCTGAGCGCTTCGATCTGCTCGGGTGTGAAAGCGCCGATCTGCTCGGGCGTGAGCGCGGCGATCTGTTCTGGCGTGACACCGCCCAGGGCATCCTCACTCAGGGCCTGCAATTGTTCCGGCGTGAGCGCGGCGAAGCTCTCGGGGGGAAGGTAGGCAATCTGGTCGTCGTCGATCGCGGCCACCTGCTCAGGGCTCAGCCCTGCGATCTGCTCCGGCGTCAAGCCGTCGAAGGCCTCAGGATTCAGCTGGGAGATCTGCTCCGGCGTGAAGGCGCCGATCTGCTCCGGCGTGAGCGCGGCGATCTGCTCCGGCGTGACGCCACCCAGGGCATCTTCGCCCAGGGCCTGCAACTGCTCGGGCGTGAGCGCGGCAAAGGTCTCGGGCGCAATGCCGCCAACCTGATCGCCACCGAGCGCAGCAATCTGCTCGGGCGTGAGTCCGTCAACCTGCTCGGGCGTGAGTCCGGCCAGCGCCTCGGGGGTGAGCACAGCGATCTGCTCCGGCGTGAGCGCGCCGACTTGCTCGGGACTTAGCGCGCCGAGCTGATCCGCCGTGACGCCACTGATGGCGTCTGGCGTCAGGGCCTGCAACTGCTCGGGCGTGAGCGCGGCAAAGCTCTCCGGCGGCAGTGCGCCGATCTGGGTGCCATCCAGGCTGGCGATCTGCTCGGGGCTCAGCGCGGGAATCTGCTCCGGCGTCAGGTCTGCCAGCGCGCCTTGCGGGAGTGCGGCGATCTGCTCGGGACTGAGTGCTGCGAGCTGTTCGGCGCTCAGCGCTGCGAGCTGCGAAGCGCTGATGCCCGCGAGCGCCTGCGGTGTCAGGGCATCGATCTGCTCCAGGCTCAACGCTGCCAGCGCTTCCGGACTGATGTGGGAGAACTGCTCGCTATCGAGCAGGGCGATCTGCTCAGGCGTCAGGCCGTCCATCTGCTCCGGCGTCAGGCCCGCGAAGGCTGCGGGGTTCAGGGCCGAGAACTGCTCCGCGCTCAACGCGCCGATCTGCTCCACACTGAGCGCGCCCAGTTGTGCCGCGGTCATGGCGCCCAGCGCTGTCTCGGTCAGTGCGCTCAATTGGTCGGTGCTGAGCGCCGCAAGGGTCGAAGGGTTCAGCGCCGCCAACTGTCCTGGCGTCAGCGCCGCAAGCTGGGGCTGCGTCAGGCCGGGGGCCTGGGCTGGTGTGAGTTGCGCGATGTCGGATTCGCTCAGATCGCGGATCCAGTCGACGCCCCGGGCTGTGATTTCTGCCGGCGTCAGGTCGCCGATGCCGGGAGCAGGGGCAGGCGCCGGCGCGGAACCACCTGTGCCACCTGTGCCACCTGTGCCACCTGTACCACCTGTGCCACCACTACCCCCGCCGGGCGTGGGAGCCGGCGTTGGGGTAGGCGTTGGGATCGGCTCGGGCACCGGGGTCGGTTCCGGCGCAGAGGTGTCCGTCACCCCCAGCAGGCGCGACACCACATTGGGCAGACTCACACGCTCATCGACATTGGCCGTGCCAGCACCGGCAACGAGTTCGGCCTTGCCCGCATCGCTCAACTGGACCGCGCCGGTCTGGACCGTGATCTCCTGCAAAAGCCTGGCCAGTGTCTGCGCAGGGCTCTGCAGCGTGGCGTCCATGCCGGACATGGCCGCAAGCAGGCTGCCGTATTCCTCGCCGGGGCTCATGCCGTCTGTGGGGTTGAAGTCGGGACTGACCGTGGACACGACCTGGGTCTCGATGATGTTCGGCAGACCAAAGGCCGTGGCAATGCCGGCGTTGATGTCCTTGACGTCCTGGGGCGCCGGGTTGGCGCCCATTTCCAGATAGGCCAGAGTGGTCAGCAGATTGATGCTCACCCGGTATTCGATGGAGGTCTGCACCGAGCCACTGCCCTGCTCCACCACAAAGGCCGCGAAGTAGTCGATCAGCAGATTGCGCGTCTCGCGCGTGGCCTCGTCGACATAGTCGTCGTTGGTGCCGCCGTTGAAGACACGCGCCGTGACAACCCCGGTATAGCTGCCATCGATCTCCAGGAAGAAGGAGCCGTCATCGCCGATGCGGGTCTTGCCCAGCAGCCGCTGGCCGGTTTGTCCATACAGCTCGATCTCGAGGTCGTTGCCCGCGATGACAGGGCCGGCCACCACTGTGCCGTACACCAGCGTCGGCGCGACCGGCTGGGGCTGTACGGGTGCGGGGACCGGCGTCGGCGCAGGAGCCGGTGCGCTGCTGCCAGCGGAGCCGCCCCCACCACCTCCACCACCACCGCCAAGCAATCCCAGGCCCAGCAGCGGAAGCATGCTTCCGGACGAACTGCCCGCGCCACGGTTGTCTGCCGCGCCGGAGCCCAGCGCCATCTCCAACGGCGGCTCGCGCAGGATGTCGACCGCAGGATGGGCGGGCAGGAGTTGCAGGGCCGGCGCGTCCGTGACGACCGCCCCCTCTGTGGAGACCGATGAGCTCGCAGCACCCAGGCTCGCTTGCGGCGAAGTGGCTGAGGTGTCTGCCGTGTCCGCAGCGGCGGACTCCTGTGTTGCGGTCTCAGTATCGGTGCGGCCTGATGCCGCGTGCTGCGCATCGGATGCCGCGACAGCCCCGTCGCCCGCAGCAGCAGCTAGCACAATGCCGGGATCGATGTCTTGAGGAGCGGCCTCGTCGGTAGCCCGCTTTTTGGCAGACCTGACTTTGGCCGCAGTCGCAGCTTTGGCGCCCGCGAGAGAGGCATCGGGCAACGGGAGTGCCGGGCTTGATCCAATCTGCTCTGCGATGACAGGGGAGGTGGGGGTTTGTTTGGACTTCTTCACAGCGGCACGCCCTTTCTTCAGCAATTCGGGGGATGCGCGCAAGTAGTCTGTGCGACCGCTTTGGTCAAGCCCCTGGAAGAATTATCAAAAGCGGTAACTTGCAAACCGCATTCAAATAGGCGCTGCTGAAAGACAGCCGTCGTGGACCGTTGATTTTTGTCAAATCTGCCACAGACTTCCGTCAAAAATGCGCGCCTTTCCGGGAAGTTGTGTGTTGCAGAAGCAGCCTGCAGTGTGGCGTCCGCAACGACTTGCAAGCCGTTTGCAAGTGAAAACCGGGGCGTGCTAGGCGGTTTCCTTGTAGAAAAAATCCTTGCGCAGCGTTCGCGCGGCCAGCGGTTGCACCGCTTCGCGGATGGCCCCGATGTGCTCTGGCGTGGTGCCGCAGCAGCCGCCCACAATATTGACCAGCCCCTCGGCGGCGAACTCATGCAGCAGCCGCGACGTTACATCGGGCGTCTCGTCGAAGCCGGTGTCGCTCATCGGGTTGGGCAGGCCGGCGTTGGGATAGCAACTGATGTAGGTGTCGCCGGCCACGCGCGCCAGTTCCTGGATGTAGGGACGCATCAGCGCCGCGCCCAGCGCACAGTTCAGGCCCACCGCCAGCGGGCGGGCGTGGCGCACGCTGTGCCAGAAGGCGGTCACGGTCTGGCCGCTGAGGATGCGGCCCGAGGCATCGGTGACCGTGCCGCTGATGATCAGCGGCAGGCGCTCGCCTGACTTCTCGAAAAACTCGTCGATGGCGAACAGCGCGGCCTTGGCATTGAGCGTGTCGAAGATGGTCTCCACCAGCAGCACGTCGCTGCCGCCCTCGACCAGGGCCTCGACCTGCTCGTAGTAGGCCGCGCGCAGGGTTTCGAAATCCACATTGCGCGCGCCGGGGTCGTTCACATCCGGGCTGATGCTGGCCGTCTTGGGCGTGGGGCCCAAAGCGCCCGCCACCAGGCGCGGACGCTGCGGGGTGCTGAATTTGTCGCAGGCCGCGCGGGCCAGACGGGCCGAGGCCAGGTTCATCTCGCGGGCCAGGTCCGCCATGTCGTAGTCGGCCTGCGCGATGGAGGTCGCGCCGAAGGTGTTGGTCTCGACCAGATCGGCGCCAGCCGCCAGATAAGCCTCGTGAATGTCGGCGATCACCTGAGGGCGGCTCAGGCTCAGCAATTCATTGTTGCCCTTGACATCGCGCGCAAAGTCCTTGAAGCGCTCACCGCGGTACTGCGCCTCGGTCAGCTTCAGGCGCTGGATCATCGTGCCCATGGCGCCATCGAGGATGACGATGCGCTGCGCAAGAATGCCGGCCAAAGCCTGGCCACGGGTGTATTGAATGGGCTTCATTGGACATTCATTGTAGGAAGATCGCGTTTCCCCGGACAATACGAGGTTATGAAGAACATGCTCCCCAAAGAAGCCTGGGCCCTGATCCAGCAGCAACCCGAGGCCCTGTTCGTGGACGTGCGCATGGAGATCGAGTCCCTGTACGTGGGGCGCCCGCCAGGGGTCCACAACATTCCCTGGTACGAATACCCCGACCTCACGCCCGACCCCGAAGGCTTCGCCGCCGCCGTGGCCCGCGAAGCCGGCCGCAAGGATCGCACCGTGCTCCTGATCTGCCGCAGCGGCAAGCGCACAGTGGCTGCGGCCCACGCGCTCGAAGCCGCCGGATTCACCGATGTCATCAATGTGCTGCACGGCTTCGAGGGCGAGCTCAACGACCACTTCCATCGCTCCACGCTGAACGGCTGGCGCTTTGACCAGCTGCCGTGGGAGCAGATGTAGGTCTCCGCCTTGCCTTCGCCTCAATCCATTCTTTCCGAAGTCTTCGGCTACGCGCAGTTCCGCGGGCCGCAGCAGGCCATCGTCGAGCACGTCGTCGCCGGCGCAGACGCGCTGGTGCTCATGCCCACGGGCGGCGGCAAATCGCTGTGCTACCAGATTCCGGCCATTGCCCGCCAGGGCGCGGGCCTGGGCATCACGGTCGTCGTCTCGCCGCTGATCGCGCTGATGCACGACCAGGTCGGCGCCCTGCACGAGGCCGGCGTCGAGGCCGCCTTCCTCAACTCCACGCTCAGCGGCGAAGAGGCCGCCCAGGTCGAGCGCCGCCTGCTGCACGGCGACATCACGCTGCTGTATGCCGCGCCCGAGCGCGTCACCACGCCGCGCTTCCTGGCGCAGCTCGACTCGCTCTACCAGCGCGGCCAGCTGAGCCTGTTCGCCATCGACGAAGCCCATTGCGTGAGCCAGTGGGGCCACGACTTCCGGCCCGAGTACCGGGCGCTGACCGTGCTGCACGAGCGGTACCCGGACACGCCACGCATGGCGCTCACCGCCACCGCCGATGCGCTCACGCGGGCCGACATCGTCGAGCGGCTGCAACTCGAATCCGCGCGGCAGTTCGTCAGCAGCTTCGACCGGCCCAACATCCGCTACACCATCGTCGAAAAAAGAGACGCCACGGCCCAGCTGCTGCGCTTCATCCAGCGCGAGCACACCGGCGCCGACTACCAGGACAGCGGCATCGTGTACTGCCAGTCGCGCAAGCGCGTGGAAGAAATTGCACAGACCCTGTCCGCTCAGGGCATCCGCGCGCTGCCCTACCACGCGGGGCTCGACAGCGCCGTGCGTCAGTCCAACCAGGACCGCTTCCTGCGCGAGGAAGGCATCGTCATGGTGGCCACCATCGCCTTCGGCATGGGCATCGACAAACCCGACGTGCGCTTCGTTGCGCACCTGGACATGCCCAAGAACATCGAAGGCTACTACCAGGAGACCGGCCGCGCCGGGCGCGACGGCGAGCCCGCCCATGCGTGGATGTGCTACGGCCTGCAAGACGTCGTCAACCAGCGCCGCATGATCGACGAGAGCCCCGCCGAAGAAGAATTCAAGCAAGTCATGCGCGGCAAACTCGACGCCCTTCTCGGCCTGGCCGAAGCCACCGACTGCCGCCGCGTACGCCTGCTGCGCTACTTCGGCGAAGACCTGACCGCCGGCGCAGTGTCGGGCGTGGGGGCAACCCTGGCCGCCGCCGGGCCGCCCCAAGGCGGCCAGCACCCCCCCGGGGGGCAGCGAGGACACGCAGTGCCGAGCGTGGGGGCAACATCCTACTTTTGTGGCAACTGCGACAACTGCCTGCAGCCTCCCGCCATATGGGACGGCACCGAGGCCGCGCGCAAGCTGCTGAGCTGCATCTACCGCGTGCAGCAGTCCACCGGCATCAGCTTCGGCGCCGGCCACATCATGGACATCCTGCGCGGCAAGCGCACCGAAAAGGTGGCGCAGTTCCGCCACGATGCGCTCAGCACCTTCGGTATCGGTGCCGAGTTTTCAGAAATGCAGCTGCGTGGCGTGCTGCGGCAACTCATTGCCATCGGCGCCGTGGCCATCGACGCGCAGGCCTTCAACACACTGCGGCTGACCGAGCTGTCGCGTGCCGTGCTCAAGGGCGAGGTGCCGGTGCGGCTGCGCGAGTCGGTGTCCAGCGCCGCGCCCGGCAAAACCCGGCGCGCCTCCGCGGCGCCCAAGGGCGTCCCGGCCGATCTCGACGCCATGGCCCAGCCGCGCTATGAGGCCCTGAAGGCCTGGCGCGCCGAGGTCGCGCGCGAGCACAACCTGCCCGCCTACGTGATCTTCCACGACGCGACCCTCATTGCGATTGCGCAACGCGCACCCCGCCAGCTCGACGAACTGCAAGGCATCAGCGGCCTGGGCGTCAAGAAGCTGGAAGCCTACGGCGAAGAAGTTCTGCGCGTCATCGCGCAGGCTTGACGGAACCCTCTGACGGCATTGCCCCACTCAGTTGGGGCGCGTCAAGTGTTGGCGTGCCCATCACGGTGGCGCTTGCGGCGCCAGTTTTCATGGTTTCATCTCAAAGGGGTCGGGCCCGATGTTTTCAAGCAATCTGCAAGGTGCACCCATGTTTCATGCGACATCGGCGCCTTTTTATCCCAAGACCACAACGGCCGACCTGACCTACACGGATATCTTGTTCATGTCCGAGGATGTCTTCGGCGCCATGACCCCCGCAGAAATCGGCAGCCTCAGCGACAAGGCGACGTTCGGCATCCAGCCGGGCCAGATTTCCGTTCTGAGGCCCGATCAACTGGCGTCGCTCAAGCATTCCCAGCTGTCGTCGTCGGTGTTTTCTGGATTGAAGCCCGAGCAGGTCAGCGGATTGAGTCCCGAGGTGATCAAGGATATGGACACATGCGTGCTCATGAGCATTCGAAACTCGACCTTGAGGGCATTTTCCAACTCACAGTTTCAGGCCATCAATCTGGACGCCATGGTGGGCTCGTTTCCCATGGCCCGACTGTGCCACCTGCG